>CAZLYF010000078.1:2160-10794 GCA_964563725.1 uncultured Oscillospiraceae bacterium
TACCGATGATTTCAGGCGGCCAGCCGCCTGTCGCCGCGAACTCTTCCCGGTACGCCATTTCAGCAAGCGCCGGAATTGAGGATACTGAGAAGAGCAGGCACAATGCGAGCAACAGTCCAAGTACGCTTGAGGTCCACTTCATTTTCTTGCCTTTCCTTTCATTGGCATGTCTGCCATCCTGTGTGAAACCGGGAGCGAGGTCGGTCGTCGGGCCGCAGGCGTATGTCAATCGTGCACGATTGCATAGGGGATCTGCTGCTCCGCGGCATATTTCAGCGCGTAGGAGCCCTCCGCAGCGTTCAGGGTCAGCAAGTCGCAGAAACTGAACGCGCCTTCCCCGATGGAGGTGAGGCTCTCGGGCAGCGCGGCGCTTTCCAGGGACAGGCACCAGGCGAAGGCCTGCCTGCCGATGCCGGCGACGCCCTCAGGCAGGACGAGCCGCTGGAGGCCCGCGCACCAGGAGAAGGCGAAGTCGCCGACGCTCTTGACGGCGCCTGGGATCAGCATTTCCTCAAGGCTTTCACAGCGCCAGAAGGCGTACTCCGGGATTGCCGTGACGCCCCGCGGCAGCGAGATGCTTTTCAGGCTCCGGCATTCGTAGAAGGCGGAGGCGCCGATGCCGTCCGCGCCCTCCGGGATCACTACGCTTTCCAGGCTCAGGCAGCCCGCGAACAGGCCGCCGCGGACCTTGGTGATCCCCTGCGGCAAGGTGACGCTCAGGAGCTTCCCGCAGTCCGAGAACGCGCCCTCACCGATATTCAGGAGGGTGTCTGGCAGCGAGACACTGACCAGGCCCGAGCAGCTCGCGAACGCCAGCTCCCCGATATCGCTCACGCCCTGCGGGACGCTGAGGGACACGAGGGCTTTGCAGTCGGCAAAGGCGGAATTGCCGATGTTCCTGAGCCCCGTCCCGTTTCCGAAGGCGACGCTTGCCAGGTTCTCGCAGCCGAAGAACGCGGAGTCCCCGATGGATACCAGGCCCTGCGGGAGCGTGACGCCGGTGAGACTGAGGCTTCGGGCAAAGGCCCCGGCCCCGATGCCGGTCACCGGGACGCGGTCGATCCTGTCAGGGACGGCGACCTCCCCTTCCTGCCCGAAGTATCCCGTGATGACCCAGCCCTTCACGCCGTTTCTGTAGGAGGCCACGTAGCTGAAGGAGAGGTCCTGCCGCGGGGTGAACAGGAAGTCCAGCATGCCGGCCTGCCAGGCAAAGGAAAGCGCCGCGGCGCCCAGCAGCAGGGTGGCCAGCACAGAGACCAACACCAGCCTCAGCGGCCTGACCCGCTTTGTGTCGGCCCTGCCGCGGAAATGGGCTAGCATCCTTCCCAGGTTTTCTTCAAACTGGGCGTCCGCGCGGACGAATCCGTCCTCCAGGTTCCGCTTTTCGTTCATGGGATCAGCACCTCTTGGGCGTAGTATTTCTTCAGCTCGTTCCTCCCGCGCGCCATGCGCGTCTTGATCGTGCCCTGCGGGAGGCGGAGCATGCTAGCGATCTCGGCGATCCGGTAGTGCTCGATGTAGTAGAGCATGACCGGCAGGCGAAGCTTTTCGTCCATCGTCATCAGCGCGTCGTGCAGCGTGACCTCCCCGTCTGGCGGCGCGGACGGTTCCTGGCAGGGCGCGGCGGCGGGGACGCACTCGCGTTTGCGCTGCCGCTGGATGTTGTGGCATTCGTTGATCAGGATGCGGACCAGCCAGGTTTTCATGTATCGCACGTCCCTTAAGCGCCCGCGGTTTTCCCAGGCTTTTTCCAGGCTCTCCTGCACGGCGTCCTCATAGTCGCAGCGCTGCGAAAGCTGCATGCGGCAGACCCTGTAGAGCGTCTGCGTCATGTCGGCGACACGCTGGGAAAACTCCTCGCCTGTCATCTGGCCCGCTCCTTCGCGCTTTGACCTTTCACTTATTGGACGCGCGGAAAGGGTTTTCGGTTTTTGGTTCGAGCAATTATCGCGCGGTCTTTGGTTTTTTCCATGCGGTTTATGTCAATGGTGTGAGTCCCCCGCGACGGCGTGGGAAGCGGAGCGGATGCCAGGAAGAGAGTTACAACGGACAGGGATGATCGGGCAGACGATTCACGCACACCCGCGGCTGGATCATCAGGGGGGTAGACTGACCGTTTTTTCATGGAAAGCCGCAGACAAAGCGCAGAAATGACGCGACCGGCAGCGTGCTACTGCTGGGGGAAGGGGGGTGGGACACGCGCTGAGGTGTCAAGCCCTTCCTCAATTGCCCCGCGTCCGGTCATTTTGAACGTACCAGCTTGAAATACTGCAGGTTGAACGCAATGGCGAACACGCCCGTGAACCCGGCGTACAGCCACCCGATGGAAGGCAGGTCCCACAATAGCAGCGCGAGCACGATCACGACGAAGAACAGCGCGTGAATGACGCAGGCGGTGCGAAGGGTGACCATCACCCGTTCCAGGGACCTCTCCCTGTGTGCCAGGTATGAACTGACGGCATATCCCAGGAGCGATGTCCCGAATAGCCGAAACACCTGGGGCACGCGGTTGGAGAGGCAGCCGGTAAAATCCCCCCACCGGACAGGGATGATCAGGTAGATGAGCGCGAACAGGGCAATCGCGGCGGCATGCAGAAGAAAAGTCTGTCTCAGTCTCTTTGGCACCTGTTTCCCTTCCATGATGTGACCTCCCTGAATGTGGTATGCCTGTCTGCAATGGCGGCGCGCGGCAATCCGGTGTACCAGGCCATGCAGGTGAGCCTCGCAATCTCCTGGCCGGCGGATATGGATGCGCTGCGTTTCAAGTTCGGAAACCGGGTCGTGTCGGACGGTCAGAACGGGGAAAGGGCTTGTTCGATCGGCATATGCATCCTGTTGCGGAAACATTGTACATCAAAGATGTGGATTGTAAAACGGATTGCTTTGCAACTTCAGGTTGCGCAATCTAGAAAAACGCCCGTTATGGTTGGTGGAAGGCGTGTTGCCTGGCTGGTATGATGAACGCAAACAGACAGGGGGGTGACGGGATATGGGCTTCGGGAGAAACCTGCTGTTCCTGAGAAGGATGCATGGCAGCATGACGCAGGAAGAGCTGGCGGAGAAAATGGGGGTGTCCCGCCAGACAGTCTCCAAATGGGAACTTGACGCCGCCTGGCCCGAAATGGAAAAGGCGATGGAGCTCTGCCGCTTCTTTTCCTGCACGATGGACCAGCTGCTTCGGGAGGACATGGGCGTGTGCGACGAGGCCTACTCAGACATCCGCGTGGAGCGGAGCGGGCCGTTCAGGTATGTCAGCTATACCGTCATCAGCCGCGAGCCCGAGGAAGACGCCATGAATCACATGAAAGGCTGGGCGGCTGCCCGCGGCATCCCGCAGCCGGAGATCATTGGCTGGGACTTCCCGGACGTATCGATGGAGCAGTTGAACGTGCACCATATGCACGGGTACGCCGCGGCTTGCGTCCTGCCGGACGGCGGAGAACAGGCGCGCGGGGAGGCGGACATCGTTTTTCAGCCGGCACATGATTACGCCGTCATCACCATCAGGGACCCCATGAAAGCCCCGTTCACCCTGATCCCGAACGCCCACAAGACGCTGTTGTCCTATATGAACGTGAACGGGATCAGGCCGAAGCGCAGCAAAGAGGTCCTGCCCTGCTACGAAAGGCTCTATGAACGCGGCGGGACCGTGTATATGGACGTGCATATCGCTGCAGACAGTCGGCCAGCATAGCACAAAGCTGTCTGCTCCCGGGCCTGGAGGTTTTTTCCGGAAGCCCCGTTCAGCTTTGCGCGAACTCGACCAGCTCTCCGCTTGGCCCGACCAGGTGAAACCAGCGCGCCGTGCCCGGCCAGTAATCCGACACGCCGATCTCCGGTTTGGAAAACCGGAGCTCCAGCCGTTTCGCCTCCGCGAACGCGCCCTCGATGTCGCCGGTTTCAAAGGCGATGTGGTCGATCGCACCCGGCACGCCTGCGACGCTGTCGCGCTCGTAGGCTTCCACCAGCATGCTGCCGGCCTTGAAATGGACGACGCGGCAGGGTTTCCCGCCCTCGCTCACCGTCTCGGAGAACACGATGTCCATGCCCAGCTTGCCGGAATAGAAATCGATCGTCGCGTCCATGTCCCGGGTGGGCAGGCCGTAGTGATGGAAAGCCTTCGCGTATTGTCTGAGCATTTGATCCTCTCCCTCACAGATAGCGGTAGGGTTCGATGATGCGGTTGATCTCGTCCATCTCAGCGGGCGCGATGTCCCAGGACAGGGCGCTGATGTTTGCCTCCAGCTGCGCAACGGACGAAACGCCGCCGATGATGCAGGTGACCTCGCCCTTCTGACGCAGCCAGTTGACGCAGATCTCGTTCATCGGCCGCCCGATCCTGTCCGCGAAGGCTTGAAGCTGTTCGTACGCCTGGAAGTACGTCTCGAACAGCTGACCCGAGAACTTTGGGTTCGCGTTGCGGATATCCCGGCCGGAGAATTTCTTTTCGCGGGTGAAGCGGCCCGTCAGCAGGCCCTGGAAATACGGGCTGTAGGGGAGGAAGGCCTGGCCGTACTTGCGGACCACGGGCAGCATCTCGTCCTCGGCTTTGTACTCCAGCGGGATGCCGTGATAGGACGCGGTGTTCCGCTCCAGCATGTTGTAAAGGCCCTGCTGGCAGTGGACGCCGATGAGTTGCATGAAGCGTTCGACATCCGCCTGGGCGAAGTTGCTCAGACCCACATAACGGATCTTGCCGGCCTTCATGATTTCCTTGAGCGCGTCTGCTGTTTCCTCAATGGAGGTATTGTGGTCCGGCCAGTGCAGCTGGTAGATGTCGATGTGATCCGTATTAAGACGGGACAGGCTGCCGTCGATTTCCTTCAGGATGCTCTTTTTGGAAAGGTCATTGCGCGTGACATGGTTCTCGTCCCACAAAAGCCCGCACTTTGAAGCGATGAGTACCTTGTCCCTCAGGCCGCCAGAAAGGGCTTTGCCCAGCACTTCCTCGGAGTGGTACCAGCCATAGACCGGGGCCACGTCGAAGAAGTTCACGCCGCGGTCGATGGCAGCGTGGATGATGGTGATGGATTTCTCGTCCGCGAAGTTGTCCCAGTCGCCGCCGAAATTCCAGCACCCGATGCCAAGGACTGAGATCGGCTCATCGATCAGCCTGACTTTTTTGTAGATCACGCGCGTCCCCCCTTACTTGACGACAAGATTTCTGTAGTTCTTGCTTGAGTTCATGTAGATCGCGGCGAGGAGCAGCGATCCGAATATGACCTGTTGCCACAAGCCGTCCACGCCCACGACGTTCATGCCGTTCTGGATGATGGTGATCAGCAGGGACCCCAGAAGCGTGAGGAACAGGATACCCCTGCCGCCCGTCATCGCGACCCCGCCAAGGACCGCCGATGCGATGGCAGGCATCAGGTACTGGGCGCCCACCGTCGGGATGCCGCTTTTGAGCTTCACAGCGAAGAAAATGCCGCCGATCGCCCCGGCGAGACCGGCCAGGAAGAAAGAGAGCAGCTTCGCCCGGCGCACGTTCTGGCCCATCAGCCAGGACGCGCGCTCGTTGGCGCCCACGGCCAGCACCGTCCTTCCGGCCTTTGAGTACTTGCTGATGAGGGAGTAGAGGATCAGGACAGCCAGCGCTACCAGGAACAGCAGCGGGACCGCACTGAGGTAGGTGACCTTTGCCCAGTTGACCAGCGGCCAGACGGGAGGCATCATCGTCAGCGGCTGCCCACCGGAAATCATATAGGCCGCGCTTTGCCAGATGGCCTGGGAGCACAGAGTGGCGATAAAGCTGGGGATACCAAGCACGGAGTGGAGCACACCGTTGAAGATACCCGCGAAGGCACCGTAAAGAAGCACGACCGCGTAGGCCCACGCGCCGGATTTTTCAAGAAGCACCGTCAGCATGACCGCAGCGCAGGATGCGATGCTGCCGATGGACAGGTCGATGGATCCCAGCATGAGGACCATGGCCTGGCCCGCGGCGAGGATCATGATGGGGGAAATGTCCTTGAGGATATTGACGATGTTGCGGGCCTTGAGGAAGTTGGGGTTCATGATGAAAAAGAAGACCGAAAGCAGCACGGTGGACACAAAGGCGAGGTACTTGGTCAGCGTGTCCCGGTTGCGCGCGAACCTCTTCCACAGGGCGCCGAATCTGCTCATACCGGTCTCCTCACATCATGTATTTGACAATGTCGAGCTGTTCGGGCTTGCCGCCGGGCGGCGCCTCGAACACCTTCGTGACCATCCCATCCTTCATGACGAAGACCCGGTTGCCAAGGCCAATCGTCTCGTCCAGCGTGTCGCCCAGCAGGAGGATGCTTTTGCCGTCGTTGGCGATGTCCCGGATAATGCTGTAGATTTCCGCCTTCGCGCCCACGTCCACGCCGCGCGTGGGATGGTCCAGCACCAAGATGTCCGCTTCGCTTGCCAACACCCGGGCGAAGACGACCTTCTGCGCGTTGCCCCCGCTAAGATTGCTCACTTTCTGACCGACGCTGGGCAGCTTGATCTCCAGCTCTTTGACGTATTTCTCCGCTTGTTTGCGCGCAAGGCGGTCGGAGATCAGCCCGCGGGAGGTGACCTTGTCGTAATTGGACATGCAGATATTCTCAAAAGTGGTGAAATCAGCAACCACCCCCTCCGCCCGGCGTTCCCGGGGCACCGAGAGGATGCCATGTCTGAGCGCCGCGTGGGGGGAAGAAAACTGCTTGGCGGAACCGTTGATCCTGATTTCGCCGGAGGTAGGCGCTTCGTCCCCGCAGACCACCGCGCAGAGGTTTTCCTTCCCGGAACCGATGACACCACAGATGGAGACGATCTCGCCCCGGTGCAGCTTCATATTGACGCTGCCGAAATAGCCCCGCCGGCACAGGTCATTCAGCTCCAGCACGACTTCAGGATCCGGCTCGCGCTGGCGGGCGACCTGGTAGTACTCCCCGGACGCGGTCTTGCCGACCATCAGCTCGTACAGGAGGCCTTCGTCTACGCGGCGGGTGTCCATCTCCGCGACCTTGCGCCCGTCCTTGAGCACGCAGACGCGGTCGCTGATCTCCATCACCTCGTCCAGCTTGTGGGACACGAAAATGACCGCGTTGCCCCGCTGGCAGAGCCTGCGGATCTGGCTGAACAGCTGTTGGACCTCCTGCTCGCTGAGCACGGACGTCGGCTCGTCCAGCAGGATGACTGCGCCTTCCTTTTCGGCGTCGCGGACGGAATGGATCACCTTGGCGATCTCCACGATCTGGCGGCTGGCGAAATCCAGGCGCGAAACGCGCGCGGAAGGCCGGATGTTTTTGATCTCCATCTCGTCCATCAAGCGCTTTGTGTCAGCGTTCATCCGCTTCGTGTCGATGAGGCCGCGCCGGACGTAGGCGTCCTCCTTGCCGATGAACATGTTCTGCGCCACCGTCAGGTTCTGGATCAGCGACTGTTCCTGAAAAACCATCCCGACGCCCAGCCTGTTGGCCTCGATGGTGTTGCGGGGCTTGTACTCTGCGCCATGGATCTCCATGCTGCCGGAGCTTGCCGTTTCCACGCCCGAAATGATCTTCATCAGCGTGGATTTCCCGGCGCCGTTCTCTCCGACGAGGCCCAGGACCTCCCCGGCGTAGACCTCGAGGTCCGTGTCACTGAGTGCGAGCGTTCCCGGGTACTGCATGCTGGCGCGTTCCACCTTCAGCAGGGCCTTTTTTCCCACAACGATCCCCTCCCTTATTTCACGATGGTGTTTCTGCCATGCTGGATGGAGAGGGCAACCGCAACGATGATGATGATGCCCTGCACGGCCGACTGGATGTAGGGATTGACGCCCAGCAGGATCAGGCCGTTGGTGATGATCGTGACGATGAAAGCGCCTATAAGGGAGTTGATGACACCGCCCCTACCGCCGCGCAGGCTGGTGCCGCCCACAACCACCGCGGTGATGGCCGGGAAAACGATGTCCTTCCCGATGCCGACCTCGCCGCGCCCGATGCGGACCGCGCCCATCAGGCCCACCAGGCCGATGCAGAACCCGAGCCACAGGAACACCTTGAATTTGGTCCGGTCGATGTTGATGCCGATGTTCTTCGCCGCGGCTTCGTTGTCCCCGATGGCCATCACATAGCTGCCGAATTTGGTGCGCGCCTGGAAAATGTAGGAAAGCGCGAACACCACCAGGGCGACACAGGTCAGGTAGGGGATGCCGATAAAGGAGCCCTGGGCGAGGGTGGTGAAAAAGGGCGCGCGGATCAGCGCGGGCTGCCCGCGGTAGGCAAGCACTGCCAGGCCCGCCATGATGCTGGAGATGGAATAGGAAACCATGAACGAGGGGAGCTTCGCCTTGATGTGGATGAGGCCGGAGACCGCGGTGACGGCGACACTGGCCGCCATCACGATCACCAGCGCGAACCCTCCGATGTCCACGTCATTCTTGGAGTTGGCGATCATCAGCGCGACGGTGGCCCCGACAAAGCCGGCCAGGCCTTCTGCGGACAGGTCCGTGCTGCCCATGAGGATCATGAAGGTGAGGCCCATGGACATGACGAGGGGGATGGAGACCTGGCTGAGGACGGTGCTCAGGTTCTTGAGGGAAAAGAATCCCTGGGCGGTGACGGAAAAAAGAAGGATCAGGAACGCGAGGAGCCAGTACTGCATGTGCAAAATCCTTATGGTTCAAAGTCGGTTTGA
>CAZLYF010000078.1:10804-15118 GCA_964563725.1 uncultured Oscillospiraceae bacterium
CGACGGGCGCCCAGAAAACCAGGCGCTCCCTTTGCGCCTGGCGCTTCATCTCCTGAGAGAATTCCAGCCCGATGTTGTGCGTGCGCACGTTATCTTCCATAACAGCCCATCCCTGTCAGAAATGATCCCGCGCGCGGCGCATCCCCAAAGGATGCGCCGCGCGCCGCGTTCAGACGGGTAATCAGTGCGGGACGTCCATGCCCCTTGCGATGGGGAAGTCGAGGTTGGTGTAGTCGTAGGTGGGCGCGTTCCTGACGAAGTTGTCGTAGTACTCTTCCAGCGTCTCGGAGGTGACCAGGAAGCCGTTGGTGTAGAACATGCGGTGCAGGTCGTCCATCGTCGCGGTGTCGATGACGCCGGTCTTGGCCGCGTAGGCGTAGGCCACGCCGTAGCCGCCCTGCATCCAGCCGTTGTTGGCGATGGTGCAGATCAGGTCGCCGCTGGCGACCATTTCGATGGCGGCGGAGGTCCCGTCCACGCCCGTCACCTTGACCTTGCCGTTGAGGCCCTTCGCCTTCAAGGCCTGGACTACGCCGACGGCCATGTCGTCACAGGCGCACCAGACGCCGTCGATGTTGTCATACTTCGACAGCCAGGACTCCATGATGGACAGGCCTTTCGCGGTCTGCCAGTCGCCGGCCTGGTCGTCGAGCACTTTGATCTCCGGGTACTCGGCAAGCGCCTTCTGCAGGCCCTGCATGCGGTACATATTGGCGCTATTGGCCAGCATGCCTTCCATGACGCAGATGTTGCCCTTGCCGCCGATGCCGTTGAACAGGGTGACGGCGATGTCATAGCCCTGCTTCACCGCGTCGCAGGCCTGGTGGTGCACCCAGTACTTGTAGCTGTACGGGTTGATGCCTTCAGGGGTGTTCCACGCGGAGACCCAGTAGACGCCCGCTTCCTCGCAGGCTTCCGCGATGGCGGTGATGTTGGGGGCGTTGTTGGGGTCCACGAAGAGGATCATGTTGTCGCCTTTGCTGGCGATGACGGCATTGATGTCGTTGATCTGTTTCTCGTCGCTGCCCTCGCAGGCCAGGATCTGCACCTCGGCCGTGCCTGCCGGGAGTGTCGCGACGAAGTTCTCCGCGCCGGTGACATACTGCATGTGGTATTCACTGGCAGTGGAGCGCATGCTGACGGCGACCGTCAGGGGTTCGGCGGAAGCGGCGGCCGCGATGCCAAGGAGCATCAGGGCGGCGATCATGACAGAAACGAACTTTTTCATTGTCTACTCTTCCTTTCGGTACCGCGCCGTACGCGGGCTTCAGGCAGGATGGGAATCGACAGCAGCGTGTGCCTTCGGTCGTGCCTGGAAGAAGTGTTCAGCTTGAGTCATCTGATTTTACCATAATCCCGCCCCCTTTCGTCAATGTCTACCTGGGAGTTTCATACAGGGCCGCTGCGCGGGCAAACGGTATGGGAACGGTTCCACAACCCTTGGAAACAGCTTGAGCAATCAGGGCAGTTTTTTCAGCGTTGATTTACCAGACGTTCTGATCCGCGCAGGACCACGCGGGGCACCACGACGACCTTGTCCGTTTCGTGGCAGGGGTTCGAGAAGCGGCGGATGAGCAGCTGGGCCGCCAGAGTCCCAAGCGTCAGCACTTCGCGGTCCAGGCAGCTGTAGGGCATGTTGAAAACGCGCTGGCCCTCCATCTCGTCAAAGCCGATGAAAGCGATGTCCTCGGGGATGCGAAGACCCTTCTCCTGGACCGCCAGCAGGAAGCCGGCTTCGCTTAAGTTGTTGCAAATGAAAAAGGCGGTCGGCCGGTCTTTGCCGTTCAGCAGGCGCAGGATCTCCCGGTGTGTCGTTTCCTTTTCGAACTGTCCATACACCACGTCTTCTGGACGAACGGCAAGCCCGCTTTGCGCCATGGCCTCGCGGTAGCCTTCAAAACGCCGGCGCCCGATATAGAGGCTCATATCGCCCGCAACGACCCCGATGCGCCTGTGCCCTGTCCTGACCAGCGCCTCCGTCGCATTGTAGGCGCCGAGAAAGTTGTCTGTCACCACACAGTCCCGGTCATTCAGCCGAGCGATGGGACGGTCCAGGACCACGACAGGGCAGCCGAGCTGTTTGAGCAGGCCCTGCATTTTTTCAAACGGTGCGTCTTCCGAATAGTCGCTGGCGGGGACGTAGACAAGGCCCCGGATCCGTTGCCTGTGCATCGCCCTCAGGGCGTGAAAATCCTTCTCCATGTCATTGTCAGTGCCGCAGAGCATCAGCGTGTAGCCGCTCTTGTCCACCGTCTGGCAGACGCCCAGCAGGATGTCCGCGAAGAAGGGGTTGTTCACCTCAGGCAGGATCAGTCCGATCACGTCGCTTTCCTGCCTTGAAAGGCTCCTCGCAACAGCGGACGGCTGGTAGCCGTGGAGCTTCATGGCGGATTTGACTTTGCTGATGGTTTCAGCGCTTACGTAGCCCTTCGCGTTGATGACGCGGGACACAGTGGACTTCCCTACGCCGGCTTCCCGCGCAATGTCCTTGATCGTCATCGTTTTTGACACGATATCTGTCGCCCCTTCTCTTGTGGGAGCGGTTTCCTAACAGCATTCTACAACCCCCCCGGCCTGCTGTCAACAGCCGCGGGAAATTTGCCGGCCGTATCGGGAGGATGGGAGGGCGCGTGTTTCATCGTGCTTCTTTCGCCCTGTTGCGCCGCGTGCGCAAGCGTCTAAAGGTTTCCCATGCCAATTAGGGCAAATGCCGGGCGGAAGTCCAGGATGCGTGGCGTTCTGATTGGATGCTCTGCAGCCCTGCTGTCAAATTTGTATTCAGGATGCTTGAAAAGGGGTGGCGTTTGCGGTATCATTAACCTGTTGGGGTGTTCGCTCTATAAGTTTTATGGCTCGTTTGGGACCGTTCTCCAACCGTTTCGTACAACAAATGAGACCGACCAGTTTAACGTGTCTGACATACCTGGGCCGCGACGACAACGGCAAGAGGACGTGGACCAATGTCAGCTGTTGGTTTGTTGATCTTCGTGAGCATCGCTGCGGCGGCTGCCGTACTGGCTTATCTGCTGCAGCGATGGGGAAAGTGGCGGAAAATCCCTCGTGACAGGATCCTGAAGGCGTTATGCGTCCCGTTTTACGCGCTTTGGGTCTGCGCAGGGAGCCGCCACGGCTATCATTCGAAAAGGGAACTGGTGGACTCGAGCGTGTGCCTGTTCTGTGGAGCGCTCAATTTGGGCGTCTTTATCTATCTGGCTGTCGCTGTCGAGCAGTTTGCGCGGGTCCCGTGAGGCAGCTGCGGTCCATTTAGCGGCAGCAGAGCTGCCGTGAAACGCGGCTGTGCCATTGTGATTTGAGTTTTTAAGAAGCAGGTGGAGCATTACCTGGGGAAGCAGCTACTGCGCGGCTGGGAAGTGGCAGCTTTGCTGCCGCGAAGCAGTTGCAAAGCGGTCGGCGCATTGCATTGGATCAAGGCATGTGAAGACAGCTGTCCCGGTCAATACAAACGTGGCCTTCACTGGCAACGGGGCAGCAGAACAACGATTTTCTGCCATTTCGGGCGGGCAGCGCGGAAGCGATCGCTGTGCCTGTTTCATGTTATATTTTCTTTTCGCTTGCGGAAATATTGAATTCAAATTATAATATCAGCGAAACGATTTCTGCCCGGCGGGTAATTCTTGACAGAAGCCCAGAACCGCTCATCTGCCCCCGGGCCACTTTCCCGACCCGCGGTCTCATTCCGAGGCTGTCTTCGTTGATAAATAAATATGGAGGACAGGCGTATGAAGCGTGTCATTATGATCCTGCTCTGCCTTGCTCTGGCGGGGCTCCCGCCATGCGCGGGATTCACGGAGAGCGGCGGCTATGAGCATGTCCTTGGGGAAGACGGCACGGCGACGATCAGCCGGTACACAGGGAACGAAACCAGCCTCACTCTACCGGACACGCTGGACGGGCATCCGGTGACAACCGTCGGCGAGGGCGCCTTCATGAACAACGGGCTCATCCGAAGCGTCGCCGTCCCCGAAGACGTCGCGGCCATCGGCATGCGGGCCTTCTACAACTGCGCAGGCCTGGAGGAGATCAGGCTGCCGCAAAGCCTCCGCACGGTTGGCGACTTCGCCTTCGCCTACTGCGGGAGCCTCCAAACCGTGATGCTCCCGGAAGGCGTGACAAGCGTTGGCGAGTGTGCCTTCGGGGACTGTGCTGGCCTTACGTTCGCTTTCCTGCCCGACAGCGTGACGCATATCGGGGCGGACGCATTCGTAGGGGCAGGCCCGGACTTCAAGCTGTGGTGCAGTCAGGGGAGCTACGCTGAGGTTTACGCGAAGGAAAACGGGCTCGCTTTCGGTGATC
>CAZLYF010000079.1:0-1721 GCA_964563725.1 uncultured Oscillospiraceae bacterium
CCAGGAGCAGCCAGGAATAGAGTCCGCCCAGGATGGAGACGGAGGACCTGCCCAGCGCGAGGGTCTCGGTCATATAGGGCGCGAAGTACAGGCTGGTCATGCCGCCGATGACCAGACAGGTGTTGAAGAGCACCGAGATGCCCACCGCCATCAGGGCGGCCGGGCGCTTCGCCAGGGCCCTCGCGGAGCGGTTCGGGAGGGCGGCGGCGGCAGACTTCAGCAAGGGTTCCCGCCGTTTCTCCTCCATGATGCGCAGGCCTTCGCGGGTCTCCGTCAGGCGCGCGTGCCTAAGCAGCATCATGGCGGACATGCTCAGGGCCGCGACCGCCAGGAACAGGCGCTCGCCGGGAACCAGCCCCATCAGGCTGATCACGATGCCGGCCAGCGGCACGAAGATCCCGCTGGCGATATTGATGATGCCGATGAAGTTGTACGCCGCGGCCCGCTGGGGATTGTCCGCGTCCTCGATGAGCAGCATGTTGTACGACACCGTCGCGACGCGGGAGAGGCTGTTGAGGACTGTCGCGAGCGCGAACAGGGCGAAGCCCCGCGCGAAGAGGTAGACGAGCATCGCCAGCGGCCAGGCGAGGAGGTCAAAGATCAGCGTGGTCCGCTTCCTGCCGAGGCGGTCGGTGACGGCGCCCGCAAACATGGAAAACACCGCTCCCGCGAGGTACCCGACGGCGATCAGGTAGCCGATCTGGGCGTTGCTCACGCCCAGTTCCTTCATGTAGAGGCTCAGGTAGAAGTTGTAGAGCACAAAGGGGATGCCCCACATCGGCTCAAACAGGATGCAGGTGCGCGTGTTCCCCTTCAGGAGGGCCAGCGACGACCTGATGCCCTCAAAGCCCGGGATCCGGGGAAAACGCATGCCGTGTCTCCTTTCTTTGCACGTTGGCCGCTCCTGCGCGGTCCGCCCATGGTAGCACCGGGGGCCGCGGCGGGCAAGGGGGCGGAAGGAAGAACTCGTTGCAATCGGCGCCGATTGGCTGTATGATGGGCCCGAGGCGTATGCGAATACGGAAATACCAGGCGAAAGGGGGCGGCAGGCATTGCGGGACTATGTGTTCATGACCGACAGCGACAGCGATCTGCAGTATTCGATCGCGGATGAGAAGAATATACCGGTCGTCAGGATGCCCTACACGCTCAACGGCGTGGAGTATTTTGACGACAACGGGCGCACCGGGCAGGAGAAGCTGCTGTTCGACGAGATGCGCAAGGGGGCGAAGCCCTTCACTTCCCTGCTGCCGACGGCGGCGTACCTTGAGTACTTTGAACCGGTCCTCAAGGAAAAGGACCTGCTTTTCATCGCGTTCTCCTCGCAGATGTCGGCCACCATCGCCAATGTCTTCGAGGCGCGGGAGGAGCTCCTGAGCAGGTATCCGGAGCGCAAGTTCATCGTCGTGGACACGCTGAGCATCTCCGCGCCGATGTCGCTGCTGCTGCTGAAGGCCCACGAAATGTACGAAAACGGCGCGGCCATGGAAGAGATCGAGCGCTGGGTGCTGGACAACAGGCTGCGCAGCCACGCCTGGCTGACGGTGGACGACCTGGTCTACCTGCGCCGCGGCGGACGGATCTCACCCACCAGCGCCATCTTCGGCACGGTGCTCGACATCAAGCCGATCCTGACGATCGGCAGAAACGGCAAGATCGAGGCGGAGTCGAAGGTCCAGGGCAGGAAGAAAGCGCTCAGGGTCCTGGTGGACCGCACCGAG
>CAZLYF010000079.1:1731-15062 GCA_964563725.1 uncultured Oscillospiraceae bacterium
GTCCCCAGGAGCAGACGGTCCTGGTTTTCCACGGGGACGCGCCTGAGGAGGCGGAAACCCTGCGCGGCATGCTGCAGCAGCGCATCCCCTCCATCCGGGAGGTCAGGATCCAGGTCATCGGCCCGGTGATCGGCTCCCATGCCGGACCGGGAACGCTCACGGTCAGCTTTATGGGCAAGGAACGGCGGCTCTGACCCCGCCGCGGGGGCCGGGGGCCGGGGCCGTGGCGAAGCAGAAGACGGTTCTCATCATCGAGGACATATCGCTCATCGGGCGGTGCTCGTCGCTGACGGCGCTGCCCGTTCTGTCCTGCGCCGGCGCCGCCTGCGCCCTGATGCCGACCGTCCTTTTGTCCTCGCACACGGGGGGCTTCGGGGACGTCCACCGCCGGGACCTGACCGGGGACATGGCGCAGATCCTGAAACGCTGGAGCGCGCTGCCGCTCGCGTTTGACGCGATCTATCTGGGCTATCTCGCGGGAGGGCACCAGCTCCGTACCGTCTGGGACATCCTGCGCCGCTTCCGCGCCCCGGGCACCCTGCTGTTCGTGGACCCGGTGATGGGGGACGGGGGCCGGCGCTATTCCTTTCTGTCCAGCGGCCTCGCGGAGGGCTTCAGGGAGATCTGCAGCGGGGCCGACCTGATTTTTCCAAACCCCACCGAGGCGGCGCTGCTGCTGGGCGAACCCCTTCGGGAGGGGCCCTGCGGGCGTTCCGACTGCGGCGGGATCCTCAGAAGGCTCCTCGGGCTGGGCGCCGCGGGCGCCGTGCTCACCAGCGTGGGCGACGGGCAGGGGCGCCTGGGCGCCGCGGCGCTCGACCGGATGATGGACGGGGAAGCGGTTTTTATGCAGCGGGAACGCCCGGGGGCCTATCCGGGCACGGGGGATCTGTTCGCGTCGGCGGTGATCGCGTCCGTGCTGCGGGGGGCCTCGCTTTCCGCGGGCTGCGCGCTGGCGGTGGAGTTTCTGGGGCAGTGCCTGGATGAGGCGCTGAGCGCGGGGACCGAGCGGCGCTTCGGCGTGCCGTTTGAAACGAAACTGCCCTGGCTGGCGGCGAGGCTGCCGGGCGCCGGGGACGCGGCGCCCTGAGCGCGGGGCGCGCCCGGCGGCGCTGCGGGCAAGGGGACGGATGGGCGGGGCGGAGCGCCCCGCCCTTTGGCTGTGATTTCCCCCGCCATGCAGGAAAAATGCGCTTCCGCGCCGAAACATACCGATTCAGCTCTTTGCCACTCTTTGGCCGGAGGTCTTTTGCATGCTGACTCTGGAAAGGCTCAGGGAACTGGCCGGCGAGACGGAATGGGCGGCGGGAAAGCGCATCGCGGAGGCGGGGAAGATCCACGGCGCGCGGCGCGGCCCGGACACGGCGGAATACCTGATGACGGAACCGCCGTACCATACCGTAACCCTTGGAGCCCCCGACACCCGCGCCTGTTCCTGCGGCGGGCTTTTCTGCAGGCATCTCGCGGCGGCCGCGATGAAGGCCGCGGAGGACGGCGTGATGGCCGAGCTGCTGCGCCGCCAGGAGGAACTGTCCTCCGCGGCCCTGTTTGAAGCGGTGGAAGGCGCGCTGCCCGAAGGCGTCCCGCTGAGGCTGGAGCCGTCCGTTTTTTTGCGGGAAGGGGAAACGCGCGTCAGCCTGCGCGTGGGGACGGAGCGCCTGTATGTGGTCAGGCAGCTCCAGCGCTTTCTCAAGGCCGTCCGGACGGGCGAGCGCGTGGATTTCGGAAAGGAGTTCTACTACAATCCGGACTGGATGCACTTTGACGAAGCGCAGGGGAGGCTCCTGTCCGTCCTGGATGAATACTGCGACTCGCTGGAACGCGCGGGCGTCAGGTGCACCCCCGCCGAAGCGCGCCGGGTGACCCTGCCGCCGGTGACGGCGAAACGGTTTTTCGGCGCGCTCCATGAGCTGCCCTTCCGCCTGACGGTCAACGGGCGGACGGTCTTGCAGCGCGGCATCCGGGAGGAGGAAGTCCCGGCGCTGCTCTACGTTGAAGGGACGCAGCAGGCCCTGAAGCTGTCCGCCCGTCTTCCGGAAGACTGCTTTCCCGCGTCCCCCGACGGGTCTTTCCTGTATCTGGAGGGCCGGCTTGCGCGCGCCGCGGGGGGAAAGAGGGCCCTGGCCCATGCGGTCCTGCGCTTCAGGACCGGCGATACCGCCGTGTTCACCTTTCGCGGGCGCGACATCCCCCGCTTCACGTCGGAGCTGCTCCCCTCCCTGATGCGTTCCTGCTCGGTGATGATCGACCCCGCGCTCGAGCGCAGGATGATCCGGCTGCCTCTGAAGGCGAAGGTCTATCTGGACAAGACGGGCGCGGACATCGAGGCCCGGACCGTATTCGTATACGGGAAGCACGAGATCGACCCCTTCTCCATCGGCGAAGATCCCCCGGCCTTCCTGCTGCGCGACGCGCAGGGCGAGCGCCGCGTGCTGGAGATCCTTTCCTCCGCGGGCTTCAGGGTGCACAGACGGCGCGTGTACTTAAGCGGCGACGAAGAGATCCACCGCTTCACCACAGACGGCGTCGACAGCCTCAGCCGCGTGGCGGAGCTCTTCCTCAGCCGTGATTTCAGGCGTCTTGCGCCAAGGACGCCCGATTTCTCGGGCCGGCTCACCGTCAAAGGAGGCAGGCTGCGGCTGGAGATGTACGACGGGGGGACCCCCGTGGAGGAGTTCCTGCCGCTGATGCGGGCGCTGAGCGAAGGCAGGCGCTATTTCCGCTACAAAGACGGGAGCTTCCTGAACCTGGACGGACTCGCGGGCTGGCAGAAGCTGGCGGGACCGGTGTGCGAGGCCGCGGAGGAAGGCGGCGGGGAACGGGACCTTGAGCTTTTCAGGGCGGCCTATCTGTCTGCGCTCATCCAGGAAAGCGGCCTGCCGGTGTCGGCGGACAGAGACGTGGCCAGGGCCTTCCCGCAGGACGCGGAAGAGGCCGTGAGCCCTGTCGATGGCCTGTACCCTTACCAGATCAGGGGCTTTCGCTGGCTGTACGCCCTCCTGTCCATGCGCATGGGGGGGATCCTGGCCGACTGCCGGGACGGGGAGGCGGGCAAACCCTCCCTCATCGTCGCCCCGACCTCGCTGATGTACAACTGGCTGTCGGAGATCGAGCGCTTCGCCCCCGGGCTGCGCGTGGAACTGGTCGCGGGGAACCGGGAATCGCGCGAAAGACAGATTAACGCCTTCAGCGGGGACGGCGCGCCCGACGTGATGATCACAAGCTACCCGCTCGTCAGGCAGGACATCGGCCTCCTGGAAACCATACCTTTCCGCTACGCGGTCCTGGACGAGGCGCAGAACGTGAAAAACTCCGACAGCATCGGCGCCCGCTCCGTCAAGCGGCTCCGGGCGGAATCGCGCGTCGCCCTGACGGGGACGCCGCTTGAGAACAATATCGGGGAGCTCTGGTCCCTGTTTGACTTTGTGCTCCCAGGATACCTGCCGCCCCTGAGGGAGTTCATCCGCCGCTACGACGAGGGCCGCAGCGCCGGGGACCTTTTGATGCGCATCCGCCCCTTCATGATGCGGCGCCTCAAGCGCGACGTGATGTCGGAACTGCCCGGCAAGCTGGAAACCACGATGTACGCGGGCATGACCGTCGAACAGCGGCGGGTGTACGACGCGTCGCTGATCCGCGCCCGCGAGCGGGTGGAGGGCCTCCTGAGCAGCCGCGGCCTGGCGCTGGGGAGGATCGAGGTGCTGGCAGCCATCACGGAACTCAGGCAGATCTGCTGCCATCCCGCGCTCTGCCTCTCCCAGTTTTCTGGCAGATCGGGCAAGATGGAACTGCTGATGGACCTCCTGCCGCCCGCGATCGCCCAGGGGCACCGCGTGCTGCTCTTTTCCCAGTTCACCGCGATGCTGCGCCTCATTCGCCGCAGGCTTGGCGCCGAAGGCATCGAGACGCTGTATCTGGACGGGGAAACGCCGGCGGCCGACAGGCTGGAGCTGACCGAGCGCTTCAACGCGGGCGAAGCCGCCGTGTTCCTCGCGTCCCTCAAGGCCGGGGGGACGGGCCTGAACCTGACGGGCGCGGACATGGTGATCCACTACGATCCCTGGTGGAACCCAGCGGCGGAAGAACAGGCTGTGGACCGGGCGCACCGCCTCGGGCAGGAGAGGGTGGTGCAGGTGCTCCGCCTGGTCACGCGGCGTTCCATCGAAGAGCAGGTGGTGGCCATGGGACAGGGAAAACGCAGGCTGTTCGACCGCCTGGTCACCCCCGGGGAAGCCTTGCCCGGCCGCCTGGGCTCAAGGGAGATCCTGGCGCTTTTCGGGAAGGGGCCGTCCCTCCCGGGGGGCTGAAGCGCGCACGCTTGCCGCCCGGCCGGGCCCACTGCTATACTACGCGGGAAAACCCCTGACGCGCGGCCGCGGGCCGGCGGACCGCGGCGGGAGGGGAGGGCCGGCCTGCGGCCGCCGTCCCCAACAGAGGCGAATGGAGAGATGACCGATTTGACGAAAACCGCACGCGGCGCCCTGGCCCTCCTTGTCTGCCTCCTGTGGGCGGCGGCCGCCCGGGGGGAGCTCCGCGGATATGAAAACGGCGTCTGGCAGCACGTGAGCTTCGGATCCTACCCCCAGGCGGCCGGAGGCGAAGCCGCCCCGATCGTGTGGAAGGTGCTGCGCTCGGAAAGCGGCGCCGCGACGCTCCTGTCGCTGCGTGTCCTGGACGTCCTTCCCGCGCATGAGGTTCCGGGCGGCTACAGCGGCTGGGAAAAAAGCTCGCTGCGAAGCTGGCTGAACGGAGCCTTCCTCAGCCTCGCGTTTCTCCCGCAGGAGCAGACGGCGCTCCTTGGGGACGGGGACGGCGGCCTTGTGACGCTGCCCGACGCCGGCATGATGAAGGACGCCGCCCTCGGCTTTGGCACGGACCTGAGCCGCGCCGCCGGGGGCACGGACTACGCGCTGTCGCGCGGCCTGGTGCTCTACGGCGGGAAACGGCCGCACTCCCCCTATTGGCTGAGCACCCGCGCGCAGAGCAATTCCATTTCGCAGCGCAGGGTGATGCAGGGCGGCGCGCTGGGCTACGCCCCCGCCGACGCCGCGGGCATCGGCGTGAGGCCCGTGATCGCCCTGAGCCTTCAAAGCGTGCAGATCGCCGGGGGCGAGGGCTCCCCGGAGCGGCCCTTTGAGCTGCGTGTGACGGACGAAGCCCTCGCCAGGGCGCTCCTTCAGCAGCGGGAAGCCGAGGAAAGGGCCCGGGCGGAAGAGGAGGCAAGGCTTCAAAGAGAGGCGGCGGAGCAGGCGGAGCGCGACAGGAAGCGCCGCGGGATCCTCGACGCCCTGGAGCCTGCCCGCGCGCAGCTTGCCGCGCTTGAAGCCGCGGGCGGCGCCGGGGAGGAGATCGAACGGCTCCGGTCCGCGGTCGGGGAATATGAGCGCGCCCTGCAGCTTCTCGACAGCCTCTCCGTCGAAGGCTTCCCGCCTCTGACGCGGGAAGGCTTCCTCCTGCCGGGCGAGGAGCCCTTCGTCTTCGCGGACGAGGCGCAGGGGAGGTGGCGGTACGCGTCGCAGACGCTGCGCATCCAGATCCTCAGGCACGCGGACGAAAAGGAGAAGCTGCGCTGGTTCGAGGCGGAGATCTTCAGCGCGCCCGGCGAGCGCTTCAGGATCTACCAGAACGATCCCGCCAGCCGCCACAGGATGGAAGACATGAGCGCCATCGCCCGCAAGCACGGCCTCGTGTTCGCGATGAACGGCGATTACTACATCTACAGGGTTTCCCGGGGGAAGGAGACCGGCGAGGCGGTCACGGTCGGGAGGATCATCCGCAACGGCGAGGTCTACTATGACCAGGAGAGGAAGCGCAGCTGGAGCAAGTTCCCCAACCTGGACATCCTCGCGCTGTGGCCGGACGGGAACATGCAGGTGTACTACGGGGACGAGATCAGCGCGTCGGCGCTGAAGAAGGCAGGGGTGGAAAACACCCTCGCCTTCGGGCCCTTCCTGATCCGCGGCGGAGAGATCAATGAGGAGAGCGTCTCGCTCTACGGGAAGACGAAGCAGCCCCGCTCGGGGATCGGCATGGTCGCCCCCGGGCATTATTTCGTCATCATCGTGGAGGCGCGGACCTCAAAAAGCGAAGGGGTCCCCGTCGCCTGGCTGGCGGACCGCTTCCTTGAAAAGGGCTGCGCCACTGCTTTCAACCTCGACGGCGGGCAGACGGCGGTGCTGATCTTCATGGGCGAGCAGCTCAACGAGATCGGCGAGTACGACGGAAAAACCAACTCGCGCGTGCAAAACGAGGTGCTGGGCATCGGCCGGACCGGGAACTGAGCCGCGGGCGCGGAGGCCGCCGCCTCCCGGGGCGGCGGCTCGGCGGAGGGGGATCATTGGCTGAGATACTCGGCAGCGCGCATACGGCTCTTGTGGCCGCCCTGCTGCTCCTGTCGCTGTGGGCGCTTTCGCGGTCAGCCGACGCGCTTGTTGGCCGCGCCGTGGAACTGTCCAGGATGCGGGGGCTGTCTGAGGCCCTGATCGGCGCGACCGTGGTATCGCTCGGCACGACGCTCCCCGAGCTTGCCGCGGCGGTGGTGTCGGCCCTTGAGGGGCACGGGGCATTCGCGCTGGGCAACGCGGCCGGGTCCGTCATCGCCAACTCCAGCCTGGTCCTGGGCGCCGCCGCGCTGACGGGCGTGATCCCCGCGGGAAGGAGGGAGTTCCATAAGCTGACGGTCCTCGCCGCGGCCTTCCTGCTGATGGCCGCGCCTTCGGCCCTCTCGCTGCTGTTCGGGGGCCGGGGGCTGATCCCGCGGTGGCATGGCGCGGCGCTGCTGGCCATGACGCCGCTGTATCTGCTGTTCGTTGCCCGTCTGGAAAAAGGGGCCTCCCGCGCCGGGGTTCCGCAGCCGGGGAAAGAAGCCTCCGTGAAAGCGGCGAAGGCGATGACGGCCCTGTTCCTGTCCGCGCTTTTGGTCGCCCTGAGCGCGGCGGTCCTGGTCGATTCCGCGGAAATCCTGGCGCGCCGGGCGGGTGTTCCCGACGCCCTCATCGCTTCCACGCTGGTCGCTCTGGGCACCAGCGTGCCTGAATTGGGCACGGCTGCCGCGGCGGTGAAAAGCGGGCACGGAGAGCTTGCGCTCGGAAACATCCTGGGCGCGAACACCCTCAACATCCTCTTCGTCGTCGGGGCCGCGGCCGCGCTCAGCGGGGAGGGCATCGCGGTCCCGGGCCGCTTCATGGCGGTCAATTATGCCGCCATCGCCCTCATCCTCGCGTCCCTCGCCCTTTTTATCAGGGGCAGCAGCACAGGCCGCCTTTCCAGACGGGAAGGCGGCCTGCTTGCGGGGATGTACTGCGCGTACCTGGCGGTCAGCCTCCTGTTTGCCTGACAGCCGCCTCCGGAGGGGCGATGACGCCCGGGCGCCGGCCGGGCCTGTTCAGCGCGGTTCCGCCGTGATGGGATCCATCATGAGAAGCATCCGTTCGCGAAGGGCGCTGTATTCCGGGAGGTTCTCCCGCATCCTCGGATACTCCTGCGTCGGGATGGGGAAACGGAAGTAATTCGCCCGGTTGCAGATGAACATCAGCACGTTTGAGTCATTTCCGAGGTCGCGGGACACGCTGTAGGGGACCCCGAACGCGAAACGGCTCGTGATTTTTCCGGGGTCGGCGGACGTGATGTCATCGTATGCATTGAAAAACGCGATGAACTCTTCCCTCGGCACGGTCGTTCCCGCCGGGGCGGCGTGGAAATAGCTGTAGGTGACGAAGAACTGGTCCCCGAACACGTCCACGTGGGCTTCGCCGATGACATACATGTTGGACGCCGTCAGGGGGAAGGTCTGCCTGCCCTGGACGGACAGGTCCACCGGGGTGAAGGTGTACCAGTCGTCCGTGAGCCGGGGGGTCAGGTCCCTGAAGTGCGGGCCGAAGGAACAGACGGTGTTCCCCGGATAATAGGAGTTCTTGATCATGCGGTAGACGGGCTGCCCGTGTTCGTTGACGGTCAGCTTCTGCGCGAAGTAAAGCAGCTCCTCAAAGCCGCCGCCGGAGGCGATCCTGACGCGGTAGGTGTTCAGGTCGCCGTCCGCCGTCAGCTGCCGGTAGACGAGCGCCTGGACCGTGATCGGGCTGCCGTCCCCGGGGAGCGTCAGGAAGGCTGTCTGCGCGATCATGCCGGTCCCCTGGTCAAGGACTTCGATGACGATGTCGACGGGGTCTTCGCCCGCGTTTTCCAGCGTGAACGCGTCGCGCGCCTCAAAGGGATCGCCGAAGACCAGTTCCTTGCCGAACGCGAGGTCCTCGACGGTCGTGACGCTCACCTTGTCCGCGGCAGCCCCGGCCGCCGGAAGCGCGCACAGCAGGATGATGGCGGCCAGCGCCGCCGGGAAGAGAAATCTTTTCATGTCGGGAACCTTCTTCCATCGATTGTCAGGACACCCTGCAAACATCAAACGGACGAGGGGCGCGCTTTCTTGCCCCGCGCCGGGGACGCGGGGCAAGGGGCTCAGGCGGAGGCGCGCCCGGCGGGCGCCGGGCGCTGCGACAGCTGCGCCAGGAGGATGGCGGCGAACATCAGCGCGCTTCCGAACATCTCCCGCGCGCTGGGCGTTTCCGCCAGCAGCGCGGCGCCCGCCGCCATGGCGAAAACCGATTCAAGGCTCATGATCAGTGACGCCAGGGTCGGGGAGCAGCGCTTCTGGCCAACGATCTGCAGGGTGTAGGCAAGGCCGCTGGACAGGACGCCCGCGTACAGAAGGGGCGCCCAGGCGCTCAGCAGGGCAGCCGCCGTGGGGGGCGCTTCGAAAAGCAGCATCGCAAGGCCCGAAAGCAGACCGGACACGAGAAACTGCAGGCAGCTGAGGCTGACCGCGTCCACCTTTGGGGAATAGCGGTCCACAAGCAGGATGTGCGCGGCGAACACGAACGCGCAGAGGATGAGGTAGGCGTCCGCCCTGGCGAGGACGAAAGCCCCCGTCACGCACAGGAAGTACAGCCCGCACAGGGCGGCGCCCACGCAGAGCCAGAGGACCGGACGGGGCTTTCTGCCCATGAAGACCCCCAAGACCGGTACGATGAGGATGTACAGGGCGGTCAGGAACCCGGCTTTCCCTGCGGACGTCTCGACCAGCGCGAGCTGCTGCAGATTGGTGGCCAGGCTCAGGACGGCGCCGCAGGAAAGCCCCGCCTTGAGCAGCTGCCCCTTTGAAGCGCCCGCGGAGGCTCCGCAGGCCGGATGGTATTTCCGGACCCGCGCCTTCAGGGCGAGCGCCGGCAGCAGCGCAAGGCAGCCAAGCAGGGAACGGACGCCCTGGAAGGCGAAGGGGCCCATGTGGTCCATGCCCACGCTCTGGGCGACAAACGCGCAGCCCCAGATCATCGCGGCCGCAAGCAGCATCAGGCTGCCGGAATACTTCCTCAACTGTCCTAACGCTCCTCCCGGGCCGCGGGCAGGGCGCCCCCTGCGGCGCTGCCCTGGGGACGGCCCCTGCGCCTGTCCGCAGCGCGCAATGGTATCGGGACAGAGGTTTCCTGTCAATGCCGGCGCGGCCGCTGCGCGCGCCAGGACGGCGCGAAAACGGCCCGCCGCTTTGCGCGGCGGGCGAATGATCTATGCGGTTGATATTCAGTTGTACCTCTCCTGTTCGGGTTTCGACCAGGGTTGCGCTTGCTTCGCTCCGCCATCCATCGTCCCGCTTGAGGGGACCGTCTTGCCGGAGCCGGCCGGTTTGCGGACCGGGACCGGGCCTCCTGTCTGGACTGCGCCCGCCGCCGGCCCTGCCGCCTCTTCCCGGTTGAAGCCTATGTCTCCGCGTGGGCGAAGCAAGCAACAGGGTTCGCGTTCGAATTATCCGTACTCAGCAGATCGCCCCCTCCTGAGCCATATTTGTCATCCGCTCAGCTCGGGCCCATTGTAGCATGCCTGAGGGGTCCTGTCAACAGCTTTTTGTATCAGAAGGAAAAAACATGACCATATCGCGGATGGAAGCGATGGCCCGGACGTCCGAAGCTGCAAAAACCCTCCCGGCCGCGCCCGCCCGCGGGGCTCTTTCACCAGCGCTGGTGGACGAGCGGGCGGATCAAACCGTCATAGACCGTCCGCACGGCCTCCATCTGCGCTTCCGACAGGGGAGGCAGATCGGAGGCGGCAATGTTGCTTTCCGCCTGCCCGGGGCGGCTGGCCCCGGGGATCACGCAGCTGACCGCGTCGAACATCAGGATCCACTTCAGCGCGTACTGCGAAAGCGGCCGGTCGCCGGGGAAGGCCTCGCGCAGGCGTTCCACGGCGAGGAGCCCCGTCTGATAGTCGACGCCCGAGAAGGTCTCGCCCTTGTCAAAGGCCTGTCCCTCGCGGTTGAAGAAGCGGTGATCGCCGGGCTCAAAACGGCTGTCCCGGCTGAACCTTCCGGTCAGCAGGCCGCTGGCGAGGGGGACGCGGACGATCACCCCGACCTCATGTTTGAGCGCCTCCTTGAAAAACAGCTCCGCGGGGCGCAGGCGGAACATGTTGAAGATGATCTGAACGGTTTCGACGACGGGGAACGCGATGGCCTTCAGCGCCTCCTCGACGCGCTCCACGCTGACGCCGCAGTGGAGGACCTTGCCCTGCCGCCTGAGCTCCTCCAGGGCGTCGAAGGCTTCGGGCTGGTAGTACACGTCCGTGGGCGGGCAATGGAGCTGGATGAGATCAAGCGCCTCCATGCCGGTGTTTCTGAGGCTGTCGTCCACAAAACGGATGATGTTCGCGCGGTTGTAGCCGCCGCTCACGTGGGGATCGAGCCTTCTGCCGCACTTGGTCGCGAGCCTGACGGGCTGCGGCCACTCCCTGACGAAGGCGCCGCAGGCCTTTTCGCTCAGGCCATCGCTGTACACGTCGGCCGTGTCCAGGAAATTGATCCCCTTTTCGGCGGCGTGCCGGAGTGTCAGGCGGGCGCCATCCGCGTCAAACGGCCGGCCCCAGCCGCCCCCGAGCTGCCAGGTGCCCAGTGAGATCTCGGAGACCTCGTAACCCGTCTTTCCCAGTTTTCTGTAGCGCATAGGCTCTCCTTTCCCAGGCCGCCCCGGCGCCGCGGCAAGCTGGCGCGGGGAGCGGTTTTTTCTAGTATAGCATATGTTCAAGCTCTTCAGGCAGCGGGGAAACGCATTGGACCTGCAGCCCGGAGAGCGGCTGCGTGAAGCGGACGCTGCAGGAGTGCAGCGCAAAGCGGCCCGGCAGCCGGGCGTCGGGTTCCCCGTAGAGGGGATCGCCGGCGACGGGGCAGCCGATGGCGCTCAGATGGACGCGGATCTGATGGGTCCGGCCGGTTTCGAGCCGGAGGCTGAGCAGCGTGCCGCGCGGAGCCGTCCGGAGGCATGAGTAGTGCGTCACGGCCGCCCTGCCGCCGGGGCCGGCGCGGCGCTTTGAGCCGCCGCCGCCAAGGATCTCCAGGCGGATCGTCCCTTCAGCGGGGAGGGGCGCGCGGGTGACGACAGCCAGGTATTCGCGCACAAAGGCGTCCGTGTGAAGCAGCAGCTGCATCCTGTGCTGGGCGTAGGCGTGTTTGGCGACCACCATCAGCCCACTCGTCCCGCTGTCGAGCCGACTGACAGGCCTGTACACAAAGTCCTGCGGGCAGCCCAGGTGGGAATAGACCCGGTTCTGCAGGGTCTCGCCTCCCTTGCGCGCCGACGAGATTGAAGAAAGCGGCGCCGGCTTGTCCACGACGAGCAGGTCCTCGTCCTCGAAGAGGACACGAAGCTCCGCGGTCCCGGCTTTGGGGAGCGGCAGGGATGGCTCGCGAAAGCGCAGGCAGAGGCGGTCTCCCGCCGCGAGCCTGCGGTCGGTCCTTTCCCTGCGGCCGTTGACCCAGATCCCGTCCTGGAACTTGAGCCGGCTCAATTGCCCGCGGGAGACCCCGAGGACCCCGAGGGCGACGGCGCGAAGCGTTTTTCCCTCCGATTCCGGAGGCACCGGGTAACAAAGCTCGTGCATGGGGTCCCTTCCGCTCTGGCGTTTTGGGCTGCGGTCCTCCTCAGGCGATGCTAGCACGGAGGGCCCCCCCGCGCAATGGACAACCGTGGAGACGCTGTGGTATGGTGGACGGGCAGAACGGCAGGGGCGCATAGGGGGGAGGGACATGGCAGCCATCAGACAGGCGGAAGACATCCTTCGGCCGTGGCTGGGTTCCCGCTTCCTCGCCTCCCATGCCGAACTGCCGCGGCGCGCCGCGGAATGCATCAGCCTCTTCCTCCCGGGCAGGGATGACCTGGGCAAGACCGCGCAGGCCCTGGACGCGATGCTGTTCATGGCCGTGCGGGAGGGGACGAACGGCCGCATGGTGCTCCTGATGGACAACGGGCAGAGTGTCCGCGTCCGGGTCGCGGATTTTGAGCTGATCGCGGACGAGCTGATGTTTCTTCTGTTCCTGAGGATGCCCTGCGACGCCCGGAGTTTCCTGCAGATCCGGGAATATTCCGTGCGGAGCGGCAGCCTGTCTTCGCTCAGGGCGCTGTATCAGAAATATGCAGGCTTCCAGTCCGCCGAGGAGCTCGCCACAGTCAGGCGCGTCATCAGGTCCTGCCACGCGCCCTTCAGGTGGCGCGGCTGGCTGGAGTGAGACTGCCCCGGAAAGAAGGCCGCCTTTGGGAAAGATCATCGCGGTTGCCAATCAGAAGGGGGGCGTCGGCAAGACGACGACAGCCGTCAATCTTGCCGCCTCCCTGGCCGACGCCCATCGCTCCGTCCTGCTGGTGGACATCGATCCGCAGGGGAACGCCACCAGCGGCCTGGGCGTCCGCGCCGGCGGGGACACGGCCTATGAAGCGCTCATCGGCAGCGTCCCCGCGGGCGCGGCGGTCGTAGCCACCCCCGTTGAAGGGCTCGGGCTCCTCCCCAGCGACATCCGTCTCGCCGCGGCCGAAGTGGAACTCGTCAATGTGGACCGCAGGGAATTCCGCCTGCGCGACGCGCTCAAAGAACTCCGGGAAAGATACCGCTACCTCCTCATCGACTGCCCGCCGTCCCTGGGCCTGCTGACCATCAACGCCCTGACGGCCGCGGACAGCGTGCTCATCCCCATCCAATGCGAATACTACGCCCTGGAAGGCGTGACCGCGCTGGTGAACACCATCAGCCGGGTGCAGCGCTCGGTCAACCGGCCGCTTGAGGTGGAGGGCGTGGTCCTGACGATGTTTGACGGGCGCACCAACCTGTCCCTGCAGGTCGCGGCGGAAGTCAAGAAGCATTTCAGGAACAAGGTCTTTTCCACCATCGTGCCGCGCAACGTGCGCCTGGGCGAAGCGCCGAGCCACGGCCGGCCCATCGGGCAGTACGACCCCAGGAGCGTCGGCGCGGAAGCGTACCGCGCGCTCGCGCTGGAGCTCATACGCCGCAACGAATAGCTT
>CAZLYF010000080.1:0-14942 GCA_964563725.1 uncultured Oscillospiraceae bacterium
TGACCAACTCAGGCGCCCGCGGTTCCGCAGGGCAGGTCGCCCAGCTCGCCGGGATGCGAGGACTGATGGCGTCTCCGTCGGGCAAGGCGATCGAGCTCCCCATCCGCGCCAACTTCCGGGAAGGCTTGAGCGTGCTTGAGTTCTTCATGTCGTCCCACGGAAGCCGCAAGTCCCTGGCCGACACGGCACTGCGGACAGCCGATTCGGGCTACCTGACCAGGCGCCTTGTCGACGTATCCCAGGAGGTGATCGTCCGGGAGATCGACTGCTTTGAAAACCGCGGGGAGAGGATCCGCGGGATCTCGGTGGAACCCATCGGAGAAATCGAACCGCTCGAGAACCGCATCAACGGGCGCGTCTCCGCCGAGGACGTGTTCCATCCTACAACGGGCGAGGTCCTCTGCCATGTGAACGACGTGATCGATCAGGACCTCGCAAGGCGGATCACCGAGGCCGGCGTCCAGAAGATGCAGGTCAGGAGCGTGCTCACCTGCCGCTGCCAGGCCGGCGTGTGCTCACGCTGCTACGGCACGAACCTCGCGCACGGCGGCCCGGTGGATATCGGCGAGGCGGTCGGTATCATCGCAGCCCAGTCCATCGGCGAGCCGGGAACCCAGCTGACCATGCGTACCTTCCATACGGGCGGCGTTGCCAGCGTCGAGGACATCACGCAGGGCCTCCCGCGCGTCGAAGAGCTTTTTGAAGCGCGAAAGCCCAAGCGCGAGGCAACGCTGGCCGAGATCAACGGGACTGTCTCGCTCAGCACAGGGAAAAAGCGCCGCGAGATCATCATCGTCTCCGACGACGACCCCGGTGAAAAGAAATCCTACCTGATCCACTACGGAGCCCGGCTGAAGGTGGAGGATGGCCAGCATGTCAACGCCGGCGACGAGCTCATCGAGGGTTCGATCAACCCGCACCACCTGCTGAGGATCATGGGCGTCAAGGCGGTCCAGGAATACCTGCTCAGGGAAGTGCTCAGCGTATACCATTCTCAGGGCGTCAGCATCGACGACAAGCATATCGAGCTCATCGTCCACCAGATGCTCAGGAAGGTTCGCGTGGAAGACAACGGCGATACGGAGCTCCTCCCCGGAAGCCTCGTGGACATCTTCAACTTTGAGGAAGCGAACGAAAGGACGATCAAAAACGGAGGACGCCCTGCAATCGCCAAGCGCGTGCTGCTGGGGATCACGAAAGCGTCTCTGGCGACCGACAGTTTCCTTTCCGCCGCCTCCTTCCAGGAGACGACGCGCGTGCTGACCGAGGCGGCCATCAAGGGGAAGACCGATCCGCTTCTGGGGCTGAAGGAAAACGTGATCATCGGCAAACTGATCCCGGCCGGCACCGGCATGAAGCGCTACAAGAATATCGAGCTTCAGGAAACCTACTGAGGAAGACCCGTCACGCAAGGCGCCGCGCGTTTGCCCCCGCGGCGCCTTGTTTCGATTTTTCCTTATTTTTGCCTGAGAGAGCCAGATTTTTCGAAGGTGTTGACACCCGCGTGGCGCCGCTTTATAATTCCAGTGCAGGGGATGTTCCTGAGGTGTTCGCCAGTTTCCTGTTTTTACCCACATTTCTTTCAACGGAACCCTCGTCGCGGAACAGATGTCATGCCTCCGTGTTCGCACGCCAGTGGAAGGCAGAAGTTCTTCGCAGGTTACCGGCCTGCTGTATGTAGCGGGTGAAAAAATAGGGGACAGCGGCATCTTGGGGCATCCCTTTTCGCATGCCTGCTTTTTAAGGAGGGACTGTGAAGACCAGGTGTCTCGCGGCGACCGAGGAGGCCGTTTTGCTGGCTTCGGGGATCATCAAAAGCGGCGGGCTGGTCGCCTTCCCGACAGAGACCGTGTACGGACTGGGAGCCGACGCGCTCAACGGGCAGGCGGTCCTGAGCATCTTCGCGGCGAAGGGCCGCCCGGCGGACAACCCGCTGATCGTGCACGTTTCAGACAGGGGCCAGGCGGCCCGCGTCGGCAGGTGGAACGAAAGGGCAGGGCGTCTCGCCGACGCTTTCTGGCCCGGCCCCCTCACCTTGCTCCTCCCGAAGGATCCGGATATCTCCTTCGCGGTTTCGGCGGGCCTTGACTCCATCGCGGTCCGGATGCCCGGCCATCCGGTGGCGCTGAGGTTCATCGAAGCCTGCGGGACCCCGGTGGCAGCGCCAAGCGCCAATCTCTCCGGCCGTCCCAGCCCGACCGAAGCCGCGCATGTGCTCAGCGACCTGGACGGGCGCATCCCCCTCGTGCTGGACGGAGGCCCCTGCAGCGTGGGCCTCGAATCCACGGTGCTTGACCTGACCGGAAGGGAGCCGCTCATCCTTCGCCCCGGCGCCGTCACGCCCGGTCAGATCGCCGAGCTTTGCGGCAGCTGCCTTGTGGCGGACAGCGTGATGCGGCCTTTGGTTGACGGCGAGACCGCCCCCTCGCCCGGCATGCGCCACCGCCATTACGCGCCAAGGGGGAAGATGACCCTGTTCAAAGGGCAGCCGGACAAGGTCGCCGCCGCCATCTGCGAAGCCTACGACGCTTCCGGGAACGCCTGCATCCTTGCCTTCAGCGGCCACCTCCACCTGTACGGCGGACGCAGAACAAGAGATATCGGCCAGGACGCGGAACAGGCCGCGCAACGTCTTTTTTTGGTATTGCGTTCGATGGACGCCAGCCGGGTGGACCGGATTCTCTGCGAAACCCTTCCTGACGAAGGGATCGGCCTGGCCGTGATGAACCGCCTGATGCGCGCCGCCGCCTTCGATCTGGTCAACGCGGACAGCCGCTGAATCGTTTCACGGATGACGCTGCCCGCCGACACGCGCGCAAATCGGGACTGCGTTGTCTGCGGCGGCTTCAGCAAAAGGCCGCCGCTTCCCCCATGCTGTCGATCACGTCCGTCGCCATGGCGGAATGCACGCCGGCTTTTCGGCCCGCCAGCCGACCGGCCATCCCGTGCCACAGGCAGGCGGTCCTCGCGGCCTCAAAGCAGGCGTCGGGCTTGTCCCGCAGCTGCGCGAGAAGGCCTGCGATGATGCCGGTGAGCGTGTCGCCGCTGCCGCCCTTCGCCAGAGCCGGGGTTCCGGCCCCGCTGATGGCCGTCCTGCCATCGGCCGCGATGACTGGACAGTGGCTTTTGCATACGACCGTCGCGCCGTATTTCCCTTGCAGCTTTACGGCGGAAAGCAGCAGCGCTTCCGTCACATCCCTGGCGGAACAGGAGAGGAGCCGCGCCGCTTCTCCCGGATGCGGGGTCATCACCGCGCGCCCCCCGAGGGGCATGGGTTGCCCCGCAAGGAGGTTGAGCGCGTCCGCATCCCATACCGACAGCGTTTCGGGGCGATGCAGGGCAAGGATGTTGCGCCATATGTCCGGTCCTTGTCCCAGCCCGCAGCCGACGGCAAGCACGTCATGGGCGGGCGGCTGCTGAAGCGCCCGCTCAAGGGGGACGCATACGGCGGCAGGCACAAGGGTCTGAAGGATCGGGATCAGCGGCTGGTCGCAAACAACGCTGACCAGTCCCGCGCCGGCGCGCAGGCAGGCTTTTGCCGCAATGGCGGCCGCCCCGGCCATTCCCAGGCTCCCGGCGTACAGCAGCACCCGGCCGGCCGTCCCCTTGTGGGCAGACAGCGGCCGCGGCGGAAGCCGGGACAAGAGGTCCTTCTCCTCAAGCATCGTGCAGGGGGTCCAGCCGCAGCCGGAAAGGAACTCCTGCTGAAGAAGCGGCGGGATGCCGATGTCGGCTACCAGGATTTCCCCCGCCAGTTCCCGCTGCGCGGACAGATACAGCCCGGGCTTCGGAAAGGCGAAGGTCACCGTGATGTCTGCCTTGACGCAGACGCCGGCCACCCTTCCGGTCTCTCCGTCCATGCCTGAGGGGATGTCCACCGAGACCACAGGGGCCTCGATCCCGTTGATCAAAAGGACCAGGTCCCTGACCCTGCCTTCCGGCGCCCGGCTCAGGCCGGTGCCAAGGAGAGCGTCGACGACTGCGTCCCAGGGTTCTTTTCCCGTTTTCTCCATCAGGTCCGATCCAGGCCGTCCTGCTTCAAGCTCAAGGACAGGCACCCCCGTCTCGGTCGCATACCTAAGGTTCGTCGCCGCGTCGGCTGTCCGGGTCTGCCCGGCCAGGATCACCGTCGGCAGACCGCCCATGCGGGAAAAGATCCTTGCCGCGGCAAGGCCGTCGCCGCCGTTGTTTCCGGTCCCGCAGACGAACAGGACCCGCTTTCCCCCGGCGCCCCCTGCGCGGGCGGCAAGGGCTTCCGCCACAGCTGACGCCGCCTGTTCCATCAGGAGCAGGCTCGGCACGCCCCTGTTGATCGCGAACGCCTCCAGGCTCCTCACTTGCTCCGGCGTCAATACAGCACGCATCGCAGCTATCCCTCCAGCAGCACGACCGCCGCGGCGGTCCCATTGTCATGGCTCAGGCTCACGAACACCTGTTGTGCGCCCCAGAGCTCCGCTTTCAACTTCGCCGATCCGCGCAGGGAGAAGTAAGGCGCGCCGGACTCATCGTGGAGCAAAGCGATCTCTCTCAGGTCAGCCCCGCCGAGGCCGGTGCCCAGCGCTTTCAGGAAAGCCTCCTTCGCCGCGAAACAGGCGGCTGCCGATTCGGCGGCTCCCTGTCCGCGGCCAAGAATATACGCCTTTTCCTCATCGGCGAAGTACCTGTCAAGGAAGCGCCCGTTTTTCAGGTTTTCACGCATCCGGCTGACCGCGCACAGGTCGATGCCCAAGCCCAGGATCATGCGCGTGAATACAGGATCGCGTTGCACACAGCCCTGGCAGTCACTTCGGCTGCCGCCGCACAGAGCTTGACAAAATTGACCTCCGCGCCGACCCTTCCCGTCCCAAGGGCAAACAGGGTGTCGCCGTCCATCTGGGTATGCACGGGCCGGATCGTCCGCGCCAGCCCGTCGTGTGCCACATCCGCAAGCCTGTTCGCCTCAGCCTGGGTCAGGCTGCAGTCAACGGCGACGACGCCGATGGTCGTGTTGCTCCCGGGAGCGGGGATCCTCATTGGCTGAGGGGCGGGAGAATGGCCATAGAGCAGCCCTTCGGCCGATACCGGCGATCCGTCGGCCAGATGGGCGCAGGCGATGCATTCCCCGGTCACGGGATGATAGATGTCCCCCATCGCGTTGACGGCCACGATCGCCCCGACGGTGACCCCTTCGGCGAGTTTCATCGACGCGCTCCCGATGCCGCCCTTCTGCGGCACGGCGCTCTGGACGAGCTTGCCGACAGTCGCGCCCGTACCCGCTCCCTGCCTGCCCTGCGCGACGCCCTTGCAGGCGGCCAGACAGGCCGAGTGCCCCAGGGCAGCGTCCGGGAAGGCATCCTGTCCCGTTTCGCCAAGGTCAAACAGAACGGCCGCCGGAACGATCGGGATGCGCGCCACGCCCATGTCGATGCCGATCCCCGCCTGGGCAAGATAACGCATCACCCCGTCCGCCGCCGCCAGCCCGAAGGCGCTCCCACCGGCAAGGACGACGGCGTGCACCCTGTCTACGAGGTTGCCCGGACGCAGGACATCTGTTTCACGGGTTCCGGGAGCCGCGCCGCGGACCGAAACGCCGCCCGCGGCGCCCCCGGGCGGGGCGAGAATGACCGTGACGCCGGTTTTCGCGTTTGCTTTCTGGGCCTGCCCGACGCGGATGCCGTGCACGTCGGTGATATCACCTGGAAACGGTTTGTTCATGAAGGATCCCTCCTCATACGGCGCTTACCGGCCCGCCACCGTGTTGTCGAGCCAATGGATCAGGTCCTGTGCGACCTCGCTTCGGTTCAGTTCATGCGGCATCTCGTGCCTCGCGCCCGGATAGAGCCTGAGCGTCACGCTTTCAAGGCCGGCATCCCGGTATTGCCGCGCGACTTCCCGGACTCCCCTGCCGCTTGCGCCGACGGGGTCCTTTTCGCCGGAAAACAGATATACCGGCAACGAGGCCGGGATAGACCGGAGGCGCCCAAGATCCGCAAGCTTCAGCAAGCCGTCAAAAAAACACCGGTAGGAGGCAGACGTGAACGGAAAGCCGCAAAGCGGGTCGGCGGCGTAGGCCGCCACTTCTTCCTCATCCCTGCTCAGCCAGTCAAACGGCGTCCGGGCAGGCTGAAATGGCCGGTTGTTGCGCGTGAACACGGCCCAGTTCATCAGCGCCGAGGGCTTTGCCTCCCGCCCGAACAGACCCGCCGTTCCTGCGGCGAGCCGGCCGAAACCGCAGACCGGCTTCGGCCACCAGCCCGTACCGCTCAGGACCAAGCCATCCAGTTCCCGGCCCTGTCGGATCGCGTACTCCCTTGCGATAAAACTGCCCATGCTGTGCCCCAGCATGACAAGCGGCCTGCCTGGAAAAAGCCCGCGAAGCGCCATCGCGGCGCCGGACGCGTCGTCAAGCAGGGCTTGCCAGCCGCCGAAGGGAGCGAAGTGCCCCAGGTCGTCCCGCGAGGTATCCGGCCCGTGCCCCGCCTGATCATAGCCCCCCGCCGCGTAACCGGACGCGGCCAGCGTCTCGGCGAGCCAGCGGTAGCGCCGGATATGCTCGGCCATGCCATGCAGGAGCAGGATCACCGCGCGGGCATCGCCGAGCGGTTCCGCGATGAGCAGCTTGCCATCCCGCCCGGCTGCCGGGAAGCTTTCAGTCCTCATCTCAGCGGCCTCCCCTGTCTGCCTGGTAGAGGCCGATTTTCCGGTAAACCCTGCGCAGCGTGCCCGAAGCGGCGCGCGAGGCCCTCCCGGCGTTTTCGACGAGGATCCCGGCGATGTATCCCTTGTCTGACATCAGCTGTGTATAGCGCTTTCGAATCGGGTCGAGCGCAGCGATCACCGCGTCGGCGGCCGCCTCCTTCAGCGCGCCGTATCCCTTCCCCGAGAGCTTTTCGCAAAGGCTGTCCACGCTCTCGCCGGAAAGGACCGAAAGGATGCTCAGCAGGTTGCTGACGCCCGGCTTCTCCTCCGGGTCCATGCGAATCTCCGAACCGCTGTCCGTCACCGCCCTTCTAAGCTTCCTTCTGATCGTGTCGGCGTCGTCCAGCAGCGCGATAAAACTCTCCTCCGCGTCGGATTTGCTCATCTTTCTCGCAGGCTCGGTGAGGCTCATGACCTTTGCGGTTTCCTTGGGGATGTAGGGTTCGGGAATGACAAACACATCGCCGTAGACCGCGTTGAAGCGCGCGGCGATGTCGCGCGTGATCTCCAGATGCTGCTTCTGGTCTGCCCCGACAGGCACGACGTTTGTCCTGTACAGGAGGATGTCTGCCGCCATCAGCACGGGATAGACGAAAAGGCCGGCGTTGATGTTGTCGCTGTGCTGGCGGGACTTGTCCTTGAACTGCGTCATCCTGGACAGCTCGCCCATGTATGTAAAGCAGTTGAGGACCCAGGCGAGCTCCGCATGCGCCGGCACGTGACTTTGGCAATAGATGATGTTCCTCGCGGGGTCGAGGCCCGCGGCGATATAGAGCGCGCAGAGCTCCAGGGTCTGGCGCCTCAGCGCGGCCGGGTCCTGCCTGACGGTCAGCGCGTGCAGGTCGACGATGCTGAACAGGCAGTCGTACTCGGCCTCAAGCAGGGTAAAATTCCGTATCGCCCCGATGTAGTTGCCAAGAGTGATCCTGCCGGAAGGCTGGATCCCCGAAAAGAGCACCGGTTTTTTTTCTCTTTGTTCGCTCATGCTTTTATCCTTCATGCGGCAGCGGTCCTGCCTGCAGACCCATGTCTGACCGGACCGAAGAGAAGCAGTGCGCTGCGAAACGGAGGTCCTCCTCCGTGTGGGCCGCGCTGACCTGCGTGCGGATGCGCGCCTTGCCCCTGGGGACGACGGGATATGAAAACCCGACTACGTAGCAGCCCTTGTCAAGCATCCGGGAAGCGAAAGCCTTTGCGGTATGGGCGTCGTAGAGCATCACCGGGATGATCGGATGCTCCCCCCCTGCGATATCGAAATGGAGGTTGGACAGAAGGCGGCGAAAAAGGGACGCGTTGCGGTGCAGCCTGTCCCTGAGCTCCGTGCCGGTCTCCAGGATGTCCAGCGCCTTGACCGTCGCAGCACAGATCGCTGGCGCGAGCGTGTTGCTGAACAGGTACGGCCGCGAGCGCTGGCGGAGAAGGTCGACGACGGGTCTGCGCGAAGCGGTGAAGCCCCCGGATGCGCCGCCCAGCGCCTTGCCGAAGGTGCCGGTCAGGATGTCGACCCTTCCCATGACACCGCAATGCTCGTGCGTACCCCGGCCGCGCCTGCCCATGAAGCCCGTGGCATGGCTGTCGTCCACCATCACCAGCGCGTCGGCTTTCTCGGCCAGCGCGCAGATTTCCCGGAGCTTCGCGACGCTTCCGTCCATGGAAAAGATCCCGTCGGTGGCGATCAGACGGATCCTCGCGTCCCTGGCCTCGTCCAGTTTCGCCTCCAGCGCCTGCATGTCGCCGTTTGGGTATACCAGCCGCTTCGCCTTGCACAGGCGGATGCCGTCTATCAGGCTTGCGTGATTGAGCTCGTCGGAGATCACCGCGTCCTCCGGGCCGAGCAGCGTTTCAAACAAGCCGCCGTTGGCGTCGAAACAGGACGAGTAGAGGATCGCGTCCTCCATGCCGAGAAACGCGGAAAGGCGCTGTTCGAGTTCCTTGTGGATGCCCTGCGTCCCGCAGATGAAACGGACGCTGGAAAGGCCGTACCCCCAGCTGTCATAGCTCTCCCTGGCGGCCTTGACGATCCCGGGATGATTCGCCAGCCCAAGGTAGTTGTTCGAGCAAAGGTTCAGCACGCCTTGCGCCGTCACCGTGTCGATGCGTGCCCCTTGGGGCGTGGTGATGATCCTCTCTTCCTTGCCCGTGCCTTCCCCGGCGATCTCGTTGAGGAGTTTTGCATAGATCTCCAGCGCCTTTTTCACTCTGTTCCGCTCCAATCAAGGATGATTTTCCCGCACTGCCCGGTGTTCATGATTCGGAAAGCTTCCCTGAACTCCGTATAATGAAAGCGATGGGTGATCAGCGGCTTCAGGTCCAGGCCGGACTGGACGAGGGCGATCATCTTGTACCAGGTCTCGAACATCTTCCGGCCATAGATCCCCTGGAGCGTCAGCCCCTTGAGAATGATCCTGTCCATGTCGATCTCGGGGAGTTTGCCAAACAGCCCGAGCAGGGCGATCTTTCCCCCGTTCCTCATCGCTTCGAGCATCTGTCTGAGAGCGGACACGTTCCCGGACATCTCCAGGCCCACATCGAAACCCTCCACCATGCCTGCGCCTTTCATCGCGCCGGAAAGTTCTTCCTTGTCAATGTTGACGGTGATGTCCGCGCCCATCTTTTTCGCGAGCGCCAAACGGTAATCGTTGATATCCGTGATGATCACGTGGCGCGCGCCGTTGTGCCTGCAGATCCCGGCAGCCATCGTCCCGATGGGGCCCGCGCCGGTGATCAGCACGTCTTCTCCCACCACGTCGAACATCAGCGCGGTGTGCGTCGCGTTTCCGAAGGCGTCGAAAAACGAAACGACATCCGTGGGGATGTCCCGGCTGACGGGGATGCAGTTGGACGCGGGGATGCACAGGTACTCGGCAAAGGCGCCGTCGCGGTCGACGCCGACGCCCTGGGTTTCATGGCACCACTGGGCGTTCCCTCCCCGGCAATTGCGGCAGTGCCCGCAGACGATATGACCTTCGCCGCTGACGATCTGCCCGAGGCTGAAGCCCCTCGCGTAACTCCCGAGCTCCACGATCTCCCCGACGTACTCATGGCCGATCACGCGGGGCGGCTTCACGTGCCTCTGGCTCCAAGGGTCCCAGTTGTAAATGTGAAGGTCCGTCCCGCAAATGGCCGTTTTATGGATTTTGATGAGCACCTCGTCGGGAGCCGGCGCAGGCTTCGGCGCCTGTATGAGTTCCAGCCCCGCGCCGGGGCTCGTCTTTGCCAGTGCGTCCATCATCATGCATCCTTCCCCATGCTCAGTCCGGCGCCGCTTCGAGCAGCGCATCCAGCTCCCGCGGAGAGTAAACGAAGGTGACTTCCAGGTCGTCTTCCCGCAACAGGCCCGGCTGCAGATAAAACACGGCGTTGCCCTCACCGTCGGCGTAGAAATGGCTTTCAGGGTAGAAGTCGAGCGCAAGCGTGTCCAGATCGATGCCGCTGTTCCAGCCGGCTTCTCCCGCCGCGAGCCGTGCGGCGATCAGGCGAGAAATATCCAGGAGGACCGCATCGGCAAGCTGAGCGGAGCTTTCCCCGACCCCGACCAGTCCGCGCAGCGTCAGCGAGTCCCCTGCGTACTGGCCGGACACCGCAAACACCTGAGAGGAGAGGGTGAGGATGCTCCGCCCTTCCAGTGTCTGGCGATGGCGGAGGAGCACGCTGAATATCCTGTCGTTGCTGCATGTTACGGAGTACTCCTGCCTGACCGTCTGCCGTCCGCCGGAGGACATGTCCGGGTCGGCGGCGTACATCGGCAGCACAAGGTTGACCATCTCACTCATGGCGGTTTCGAAATAATGCCGGATCTCCCCGGCGGCGTAATCTTCCCCGAGCGGCAGCGGGTAACGGTATTCATAGCGGTAGGTCCATTCCCCGCCCTCCGGGAAGCGCAGTTCCCCTTCCGTCCAGGACAGCTCAAGCTCGCCGCTGGCGCAGAGCAAAGGCAGCAGCGCCATCACGGCAAACAAGCGCAGGCGCCTCGTCATTCTTCTTCCCGTCCCCGGACCCCGGTCCGTCCGGCAGAGGCCGACCGCAGATATGACGCGACGGAAAGGGCGGCGCGGTTCCCGTCTCCGGCCGCCTTGGCGGCCTGCCAGGGCAAGCCGACCATGTCTCCTGCCGCAAAAACGCCCGGGATGCCCGTCATCAGGGCCGCGTCGGTTTTCACGGCGCCTTTCTCGGTTTCCAATCCCGGCAGCAGCTGACTGAGGGACACGGCCGGGCGCAGGATGAAGATCCCGTCCGTTTCGCGCTCGCCTCCGCTTGTCAGAAGCGTCAGCGTGCCTCCTTCCCTCTTCATGCCGACGGGCTTTTCGTCAGATACCCTGACGGCGGAGGGCAGGCCTGTCCTGTCGTGCGGCTTCTCGGAATAATACGTCACCTGTCCGAGTTCCGACAGGAAAGCGGCTTCCTCCACCGCTTCCTCGCTCCCTGCGACCACGGCGATCCGTTTGCCCCTGAAGAACATGCCGTCGCAGGTTGCGCAGTAGCTCACGCCGGCTCCGAGCAGCTCTTCTTCGCCCTTGAGGAGGCTGACCCGCGCAGCGCCGCAGGCAAGCAGCACGGTCTTCGCCTCGTAGACCTCATTCCCCGCCAGTACGGAAAACGCGTTTCCTGCCGGGAGCACCTTCTGCGCCAGTTGTCTGAGCATCACCGCGCCAAGCTCCTGTGCGTGGCCCCTGAAGCGCGTCAGGAGTTCTTTTCCCGAGATCCCCGGCAGACCCAAATAATTGTCCACTTGGCGCGCCTTTTCGAGGGAACCTTCCCCCGCATAGATCATAAGGACGTCCAGGTTTCTAAGCCTCGCCGTGACCGCCGCGGAACAGCCCGCAGCGCCCGCGCCGACAATGATCAGGTCATGCATCGATCTTTTCGACCTCCACCCATTCGATTCTCCGTTCGGCGACGCTTTCAACTTTGAAGCGCAGCCCGAAGCACTCGGTCTCCGGGGTGCTCCCCTCCTCGGGGATGGCGCTCATCTGGCTGAGGATCAGGCCGCCGATCGTGTCGTATTCGTCCCCCAGGGGCAGATCGAGCCCCGTCGCCTCGTTGAATGTTTCGATGTCCACACTGCCGGCGACCTTCCAGCGCCCATTTCCAAGCTCAAGGATGTCCTGCTGGGCCTGGGGATCGTACTCATCGTATATGTTGCCCACGATTTCCTCAAGCAGATCTTCCATGGTCACCAGGCCGCTGGTGCCGCCGTATTCGTCCACCACGACCGCCATATGGAACTTGTTGCGCTGCATATCCCGGAAAAGCACGTCCGCGCGGACGGATTCCGGAACGAAGCGGGCTCCGCGCAGGATGTCCTTCAGGGGTTTGCGGTCGTTGAGCAGGTTCAGCAGGAAATCCCTCGTGGTCAGGGTGCCGATGATGTCGTCAAGATCCTCGTCGTATACGGGAAAACGGGACAGGCCCGTCTCCCTGATCAGGCTGACGATCTCTTCCGGGCTGTCTCCGATCCATACGGCCCGCATGTCGGTCCTGTGGGTCATGCAGTCGGCGGCCACCATGTTGTTGAATTCGAACACATTCTCGATCATGTCCCTTTCCGCTTCCTCGATGGCCCCTTTTTCCTCCCCCTCGTCCACAAGCATCCTGATCTCATCCTCGGTGACCTGCTCGTCTTCCTGCTCGAGGTCCACGCCGGCAAAATTCAGAAGCTTCTCCGCCGCTTTCCCAAGGAGCCTGGCGAATGGGCGGAACAAGGCGTCGCAGGCCCAGGCGAAGCGGAACAGCGCGCGGGCGGTCCTTTCCGGATTCCGGGACGCGAGCCGCTTGGGTACGGTCACGCACAGCAGCTGCATGAAGAGGGTCAGCGCCAGGGCCGACGCGGCCAGGCTCAGAGCGGTCAGCGCTCCCGGCAAAAAGAATAAGCCTGCGGTGCGCTCCCCATACAGCGCGGAGAACCTTGGGGCTATCATGACTGCCAGAAAGCCGGCCGAGAGGATGCCCAGGAACGCCATGCACACGCGAATCCCCGTAGGCGACCGCGAAAGTTTTTCTGAAAGAAGCAGAAGCTTTCCGGATGCTTCCCCGCCTTCCTCAGCCTTGCGGCGTGCCCTGTTGGCGCCAAAGGCGCGAAATGCGGTCTCCGCGGCGCTGAGCAGCGCGTATGCAACGAGCAAAACAGCCTGCAGCAGAAGTTGCCAGGCCAGCGGGTCAGAATCCATGAACTTCTCTCCCCCTTCGCACGGGAGGATTATACCACAAGGCCCTTCCCAATATCCATGCGCGTTATATTCCTTCCCCCGTCCTCATCCGGCAACGGGGTGATCAGCGTTCGCGCGGCGCGCCATCCCCGGGGCCCGACCCTTCCCCTCCCGGCTCCTGAAGCCAGGCGGCCATCTCCAGCGCGATGCGCATGCAAGCCAGCTGGCGCTCCGCCTCAGCTTCCCTGCCAAGGATGCGGCGCTCCCACTCCCCCGCGTCCAGCAGGTCCCCGGCAATCAGGAAGGGGTAAAAGTCAAGGCCCCGGAAATCGCAGACTGCCTGCAGCCCGGCGCATTCCATCTCCACCGCGACGCAGCCTTCATGCCTTCGCCTTTCCAGCGCGCCGCGGGTCTCCCTGAAGATGGCGTCTGTCGTCCAGGTCCTGCCGCAAACATAGGGGATGCCCGCCGCGCGCAGGAAGGCGGACACCCTTCCGGCGTTTCTAACGGCAATGTAATCCCGGGCCGGAGCGTAATGATAGGATAGCCCTTCGTCCCGGTAGGCCTCTGTGGGCACGATCAGCATCCCGGCCGGAATCTCCCTGTCCAGGCTGCCGCAGGAGCCGAACAGCACGTATTTTGACGCCCCGGTCAGGCACCGCGCCTCTTCCAGGCAGCAGCCTGCGCCGGCGGCGCTGACGGGCGAGCGGTAAAAGGCGACTTTCCGGCCTCCATGGACGAGAGCGTGGATGGGGATGTTGCCGTTGACGCAGCCGATCTCAGCCAGCTTTTCGCATAAGAATGCCTTCAGCGCGTCTTTCTCGGCTTTCCGGGAAAAGGTCAGCACGCAGGCGTCGCATTGTTTTTCCCGCTTGCCGTACACCTTTTCCGGATCGATCACCGCCTCTGTCAGGCGGTCGAAGCTCTCGTGGATCATGGCTGCCATCATAGCAGGAATCCCGGCGTCGGAAAAGCGGATCCTCCGGTTGGCAGGAAGCGCCCGGTTCGCGTATCCTGTATGGGAAATGACGGAAAGGGGACAGCTTGGCCATGCGTTCTTTGAAGGACGAGGAGAAGAAACTTCTCTCTGACAGGATCGCCCGGTTTTTCAAGGAGGAGTTCGACCTGGACCTGGGCTTGATCGGGACAAAGACCATCCTTGATTTCTTTATGGACACGCTGGGAAAGGCATTCCATGACAGCGCGCTCGACGAGGCGAAGGCCTTTTTCCTTGCGCGCGTTCAGGACATGGAAGACGAGTATGACGCGCTCTACCGCGAGCCCAGGTGAATGCCTCCCCTTGTCACCCGCAGGCTTGACAAAACGCGGCGCCTGACATATCCTGCTCATAGGGTAGGGACCAGCCTCGGCTGGTCTGGCAAAACGAATATCGGACGGAGGTAGTCACATGATGAAAAAGCTGGTATCTGTCCTCGCAGCAGCTGTTCTGCTGCTGTCCGCCGCGGCCACGCTGGCCGAAGCCGGCAGCGAGTACGCTGTCACCGAACCGATCACGATTCAGTTCTGGCATACCCATGAGGAAAGGTTCGCGGAGAATCTCCAGTACATGTTCGACAAGTTCAAGGAACAGAATCCCCTGATCACCGTGGAACCGGTCTACATCGGCAGCTATACCGACATGAATGAGCGCCTCATTTCCGCCATTGCGGCCAATGACGTGCCCGCCATCTGCACGTCAAACACCTCCTATCCAGCCGCCTACGGCGAGAGCGGCATCTGCGAGATCCTTGACCCCTATATCGTGGCCACGGGCTATGACGTCGCCGATTTCGGGGAGGGCTTGATCGCCTCCACCAGCTACGGCGGCGAGCAGATCTGCCTCCCCTATCTGATCTCCACCCAGGTCATGTACTACAACAAGACCGTGGCGGACGCGGAAAGCATCGAACTGCCCAGGACCTTCGATGAGATGGATGCCTTCCTCGAAAAGGCCACCAAATTCAACGCGGACGGTACTGTCGCGCGCTACGGCACCATCTTCGGCGGCTGGGACTACTGGTATTTTGAGACGCTGTATATGAACAACGGGGTGAAGGTCATCGACGTCGAAACGATGACCACGGACGTCAACAGCGAGGCCGCCGTCAGGATCACGGA
>CAZLYF010000081.1:0-14747 GCA_964563725.1 uncultured Oscillospiraceae bacterium
CTCGATGTACTTGGTGTTCATCTGCGCGCGCATGCGGAAGCCCCGGAACAGCTCGCGCAGCGCGACGGCGTAGGGCAGGTCGATCATGAGGGAGGGCGCGGGCGCCGCGGCGGGCGGCACGGTGGACAGGCAGATGTTCTCCCTGGGGATACCGCAGCCCAGCGACAGCTGCGCGTTGACCGCGTGCTGGACCATCAGCTCGGGCATCACCTTCCAGGCTTCGCGGGCGGTGGCGTTGGCGTTATGCGCGCCGTCGATCTGCGCCATGCCTGCCCAGGCGATGAGTGCCTTTGATTCGCAGGCGTCCACGAAGGAGCGCACCATGTTGATGTTTCGATAGATCACGTTGTACTGCGGGTCCTGGTGGCAGCCGTTGACGCCCTCCTCGGCAAAGAGGACGGCGATGTCCGGCCCGGCCACGCCCGACACGTAGCTGTGGTAGTTGATCGGGCGCCCGACCTCGTCCTCGATCAGATCCAGGGCCTTGCGCTGGGCGCGCAGCTGCTTTCGGGTGATGGGCACCCCGCCCACGCCCTGGGGCGTGCCCTCGATGAGCCCGTCGTAATGGCTCTGCCCCGCGGTGCGGATGACCATGATGTGGTCCGCGCCGTGGTGCGCCGCCATGCGCATGCGGCGGATGTCGTCCTCGAAGCGGCCCGAGGCGATCTCGGTAGTGATCACAGGCGCGGGCTGCGGATCGATGCCGCCAAAGTAGCCAGCGGCCGGGAGCGGCACGCAGCGCCTGAGCGGCTTCGCGCAGTCCTTATACTCAAAGGGGCCCATCCGGAGGCCTGGCGCGGGTTCGCGCCAGGTCCAGCCGCGGCGCCGCGGGCGGTAGCGCTCAAGGTCTTTGAGGATCTCCCGCACATCGATGTGCCCGTCAGGGTCCAGGCAGTATCCGCTCATGCCTCTCCCTCCTCCCCGAACAGCCTTTCCGCCTCATCCCACAGCCTGCCCTCTGCGAGCGCGAGCCCCGCTTCGCGAAGCATGAGCCCTGTTTTTCGGCTCAGCCTCAGGACCACGTGCCCGGCGCCATGCCTGAGCAGCCCGCGCTGCGCGCAGCCGGCAGCGATGGCCTGGGCCTCCAGGGAGGAGAACCCCATCCTCAGCAGCACGCTGCGTTCGATGGCCGGTGAGCTGTTCTCGCGCCCGAGCCTCAGCATCGGCTCCGTCAGCGCCTCCGCGAGGCGCCAGAAGCGCGCGTGCAGCTCCTCGTCGCTGAGGTCTTTCAGGTGCGCGCGGCGCCTCTCGAAATCGTCTTCCCGTTTCATGCGCCTTCCCTCCCGATCTCCCCGACGCATCCCTTCACGAAGTCTTCGCCGCTGTTTGTTTCATCCTGAAGGTAGCGGAGGTCCTCCGCCGTCAGCGGCCCCGGGGCCCCCCGGACCGCGTTTCGTATCAGGGAGCGGCGCAGCTGCCAAAGGTCCGCCTCCCGGGCGCGGATGAGCCCGGGGTCCCTGGGCAGGACGATGCTCTTGCCTGGCGCCTCTTCCGCCGGGTCCCCGAAGCGCAGCTCGATGCCGTTGGCGCGCGCGAAGGACAGCTGGGCGCTGACATGTTTCCCTGCCCCGGTGTACTCGGTTTCCTGCACGACGAGGCATTGCTCCTCCCCCATCCCCTGCGCGAGGTGGAAGGCCGCGGCGAGGCTGGTGTTTCCGGCCGGGCCGCGCTCGATGCCCTCCAGGGCGGCCAGCGCCTCGGTCATGTAGAAGACCTCGCCCTGGGTGACGGTCACGTAGCGGTCCATGTAGCGCAGGGGCCTCGCGGCGCTGCGCGGCACGTCGGAGCGGTCCGGCCAGGTGGCGAAGGGCATCCCGAATCCCGTGTGCCCGGTGGTGAAGGACTTCAGGTTGAACTGCCTGTCGCTGGCCATGTGCAGCCCGCGCAGGTCCACGCTGGCCGCGATCACGGACGCGCGGCAGCCCTGCGCGCGCAGGCCCCGCGCCGTCCCGGTCAGGTTCCCACCCCCGGCGTTGGTGCAGACCACGGCGTCAGGGTCCCGGCCCAGGAAGCGCCTGAAGTCGCGGGCGATCTCGGCCCCCAGGGTCTCGATGCCCAGGACCGCGTAGGGCGTGTACAGGGAGGCGTTGAAAAACCCCGTTTCCTCAAGCAGCAGCAGAAACACGTAGAACAGTTCCGGGCCCACGCTCAGCTGCAGCACTTCCGCGCCCAGGGCCTCGCATTTGCGCGCCTTTTCCAGGATCTCCGGCTGCCCGATCCCACGGGAGTCGAAGCACTCCTGCAGCACCACGCAGCGGAGGCCCTCCTTGGCGCAGACGGAGGCCACCGCGGCGCCATAGTTGCCGCTGGTCGCCGTGACGACACCCCTGAAACCCATTGTTTTTGCGGCGTGCACGCTCAGGGCTGCGCGCCGCGCCTTGAAGCTGCCGGAAGGGTTGGCCGCCTCGTCCTTGACGAAGATGCGCGCGCCCCTGCCTTTGGGCGCGTACCTGCGCGCGAGCGCAGTGATGTTCTTCAGTTCCACCAGCGGGGTGTTCCCGATGGCGTAGCCCCGCTGGATCTCCCCGGCGTCCCGGAGCGTCAGCCCCGGCGAACGCATCAGGCCCTCGTAATCGAAGGCGACGGAGCCGCTTTCAAACGCTGCGTAATCCAAGCCCACCGCAGCTTTCATGATTTCGCCGCGCCGGGCCATCACGGCTGCGAAGCTTCTGTCCACCGTCATTCGCTGCCGCCTTCCCGCAAAAGGGCGCGCAGGCTGTCGCCGATCGCAAGAAGTTCCGGCACATGGTCCCCGTATCCGTGCCGCCAGCAGGGACCCAGCTCAAGCAGCGTCCCCTTGACCCGCCTGCCGGCGCGGGTGACGGCCTCGGCCTCGTCCCCCACCTCCGCGTCCGCCGTGAGCCTTCCCCTCGCCCACAGGCGCAGCGGGACGGCGGCGGTGTCTTCCGGCACCTGGGGCGCCCGCTCCCCGGGCTCAAGCACGACACGGGTGAGCAGCGCCCAGTCCCCCTTCTTTCCCATCCTCAAACCTCCCCGAAGGCGATCAGCCGGTAATCCCCCAGCACTGCCCGCGGGACGGGCAGGTCCAGCATGGTCTTGAGTCCCGGCGCGGCCGCGACAACAAAGGGCAGCATGTTCGCCGCTATCGCGATCGTCCCGAGCCCGCCGTCCACCTCCGGCCGGATGCAGAGATTCACATTGGGCGCGCCGCGCAGCGTGATGGAGTCCCCCGTTTCCACGCCTGCAAGCCCGGGCTCGATCTGCTGGGGGTGGTCCATCCGGATCTTCTCCTCGCCGCCGACGACTCCCTGCCCTGTCATGCCCACGCCTGCCACGGTCCCTGCCGGGGCAAAACCGTGGGGCGAGCGCCGGTCGACCTCCGTAATGATCGGGCGCATCTGCTGCCGGAACTCTTCCAGCTCCCAGCCCAGCGCCTGCGCGATCATCGCCACGGACTCCCTGAAGCCCACGTGCCCTGCCAGCGTCCCGTCGCGCATGCCGCGGTCAAAGTCCTCCGGGCTCAGACCGATGCCCTGCTCGCGCATGACCGCTTCGCCAAAGGGCGACAGGCTGTTGACGCGCCGGCATTCAACGCCCTCCACCCGTGTCATACAGCCGGTGAGGCAGACGGCCAGAAGGTCCATCATCAGACCTGGGTTGATGCCGGTGCCGAGCACCGTGACCCCGTTCGCCTTGGCGACGCGGTCCATCTCCTCTGCCAGCTTCGGGGATCGCGCGCGGGGAAAGGCCATCTCTTCCGCGATGGTCAGCACGTTCGCGCCCCGCTCCGCGGCGAAGACGACCTTGGGAAAGATCCCTTCCAGGAAGGAGTCCGTCGCGATGACGCAGGCGTCGCAGCTTCCCGGGGCCAGCGCTTCCTCGATCCTGCCGGTGACCCTCGCCTCTGGCCTGCCTTCCCGCGGGAGGCCGAGGACTTCATAAAGGCTCCGTCCGACACAGTCCTGCCGCGTATCGCAGACACCCGTGATCTCAACGCCCCTGCGCCCGCAGAGCACGCGGGCGATGCCGCTGCCCATGGCCCCGAAACCCCAGTGAACGACCCGTACGTTGCGCACGCTCGCCTCCTCCCCTGCGCCCGGCTGGGACACGGCCGGTGCCGCCCTGATCGCGTGCTGGCGGCTGTAGTGAGTAGTGGTCAGTGGTTAGTGGCTAGAAGGTAGGCGCGCTGAGTGCTTTGGGCGGAGAAGCGCTCCTGCGGAGCGGGAAGCGCTTGCTGCGCAAGCGAGAAGCGGTTGCAAAGCAATGGGAGCCTTTAGCGCCGGATGCGCGCTGAGTGCTGGGCAGACTGCGTCTGCATTAGCGGCCGCGTCGCGTCTTCATTCGCGCGCAATGTGCGCGCGCCGCGCCTCAGCGGCAGGCTCATGCACCGGGGTCCCCCGCGCCCCCGCGCGAGTTCCGAGCCGGGAACCTCGATCGTGGTCAGGCCGTGGGCGCGAAGGATGGCGTTGGTGACGCTGTTGCGATCGTACACCACCACCACGCCCGGCGAGACGCACAGGGTATTGCTGCCGTCGTTCCACTGCTCGCGCTGCGAGGCGACGGCGTCCTCTCCCCCGCAGCGTACCAGCGTGACCCGCTCAAGGCCCAGGCAGCCTGCGAGGATCCCCTCCAGCGGCCCTTCCAGCGCCTGTACGCGCAGGCTGCCTCCCGCGCCCGGCGTCAGGAGGAAGGCCCTGAACGCGTGCAGGATGCCCGGATGCACGGTGAAGGTCCCGTGGTCCACCTGCGTGAGCACGGTGTCCAGGTGCATATAGGCGCGGATCTCGGGGATGAAGATGGCCATCACTTTGCTGATACCGGAACCTTCGTCCCTGAACACGCGCTTTGCCAGCTCCTCCACGGCCTCCGGCGCGCTGCGCTGGGAGACCCCCGCCGCCAGCACGCCCCTGCCGAGGCAAAGGAGGTCCCCGCCCTCGATATTGAAGGGGAGGGCGGGATCGTAGTACAGGGGCACCTTGCCGGCAAAGCGCGGGTGATGGGCCAGGATATACTTTCCGTACAGCGTTTCCCTGCGCCGCGTCACAGCTTCCATGCGGCACAGGCAGGCGCCGCGGCCGATGGCCGCGAAAGGGTCCCGGGTGAAGTACAGGTTGGGGAGCGGATCCAGAACGAAACGCTGTTCGGGCCGCACGGCAAATGCGAGGGGATGTCGCCCGGCGGTCCCGAGCTCCGTGTCCGTCACTCCGCGCATGGTGGTCAGCACGAGCTCAAGGGCGTCTTCGATGCCGTCGAAAAAGCGAAGGAGCTGCCGGCTGCAGTTTGCGGCGATCGGACCCGCGGCGCGGATGAACTCGCGGAGGAAGCGTCCCCTGAGTTCTCTGTCCGTCCCGAGCGTTTCCGACATCAGGTCCGGGAGGTACAGCACCTCCACTCCCCGGTCCCTAAGCGTCTGCGCGAACACGTCGTGTTCCCTGCGGGCGCCCTCCAGGAAGGGGATGTCGTCAAACAGCATGCGCGGGAGATGGGCAGGCGTCAGCTGTTCCAGTTCCGGTCCCGGACGGTGCAGCAGCACGCTTTTCAGCGGCAGGATCTCGCTGAAGACAGACAGGCCCATCCGGTCACCTCACAGCGTATTCATCAAGCGGGTCTGCGAGGAGTATAGCACGGACCAGCCACTTTTCATAGCCGCCCTGACTTTTACAGTTTGGATAGAAGAAAAGCCCCACAAACGCAGTGTTTGCAAGGTTTTTCGGATACTTAGCACCACCCCTGCTGGACCGGCCGTCGTATGTGATCCCTGTCAGCCCCCGACCAGGAAACACGCGCAATGGTGTCCGTTGCCGTCGTCTTTGAATTCCGGTTCCTGCGTTTTGCATACGGGCATCACATAAGGGCAGCGCATGGAAAACCGGCAACCCGGTTTCGGATTGATGGGGCTGGTGAGCTCGCCCTTGATGATCTCAATCGGCTTGCCGCGCAGCGTGATGTCCGGTATCGGGATCGCCGCCAGCAGCGCCCTGGTATACGGATGCCGCGGGGATTTGAACAGTTCCTCGCTCGGCGCCTTTTCCACGCACTGTCCCAGGTACATCACAACAATCTCGCTGCTGATATGCTTGACCACAGAAAGGTTGTGCGTCACAAACATATAGGTGAGTCCAAACTGGTCCTGCAGGTCCATCAGCAGGTTGAGGATCTGCGCCTGAATGGATACGTCCAGGGCCGATACCGGTTCGTCGCACACAATGAACTTCGGGTTGAGCGAAAGCGCGCGCGCGACACCGATCCTCTGCCGCCGTCCGCCGTCAAGCTCATGCGGGTAGGCGTTCGCCAGCCGCTCTGCCAGTCCGACGATCCGCATCAGTTCCGCTGTGCGGTCCCAGATCTCAGTCCTTGTCCTGTACGTTTTGTTGATGATCATATATTCAGAAATGATTTCCGCCACCGTTTTGCGCGGATCGACGCTGGAATAGGGGTCCTGAAAAATGATCTGCATCTGCGCGCGCATTTTCCGCATGCGGGCTTTGTTGTACTTCATGATGCTCTCGCCGTTGTAGAGCACGTCGCCGCTCGTCGGCTCCAAAAGCCGGATGATGCTCCGGCCAAGCGTGGATTTTCCGCACCCGCTTTCCCCCACGACGCCAAGCGTCCTGCCCGGATAGATCTTCAGGCTGACGCCGTCCACGGCGTGAAGCATGCCTTTGGACACCTTGAAGTACTTCTTCAGTTCCCTCGTTTCGATGATGGGCGTCGATTTATTGGCCATTGTTCACACCCCGGTCGAACAGATGGCATTTGATGATATGCGTCCCTTCGACATGGTCGGAAGGGTGTTCCCGCGCGCAGCGCTCAAAACGGCGCGGGCACCGGGGAGAAAAGTAACACCCCTCAGGCAGGTCGGTGGGATCGGGCATCAGGCCCTCGATTGGGTTCAGGCGCCTGGTTTTTGTCTGCAGGTCCGGGATGGAGCCAAACAGGCCGTTCGTATAGGGGTGGCGGCGCTCGCCAAGGAAGATATCCTCAAGGGTCCCGGTTTCAACGAATTCGCCCGCGTACATGACCGCCACCCGATCGCAGGTCCTGGCGATGATCCCCAGATCATGCGTGATCATGATCATGGAGGTGCCCAGTCTGTCGCGGAGCTCCCGGATCATCGCAAGCACCTGCGCCTGGATCGTCACGTCCAGCGCTGTCGTGGGTTCGTCCGCGATCAGCAGGTCCGGTTCGCAGGCCAGCGCCATCGCGATGATCACCCGCTGCTTCATCCCGCCTGAAAACTGGTGGGGAAAGTCGCCTTTCCTCTCGGGATTGATGCCCACGAGCTGCAGCACTTCTTCCGTACGGGCGATGATCTTTGCCTTGTCTATGGAATCCTTGTTGTGCAGCATCAGCGCTTCCCCGATTTGGTCGCCTACGGTCTCCACGGGGTTCAGGCTGGTCATGGGATCCTGAAAAATCATGGCGATCTTCGCGCCGCGTATGTCTCGCATCTGTGATTCTTCGGCGGACAGCAGGTCGCGCCCGGCAAACCGGATAGCCCCGCCGGTGATGCGGCCTGTCCTCTCCGGCAGCAGGCGCAGGATCGCCAGCGCGGTCGTCGTCTTGCCCGCTCCCGTTTCGCCGACGATCCCGTAGGTTTCGCCTTTGTTCAGGGAAAACGTGATGCCATTGACAGCCAGAACGGTCTCCAATGATGTTTTATACTGTACATGCAGGTTTTCGATTTCAAGCAGGCGATCGCTCATGTATGCACCTTTATGATTTCAGCCTGGGGTCCAGCGCATCGCGGAGACCGTCGCCAAGCAGGTTGAAGGAAAGCGATGTGAGCACAATGAAGATCCCCGGGAAGACCATCAGATACGGCGAGCCGCGCATATACTCGCGGGCTTCGGACAGCAAGGTCCCCCATTCCGGCGTCGGCAGCTGTACGCCCAGGCCAAGAAAGCTCAGGCTCGCCGCGATGATGATCAGCTGCGCGATGGTCATGGTGGTCTGCACGATCATCGTACTGGCTACGTTTGGCGTGATGTGCTGGATGATGATGCGCAGGTCGCCCGCCCCTCCCGCGTGGGCGGCCTCGATGAATTCCATGTCGACCACGCCCAGCATGGACGAACGGATTACCCTCGCGAAGGTGGGGATCCGGGCGAATGAGATGGCGATGATCAGGTTCGTCATGCTGGCGCCCAGAGCCGACACGATGGCGAGCGCCATCAGCGTCATCGGTATGGAAGCGATCACGTCCATGACCCGCATGAAATAGATGTCAACGACCCCGCCGTAATAGCTCACGACGGACGCGATGGCCCACCCGGTCAACAGCGCGCCGCCTGTCGCAAGGATTCCGATCGCGAGGGATCGCCTCGCTCCATGCAGCACACGGGCAAACAGGTCCCGGCCGAAGCCGTCGGTTCCGAACCAGTGCTGCGCGGAAGGCCCCTGAAGCCGTTCACGCACGTTCTGCTTCAGCGCCATCTGATACGGCACGATCTGTTCCGCAAAGATAGCCGCAAGCAGCAGCACTGACAGGATAAACAGACCAAACATGGCCGACTTGCTTTTTCGTAGCCTGCGCCAGGTTTCCTTGAACTGCCCCTGCTTTTTGAAATGTCTGTAGTCTTTCACGCCCCGCCACCTCACATGGAATACTTCGCCTTGATGCGCGGGTCCACCAGCGCGTATAAAAGATCCACAATCAAGAGGATCACGCCGCACATGGCGGCAAGCATGAAGGTGCAGCCCATCACGGTCGGCATATCCTTCAGCTTGATGCTCGTCACGATCAGGGACCCAAGGCCCGGCAGGTTGTACAGGGTCTCCGTGACAACGGCGCCTCCCAGCATCGCGCTGAAATTACCTCCGGTCACCGTGATGACCGGCAGCAGCGCGTTTTTCAGCGCGTGGTTCCAGATCACCCGCCGTTCGGCGGCGCCTTTCGCGCGGGCCGTGCGCACATAGTCGCGCCGGATGGTGTCCAGCATGGAAGAGCGCGTGAAACGCATCTCCTGGCCCGCGTAGGGCAATCCCAGGGAGATCATCGGCAGGATGAAGTGCTTCCAGGTGCCGGCCCCGTTTGACGGAAACCAGCCAAGCTTCAGCGCGAACACGTACAGCATCATCATGCCGAGCCAGAACCCCGGGAGCGCCGCCAGAAACAGCGCGGTGACCGTCGGCACCGTATCCAGAAGGGAATACTGCTTCACCGCGGAAAGGACGCCGACCGGCACGCCGAGCACTACGGCAAAAATGATCGCGTTGAAAGCCACCTGCAGCGAGATCGGCACGCGGGCGATCATGCTGTCGAACACCGGTTGCCTCGTGCGATAGGAGTCGCCGAAGTCAAGCCTGAAAAACACGTTGAAGATGTACGTCAAAAACCTCTCGGCGGCGGGCCTGTCGTATCCCAGCTCGGCGTTCAGCTTGTCGATTGCTTCCTGCGAAGCGCCGGCGCCAAGGATCGTGCTGCCGGGGTCGCCCGGAGACATTTCCATGATGACAAAAATCAGGAAAGACACGCCCAGCAGGATCGGTATGATCAGCAGGATCCGCTTGATGATGTATCTGCGCATCGCCAGCCTCCCAAGGGCATATCATACTGACGAAGCAGGGGTTGCGTTCAGCGCGCAACCCTTGCTTCGTCCGAAATGCCGCGCATTCCTGCGCGTGGCAGTCTTGCGGGTCAGTTCCAGCTCCAGTTGTATACGTAATAGTAGTTCAGGTCTAGAATGACGTTGAGGCCTTTGTCCCAGGCATACGGCAGCGTCTTGTAGAAAATCGGGATGTAGCAGGCCGTTTTCGCGATGAAGTTGTCCAGCTCCGTATAGATCTCGAGCCGTTTCTGCTTGTCCAGTTCCGCGCCGCCTTTGTTGTACATCTCAAGAACCCAGTCCGCGTCATACTCGGTATTCTGGTATTTCAGGAAGGAGGTGCTCACCGCTGGGCTGGTGTAACGTGTAAAGTAGTCGTAATCCAGCACAGCGTTGAACCCGGAGCAGAGCATGTTGAACGCTCCGGCTCTCCAGCCTACCACCAGGTCCGACGTCTGTCCGCCGACGATGCTGCAGGTGATCCCGACGTCTGCAAGCTGGGCCTGGAAAGCCTGCGCGATTTTCGGGAAATAGTTGGCGGTCGTATATTGGAGTTCGCCGATATCGACGCCGTTGGGATATCCCGCCAGCTTCAGATATTCCCTCGCCTTGTCCGGATCAAAGGTGAAATGGAAATTATCCTTTGAAGACCCGAAAATATAGTCGGGATGCATCATGTGGTAGGCAGGCACGGCAAGCCCTTCGTATGCGATGATATTGATGGCCTCGCGGTCAACGGCGTACTGCACCGCGTAGCGGAGGTTTTCGTCCTTCAGCAGGGCGCTGCTCGGATTGAGGAGGATATAGCTGATGTGCGACGTGGGATTCAGAACGGTATTGTACTTGCCGCTCCCGTTGATCTCCTGCCAATTCGCCGCCGGCACCTCGAAGAAGTCCAGCTCTCCGGTCTCAAAGGCGATCAGGCCTGTGCTGGTATCTGCCATCGGGGTATAGGTGACGCGCTTGATGGCAGCCTCGCCTCGATAGTACTTGTCAAATGCTTCCAGCACGATCTTTGTATTGCCGTCGAAGGAAACCACCTTGTACGGTCCAGCGCCCGCTCCGGTCACGCTGGAACCGAACGTGTCCCCCGCCTCGGTAAAGGCCCTTTGGCTGATGATGGCCACCTGGACGCTGTTGGCCAGGAACGGCGTGTACGGCTGCTTGAGGGTGACGTTGATCGTACGGCCGTCCACCTTTTCAACCTTGGAAACGACGTTCACGTACGGGGCCAGGACACCCGATTCCATCGCCTTGGTGAATGAGAAGACGGCGTCGTCCGCGGTGACCGGGTCGCCGTTGTGGAAAAAGGCGTCTTCCCTCAAGTGGAAGGTGTAGACAAGGCCGTCCGCGCTGATTTCGTGGCTCGTCGCGAGGCGCGGGTGCACCTGGTTGTAGTCATCAACGTAATAGAAGCTGTCATAAATCTGCCTGAACACCGTCAGGTCAACGGTCAGGCTGGTAGCGTATGGGTTGAGTGTCGAAACGATGCCGACGAGCGCCAGGTTCAAGTCGTCACGGGTCTTTGTTTCCGCTCTGGCCGGCGTGGCGAACGGATTGGCCGCGGCAGTCAGGATCAGTACAGCCGCCAGCAGGATCGCGATTCTCTTCATGAACAACCCGCCTTCCTATATGATTTTTCGTTCACGGCATGATTTTTCATGCCTGACAACCCGTCAACTATACCATTGGGTCCAGCCTGATTGCAATGGCGCTGTCTTTGTCGATCACGAGCCTTGTGCCGTACGGAACGCTCAGCCTGGCCAGCCGCACGTAGATCTCCTGCGCCGCGCTGCCGACAGCCTTGTATGGCAGTCCTTTACAGGCCTCGGGCTGTTCAAACCCCAGCTCGATGGGCGTCAGCGTAGCTGAGATCAGCCTGTCGCCTTCAAATTCAAGGCTTGGGATGATTGCGCGGTAGTTGTGAAAATCGCTCTGCAAGCCGCGGGTGCCCCCGGCGGAGCGGACGGCGATAGCCTCTTTTGCGGATTTGTCCGGCGTGACGTCATACTTTTCATAATAGTCGGCAGGCATTTGACGCATTTCGGTGCTTTGGAAGACAAAATTTGCGATCGAGTAGAAAATCGGCTTCCCTTTGAAGATCTCCACCCCCTTCAGCTGATGCGTACCGCTCCCGATCATGGCGCTGGCGCCCCACTCGATGCAGGCGTGACAGAAATCCCGGATGAAGTAGTCGGGTTCGTCGTCGGTCAGTCCGGGGATCTCGTGCGAATGGAAGCATACGATCACATGGTCCACCTCGTCCTTCGCGGCCCTGATCGCTTCCCTCATTCTCTGCATGTCTTTGGGGTTTGGGAAGGTCCATTTGCCTTCGGCATCTCCCAGCGCAAAATCAACGGGCCCCAGCGAAAAAACGCCGGGTTTTTCAAGCGTGTAGCCTCCCTTTTTAGAGTTGTCGATCCTGCCGTTGATCATGGTCGCGGCCGCGATTTCCTTCAGCGTTTCCATATGCGCCCGGTTCACTTTGAATACTTCGCTGTGCCGCAGCATATTCAGGCCGGGGCGGCCCGGGATCACGTGCCCCCTGTTGCCAGCGCGCGCCGCGTCGTCGCAGGTAGAGGCGATGGAGAGGATGCCTACGCTACCGTTTTTCGATTTGAGCGCTGCATGGCGGGTCGCTGACACCAGATCCATTCCCGCCCCGCTGTGCGCAAGCCCGCGGGCACTCAGCTCCTTGAGTGTGCTGTACAGGCCCCCATAGGAGTAATCCATCGTATGGTTGTTCGCGAAACTGAAATAATTGAAACCGAATTTGCACAGTTCGTCCAGTATCCCCGGCTCCGCGGTGATCCAGGTCCCGCCGCAGAAGCTTGACGCGAAGCAGTCGTAGTCGGTCAGCGTCATTTCAAGGTTGTTGATCCGGACATCAGCCTGACTGATCAGCCCGGCAATGTCGCCGAAGCCTTCATATTCCGCCGGGAACGGGTTCATCATGATGGAATCTCCGGTTGCGCAGATCCTGATGCTCACTTGTCCGCCCTCCTCAAGCCATGCATGTTGTCGACAACAAACTGCACGCAAACCCTGCTGCCCGTGGCAAGCGCGTCTTCATCGATCATGAAGTTGCTGTTGTGCGGCAGGGACGTGATGCCCTTTTCGGCATTGCGCGTGCCAAGCCGGAAAAAGACACCCGGCTTCCTGGTAAGGTAGAAAGAAAAGTCCTCAGAACTCATCTTCATCGGCATCGGCGCGATTCCTTCCTGCCCGACCACTTTGCGCGCCGATTGCAACAGGAGTTCCGACAAAGCCGGATCGTTGATGACAGGAAAGGCTTTCGTCTCGCTTGTTAATTTGGAACTGCCGCCAAGTTCTTCTGCGGCGTGGGCGGCGATCATGCCGATCCGTTTCACGATGAAATCCTCAAGCGCGGTGTCAAACGTCCGCAGGGAAATCAGCATGCGGGCGTAATCCGGGATCACGTTGTCCGTCGTGCCGGCGTTGAGCGCGCCGACGGAACACACTCGCCTGGCAAACGGATCGATCTCGCGCGTGAGCATGGTCTGGATCCCGTTATAGGTTTTCACTGCCATGGCAAGGGCGTCGCTGCCGGTTTGCGGTAGGGTCGCGTGAGCGGTCCGCCCGAAAAATTCCAGCTTGACCGGCCGGCTCGCTGCCATCGAGGGGCCGGGGCATACGCCGACGGTCCCCGCGTCGAGCCAGTTCTCCACGTGAAGCCCGATGATGAGGTCGAAATCGTCCGTCACCCCGTTTTCCACCATCATTTTCGCCCCGCTGAGCTCCCCTTCCTCGCAGGGCTGGAACAGCAGCGTCACGCTGCAATCCAGTTGGTCTTTCATCGCTTTGAGCGCCCTCGCGGTCCCCAGAAGCATGGCCGTATGCGCGTCGTGCCCGCAGGCGTGCATCATTCCTTTCTTTTGGGAGCGGTAGGACAGGTCGTTCGTTTCCTCAATGGGCAGCGCGTCCATATCCGCGCGGATGCCGATGCAGCGCTTGCCCGTCCCTTTGTTGATATACGCCACGACGCTGCCCTTGCCGTACTTTTCCGTATACGGCACCCCGATCTTTTCAAGCTCCGCCTTGACCAAGGCAACGGTATCCGGAAGCTCGAAGCCGATTTCAGGCCGCATGTGGAGCCTTCGCCGGATATCTACGATATATCTGTTATCGATATTCTTGATCTTTTCATCAACATCCATTGATAAGATCTCCATTTCGTCGGTCAATCGTAACGCGGTAAGGAAGAAGACCGGGCAGCTCTGCTTCTGCTTTCCCTTCAGTTTGTTTCACGCCCTCTCCCGGGCAGCCAATCGTATATAAACGTGATCCATGCGGCTTTGTCAATAATCAATACAGGAAAAACACAGATATCCCTCCACGTATCCGCCGGATTTGCGGGATACACACGCTGCACTCAGCACGCTGCACGCAGCACTCCGTACTAAGGAACGATACTCCGATAATACGATTCGCTCGTATAAACGGCCGCCAGCGGATTGTGCCCCAATACCCTGTCCTTCACGGCAAGCACCGTGCACAGTGCGTCGGAGTATTTTAGAAACAGGGAATCATGGCCGACGCAAAGCCCCATCGCGATATTGAACTCCGTTTTCGCCTCATTGAGGATCTGCGCCTGCCCGATCGGGTTGCACATGCTCTCGTGCGCGTCTCCATCGGCCGTGCCATTGATCTTTTCCTCCCAGCTCAGGCCGATGCGGGACTTGTCGATGCAGCCAACCTTGCACATCACGGAAACCAAGCTGAAGCCGTGGCTTTCAAGGATGCCCCCTACGATTTGCGCCTCCCTGTGCAGCCCGCCGCAGAAAGCGAATCCGATCCGGGTATAATTCATCCTTTTGCAGAACTCGATCGTTTCAACGATGCGGGGCTTCGTAGGCACATGGACGCCAAGCCTGCCCTCGATATGCTGGTAGCAGGCGCTCTCCTGCCTGGACGCTTCGGCGGCGAATTTCACGACGCCGGCCTCGGCGCGATAGATTTCCTCCGCTTTGCGCAGCGCACCCGCGTACAGTTCCGACGGGCAGAATGACGGCGCAGATCCGTCAGGATGCCGGCAGATCCGCATACTGTTCGTCAATCGGCACTGGCTGCATTTTCCGTCGAGCATATCGTTGCCTCCGTCAGTGGATAATGGATGGTGGGCAGTGCTGGGCAGACGAATGTCTGCAGTGCTGAGGGCTGGGCAGACGAATGTCTGCAGTGCTGAGGGCTGGGCAGACGAATGTCTGCAGTGCTGAG
>CAZLYF010000082.1:0-14660 GCA_964563725.1 uncultured Oscillospiraceae bacterium
GGCGGGCCTTCATGAGCTGCGCTGCGCCGGGCAGGTGGACCTCGCCCGCGCGCGGATGAGCCTGGGGACGCTGGGGGGCGGAAACCACTTCATCGAGGCGGACCGGGACGAGGACGGCCGTCTCTGGCTGGTGATCCATTCGGGCAGCCGCCGCCTGGGCCTGGAAGCCGCGCGGCTCTACCAGCGCCTGGGCTTCGAGGCGCTGCGGGGCGCGCGGAGCGGAGGCGGGAAGGGCGACCGCAGGGAGAAGAAGGCCCGCCGCGCGGGAGAAAGGGAGGCCGAAGGCATCCCCTACGACCTGTGTCACGTGGAGGGGAAGCTTTTTGACGACTATCTCCACGACCTAAACACCCTCCAGCGCTTCGCCCGGCTCAACCGCAGGGCGATGATGGACGAGATCCTCCGCGGCCTGAAGCTCGAGCCCGCTGAGGAATTCAGCACCATCCACAATTACGTCGACATGGAGGCCATGATCCTGCGCAAGGGCGCGGTATCGGCACGGGAAGGGGAGCTCCTGCTGATCCCCGTCAACATGCGCGACGGCAGCCTTCTGTGCCGCGGAAAGGGAAACCCGGACTGGAACTTTTCCGCGCCCCACGGGGCGGGGAGGCTGTACAGCCGCTCCCAGGCGAAGGCGAAGTTCAGCCTCGGCGAATTCCGAAAGCAGATGGAAGGGGTATACACGAGCTCCGTCCGGGCGGACACCCTGGACGAGTGCCCCATGGCCTACAAGCCCCTGGAGGGGATCGTCGCGGATATCGCCCCGACGGCGGAAGTGCTCAAGGTTCTCCGGCCGGTCTACAACTTCAAAGCCGGCGGGGACTAGGCCGGACGCACGCAGCGAAGCGTGCAGAGTGCAAGGTGCTGCGTGTAGCGTTATAGCCCCCGCAGGGGAAGATGTGCAAAGTGCTGAGGGCTGAGGGCTGAGTGCAAAGTGCAGAGGGCTGAGTTGGGAAACACAGAGGGTGTTGACCGCCTTCAGGGCCTTGTGAGAAAACGCTCCATGCGGCGCACGGCCTCCGGCCCGCCGGAGGACAGCAGGGTGACGGAACCCTCCTTTGCGGAAAGGGAAAGCAGGTCCCGTTCTTCCAGCGCCCCGCGGAGACTCTGCGCCGTCCTCCCGCTGCCGTCGATGACGCGGGCCCGCGGGAAGAAGGGCACGATCATCCCCTTGAGAAAGGGGTAGTGGGTGCAGCCCAGCACCACCACGTCCACCCGGCGCCGCCTGAAGGGCTCAAACAGCGCGCCGAGGAAGGCCTGAAGGGCTTCGCCCTCGAGTTCCTCCCGCTCCACGAACTCCATCAGCCCGGGACAGGGCAGAGGGAGGACGCCCTCCCCGAAGCGCTCGCTAAGCGCGGCGTAGCGCGCCGTTTTGAAGGTCGCCGGCGTCGCCATCACCAGGACCTCCCCGCCGGTTCTCAGGCGCTGCGCCTCCTCAAGCGCCGGCTGGATGCCGACGACCGGGAAGGGCAGTTCCCGGGACAGGGCGTCCAGGGCCACCCCGGTGGCCGTGTTGCAGGCGACCACCAACGCCTTGACGCCAAGGCCTGAAAGCCGCGCCGCCGCGGCCCGCGACAGGGCGAGGATCTCATGGGGCGGCCTCGTCCCGTAGGGCGCGTTGAGGCTGTCGCCGAAATACGCGCAGTCTTCCGCCGGCAGCAGCCCGCGCACGGCCCTGAGCACGCTGATGCCGCCGATGCCGCTGTCAAAGAAGCCGACGGGCGCTTCGCTGGGCAAGGGAACCACCTCTTTTCCGATTGCCGGGGGAGGGTCAGGCTCCTCCATCCTCTTCGTCACTGCGCCATCATAGCACCCCGTCCACGCCCGTCCAAACCGGCGGCGCAGCGCGCCGCGCGGTTGACAGGGCAGGCCTCCGATGCTATACTGGCCGCAGCGTACCGGTCACCTTTTAACTCGCCCGTCCCGGGATGCCGGGCCTGCGATAAAACATCTGAAAGGGGTATCTCCATGAAAAAGTGGACCGCACTTGCCCTCGCCCTCGCCCTGCTGCTCACAGCCTCCGCCGCGCTGGCGGAGAAGACCTTCCTGATCCTGGGCACCGGTGGCACGACGGGCACCTACTATCCCCTCGGCGGCGACATGGCCGCGCTGTGGATGGCCAACATCCCGGACCTGGACGTGACCGCCCAGTCCACCAAGGCCTCCAAGGCGAACATCATGAGCATCGCCAACAAGGAAATGGAGCTTGGTTTTTCCCAGAACGACACCATGATGTTCGCGTACGCCGGCGACAAGGACATCTTTGCCGGTGAGGTGGTCGACGGCTTCTACGCCATCGGCTCCCTCTATCCTGAAGCCGTGCAGGTCGTCTGCGCGGCGGACAGCGACATCCGCACGGTCTCCGACCTGAAAGGCAAAAACGTCAGCATCGGCGGCTCCGGCTCGGGGACGGCGATCAACGCGGTCCAGGTGCTCGAGGGCGCAGGGCTGAGCCTTGACGACGTCAACGAACAGTACCTTGACTTCGGCGAGTCTGCCACGGCTTTCCAGAACAGGCAGATCGACGCCTTCTTCATCACCTCCGGCATCCCCAACGCCTCCATCATCGAGGTCGCCAACAAGCAGCCCGTCCGCCTGCTGGTGCTCGAAGGCGATGACATGGTGACGCTGCGCGAGAAATATCCCTTCTTCGTCCCGGTGACCATCCCGGCCGGCACCTACAACGGCCTGACCGAAGACATGGTCATCCCCGCCATGAACGCGGTGCTGATCTGCTCCAAGGACCTCCCCGAGGAGCTGGTCTACAACCTGACGAAGGTGCTGTTTGAGAAGACCGCAGATCTCAGCCACGCCAAGAAGGAATTCATCAAGGCGGAGTCCGGCGTGGAGATCGGCGTCAACGTGCCCTTCCATCCCGGCGCCGCGAAGTACTACAAGGAGCTCGGCCTGCTGCCCTGAAGGCAGTGACCTGATCCGATCCATCCACGCCGCGCGGCCGGGTCCTTCCATGGCCCGGCCGCGCTGTGCGCAGGCCCCTAGCGCAGGAGGGAATGATCGCAGATGAACCATCAGGAAGAGTCCCCAGGAAGCGGACAAGGCCTGCCTGAAAAGCCCGTCATCTTCACAACGGAAACCATGGAGCGCGCGGACGACAAGGTGGTCGGCGAAGTCCTGTCCAAGTACGACCGGGAGAGCGCCTTCCGCAAGCTCACGGGCCTGCGCGGGATCATCATCTCCGCCGTCTGCATCCTCTTTTCCCTCATCCAGCTCTACAGCACCTGGCGCATCATCCCGGCCACCCACATGCGGCCGCTGCACGTGGGCATCGTCACGCTGCTCGCCTACCTGCTTTATCCCTTCCGCAGGAAGACCCGCAAGGACACCCTGCCCTGGTACGATATCCTCCTCGCGCTGGCAAGCCTGGGGCTGTGCCTGTACCAGGTCGTCTTCTTCCAGAAGATCTACGTCATCCAGAACACGCTTCAGGGGTACGAGGTCATTCTTGGCGCGGCCGCCATCGTGCTGATCCTGGAAGCCACGCGCCGCGTCGTAGGCCTCCCCATCGTGATCATCGCCTGCGCCTTCATCGCCATCGGCGCCTTCGGCCGCGTGATGCCGGGCTTCCTGGGAAACCGCGGCTTTGGTTTAAAGCAGCTCGTGGAGCACCTGTTCTATTCCACGGAGGGGATTTTCGGCACGCCTATCGGGGCTTCCTCCACCTTCATCTTCCTGTTCATCCTCTTTGGCGCCTTCCTTGAGAAGACGGGCGTCGGCGCGTTCTTCATCGACCTGGCCAACACCATCGCCGGCAAGAGCCGCGGGGGCCCCGCGAAGGTCGCCGTCCTCAGCAGCGCGCTGATGGGCACGGTATCGGGCAGTTCCGTCGCCAACACGGTCGGGACCGGCAGCTTCACGATCCCCATGATGAAACGACTGGGCTACCGGCCGGAGTTCGCGGCCGCGGTGGAGGCCTCCGCTTCCACGGGCGGGCAGCTGATGCCGCCCGTCATGGGCGCCGCGGCCTTTTTGATGGCCGAGTCCCTCGGCATCCCCTACTCCCAGATCGTCAAGGCCGCCATCATCCCCGCGGTCCTGTACTTTTCGGGCATTTATATCGGCGTCGACCTGGAAGCCAAAAAAATCGGCCTCAAGGGGCTCTCGCCGGAGAACATGCCCCGCTTCGTCAAGCTCATGCTGGAGCGCGGTTACCTGATCCTGCCGCTGGTCGCCATCATCTTTTTCCTGACCGCGGGCTTCACCCCCAGCTATTCCGCGCTGATCGGCATCGCGGTGGCGGTGCTGGGCGGATACTTCAAGCACCTCGCGGAGATCATGGTCGCGGCGAAGCGGCGGACCAGCGTCGCCGACGCTCTGAAAAAGGGCCCCGGGATGCGCCCGATGGAATACCTGCGAACGCTGGAAAACGGCGCGCGCTCGGTTCTGGGGGTCGCGCTGGCCTGCGCCACCGCCGGCATCATCGCGGGCATGGTCACGATGACGGGCATCGGGCTCAAGATGGGCGCGGGCCTGACGGCGCTCTCAGGAGGCAACCTGCTGCTGCTGCTGGTGTTCACGATGTTTTCCTCCATCCTGCTGGGGATGGGCGTCCCGACAACAGCCAACTACCTCATCACCTCCACCATCATGGCGCCCGTCGTCTCCAGGGCGCTGCGCCAGTTCCTGCCCGCCGTGTATGACGGGATCGCCGGGCTCGGGAGCGGCTACGCGGTCCTCCCCGCCCACCTGTTCACCTTTTATTTCGGCATCATCGCGGACATCACGCCCCCCGTCGCCCTGGCGGCCATGGCGGGCGCGGCGATCGCGAAAGCCAATCCGCTCAAGGCTGGGCTGCAGGCCACGAAGCTCGCCATCGCCGCCTTCCTGGTGCCCTATATCTTCGTCTACAGCCCCCAGATGCTGATGCTCGACGCCGCCTGGTACGAGGTCGTCTTCATCGCGGTCACCGCGCTGGTGGGCATGTACGGCGTGGGGATGGCGGTGGGAGGCTTCTTTGAACAGAAGCTCAATCCCCTGCAACGGCTCATGGCGCTCACCGGCGGCCTGCTGCTGATCATCCCGGGCATACTGACCGACGGGGCCGGGCTATTGCTGGTCGCAGCCGTGATCGTCTGGCAGCTTTTACAGAAAAAGAGCCGCCTGAACGCGAAGCCGGCCTGAGAAGGTCCGAAAAGAGCGCCGCGGAGGACCTGGTCCTCCGCGGCGCTTTTCTTTGGCCGCGCTCCCGTCCTACTCCGCTTCCCCGTCCCCGTACACGAAGCGGTACATCGCTTCCGCGGCCTCGGCCAGGCGCGGCCCGGGACGCGTGATGGCGTCGCCGTCCGCGCGGAAGACCCGTCCGCCGCGCACCGCCGCGATCAGGTCCCAGCCCCGGCGTCCCCTGACCTCATCCTCAGGCAGGGGCCCCTCGCCAAAGTACATCGTCGTGGTCACGATCACCCCGGGATCGCGGCTGATGACCGCCTCTTCGGAGACTTCCGCCCAGCCGGCGACATCGGAAAAGATGTTCTCAAGCTTCATCAGGTTCCCGATCTCGTCCATGAAGGTCCCTTCGCCCGCAGCCCACAGGCCCCACTGCAGGGGCGACACCTCGTAATAGGCGCTCACGCCCTCCCTGTCCCCGACGCGTTCGGTAATGGAAAGGAAGCTCTCCTGCATGGAGCGGCTTAGCGCGGCGGCCTCCTCCGCGCGCCCGGTCAGGGCGCCGAGGAACGCGATGCTTTCGTAGACGCCCCGGATGTCCTGGGCGTCAGTGACGGCGGTGGTGATGCCGGCGTTCTGAAGCGTCTCGATCTGCTCCCTGGTCTGGCCCATCTTGGTCATCACGACCACCTGGGGCCTAAGCGCGATGAGCTGCTCGACGTTGATCCCGCTCCCCGTCTGGACGGCGGGGACGGCCCTGACCGCCTCCGGGTAGTCGCAGTATTCGCCCCGGCCCACCAGGGCGGGGCCCGCGCCGATGGCGAACAGGATCTCGCAGTCCCCGGGCATCAGGGCGACGATCCGTTCGACAGGCTGGTCCAGCGCGATCTCACGGCCCGTCATGTCCACCAGGACAGGCGCGGACGCCGCCGCCACGCCGGGAAGAAGCAGGGCCGAAAGCAGCAGCGCCGCCAGGCGCAGGGCAGGTCTTTTCATGTCTCATTCCCCCTTCGCTGTCAGCAGGGCCAGGGGGCGGGGAACAAAAAAGTTCCCCCTCCTGGAGGAACCCACGGTCAAACCAAACGCGCGGCGGTCCGACTGATCCCGTCCCCAGGTGGCCGGCGCGCAGACAGGTCTCCCGGCTTCGCGTCATCCTCCCGGGCGCCTTCCCGCCTGTGGCAGTGGCTCGTGCCCGTTTGTCCGCTTCACGGTTACTGGGATAGCCCGGAATTCACATCCGTGTTCCCTGGGCGCCCGCAGGGGGCGCCGCGTGTCTCCACGCGAATGCGCGCGTCTCATCAGCTGCGGGGCGATGGTAGCACGCCGGCGCCTGCCGGTCAAGAGGAAGACGCGGCCCTGGCCCTGTCAGACGAAGGCCCCTCGCAGGACGTCGAACACGCCTTTTGTGGTGACCCGCAGTTCCGGGATCACGCTCAGCGACATGAAGGAAAGGGACATCACGGGGTCCACGTGCCCGTGCACGCCCTGCGCGCGGGCCTGCGCGATCAACCGTTCCAGCGCCCTGTGCGCCTCCTCCAGCGGGCTGTCGCTCATCAGGCCCGCATAGGGGAGCAGCAGTTCCGCCCGGACAGCGCCGTCCTCAACCGCCACGGCGCCGCCCCTGTTTTCGGCGACGCGGTTGACGGCGAAGGCGATGTCCCCGTCGGAGGCGCCCACGGCGATGATGTTGTGTGAATCGTGGGACACGCTGGTGGCCACGGCCCCGCGGCTGAGGCCGTAGCCGCTCAGATAGCCGACGCCAAGGTGCCCCGTGCCCCTGTGCCGCTCGGCGACGCAGATCTTTAAGATGTCGCGGCCGGCGTCGATCGCGGAGGCGAAGCCGAGGTTGTCCGTCGCGATGTCGTTTCGCCGCATGCCGATGAGCCCCAGGGGGACTCCCCTCGCGAGGCTGTCCGGGGAAAGGCGCCCGATGTGGAAGGTGTCCCTCGCCTTTTTTTCCAGTTCCTCCCCCACCCGGGGCCGCGGGAAGGGGAGCACGGCGCCGTCGAAGACCACCCTTCCCTTCTTGATGACCATCTTCACGTCCAGGCTGTCCAGGCTGTCAAGGACCGCAAAATCCGCCAGGTAGCCCGGCGCGATGGCGCCCTTGTTGTTCAGGAGGAAGTATCTGGCCGCCGTATGCCCGGCGATGGTGAGCGCGGTCAGGGGATCGACGCCCAGGCCCGCGGCTTCCCGTACGATGGCGTCGATATGGCCGGTTCCCAGCAGGTCCCCCGGGTGCTTGTCGTCCGTGGCGAACATCAGGCGCGCGGCGTAGCGCGGACACAGCAGCGGGCGCAGCGCCCGCAGGTTTTTCGCGGCGGTGCCCTGCCGCACCATGATGACCTGGCCGCGGCGCAGCTTTTCCAGCGCCTCCTCGGGATTATCGCACTCGTGATCGGAGTAGACGCCGGCCGTGACGTAGGCGTTGAGCGCCCGCCCCGAAAGCCCCGGCGCGTGCCCGTCGATCTTTTTGTGATGCGCCTGGGCGCCCAGGATCTTGCTGATCACCGGCGCGCTCCCGCCCGTGACGCCGGGATAATCCATCATCTCGGCCAGCCCGAGGACCCTGGGATGGTCGTAATAGCGGTCGATGCTCTTCCAGTCAAGCTCCGCCCCGGCCTCGTCCAGCGGCGTCGCCGGCACGCAGGACGGAAGCATGAAATGCACGTCCAGCGGCAGCCTCTCGCTGGCCTCCATCATGAAATCGATGCCGTCCGTCCCCATGACGTTGGCGATCTCGTGCGGATCGGCGATGACGGTGGTCGTGCCATGGGCGACGGCCGCCCTGGCGAATTCCGCGGGCAGGACCATCGCGCTTTCCAGATGGATATGGGCGTCGATGAAGCCCGGGCAGACGATCCTGCCCGACACACCGATCTCCTCCGCGCCTTCGTAGACGCCCATCCCCACGATGAGCCCGTCGGACACGGCGATGTCCCCCCGGCAGAACTCGCCGGAGAAGACGCTTAAGTACGTCGCGTCCTTGAGCACAAGGTCGGCCTTTTCGTCGCCCCGCGCGACGCGGATGGCGCGCTGCTTCTTTGCCAGCTTGCGCTGGATCCTCTCCTCCAGGGTCTCGTCGGGACGGGTCATCGCCTGACCTCCTCCGCCGCCGGGAACGCCGCGTCTATTTCTACGCTCAAGATACCCCGTCCTGGGAAGCGGTGTCAATATTGTCTGGGTCCGGGACCGCGCAGACGTCCACCCAGCCTTCGCAGCCTGAAAGCCGCTCCAGTTCCGCGATGCTCAGCTCGATGGCGCTGCTGGGGCTTCCGCAGGCAGGAAAAACCGTGGGGAAGCGCTGAAGCGAGCGGTCGAGGAACACGCGGACCCCTTCCCTGAGCGCGAAGGGGCAGACGCCGCCCGCCGCGTGCCCGGTCAGGCGTTCCGTTTCCTCCGGCGCGGGCATCTTCGCCTTCTGCGCGAAGCGGGCCTTGTATTTGCGGTTGTCCACCCGTGCGTCCCCGGCCGCGACGACCAGCAGCGCGCCCTCGCCGTCCCTGAAGCACAGGGTCTTGGCGATGCGCGCCTCCTCGCAGCCAAGGGCGCGCGCGGCCAGAGGCACCGTGGCGCTGGACACCTCAAACTCGCGGATCCTCTCGTCGATCCCGAGCCGCTTGAAACAGTTTCTCACCCGTTCGATCGCCATCGCGTCCTCCGCATCAAGTCCCGGCGCCCCGCGTCCCCGTCACGCGATGATGCCGGCGTATTCCGCCAGGCAGGCCCGGCGCAGGTCCTCCGGCGCGAGCCGCAGCTGCAGCCCGATCCTCCCGCCCGACACCAGCAGGAAGGGGAGCTCCGCCGCGGAGCGGTCGAGCAGCGTCCGCAAGGGCTTCTTCATCCCGATGGGCGAACAGCCGCCGCGGACGTATCCCGTCAGCCCCTTCAGTTCGTCCGCGGGCGCCATCCGCAGGCTCCTGATACCCAGCCGGGCCGCCGCGGCTTTCAGGTCCAGTTCATCCGGAGCTGGGATCACGCAGACATAGTGCTCCCGGTCAGACCCTTCGGTCACAAGGGTCTTGTACACGAAGCGGGGGTCCACGCCCACCAGGGCCGCGACGCTCACCGCGTCCAGCGCTTCCCGCGCCCCGTAGGTCACCGGCTCATAGGGGACCCCCGCCTTCTCAAGGATCCGCATCGCGTTGGTCTTGCCTGTCAACGGATCATCCGGCCCTTCCGCCGGGGCTTCAGTTCATAGCGGTCCAGGATCTCAAAGCCGTCTTCCCTGACCCAGGACAGGGCCAAAGCCACCGCTTCCCCCGAAAAGGGGCTGAAGCGGCTGCGGATGATCCCGACGGCGCCGTCGTCCACGGGCCCCCCGGGCCCGTACAGCGATACGTGGGGACGGTAGAGCCCGCCGGCGAGGCTCGTCCAGCGGTCGGCTTCCCCGTCGTGTTCCCGGTGGTAGCTCAGGTAGTGCGTCCTGAGGCCCCCGGCAAACAGCGGAAAGCACGCGACGCATTCCTCGCTAAGGCGCCCGACGCGGCGGAAGCGGATACCGAAGCGTTTGATCTCCCGCGCGAAGGCGGCCGTGTAGGCCGCGATTTCCTCTTCGCCGATCGCCTCGAAATTGCTCAGCGTGACGTGCGGGTGAAGGCAGGCAAGCGCGGCGGGGTCGAGCCCCGGGCCGGACAGCAGCCGCCTGAAGCGGTCGTTCGTGCCGGCGTCAAACTCCCAGATGGCGCAGATGTTTTTCAGGATGCCCCTTCCCCCCTGTCCGGGGCCCGGTCAGGGTCGCGGCTGCCGCGCAGCATGTCGTGGCGGAGCCCCCAGAGCCGGTCGGACAGGTCCACCTTGAAGGCGTGGGGGTTGAGCAGCCTCAGGTACTGATCCCAGAAGGTCTTCTCCTCCGCCTCCCGAAGGCCGCAGATCTCCTTGAGCGTCGGCGCGGGGCCCACGGGCTCCCCGTTCCTGAGCAGCGGGACGAGCAGCGGCTTCATGGAGTAATGTTCCAGCGTCATCCTCTTCCAGGTCTCCGTCGGGTCAAAGATCGTCAGCGGCTCCGCGGTATCGAAGCGCTCGTCCGAAAGGGCGATCAGGTCGGCCACGGCCATCCCCTGGGCGTCGCAGAGCCGGTACAGCTCCTTCCTGCCGGGGAGGGTGACCTTTTCGGGATTGTCCGAGATCTTCATCCGGGGAGCCAGGGCCCCCGCCTCCTCGATGGCGCTCATCTTGTACACGCCGCCGAGGCTGGAAAACTCGTGCCCGGTGATCAGCCGCGTGCCCACGCCCCACAGGTCGATCCTCGCGCCCTGAAGCTTCAGGTCGCGGATCAGGTACTCGTCCAGGTCGTTGCTCGCGCAGATGAGCGCGTCCTCAAACCCCGCCTCGTCGAGCATCCTGCGCGCCTCGCGGCTCAGGTAGGCCAGGTCGCCCGAGTCGAGCCGGACACCCACGGGCCTGTGTCCCTTCGCCTTGAGCTCCCGGAACACCGTGATCGCGTTGGGCAGGCCGCTGCGCAGGGTGTCCACGGTATCCGCAAGCAGCAGGCAGTGGTCCGGGAAGCAGTCCGCGTAGGCGCGGAAAGCCGACAATTCGTCCGCGAAGCTCATGACCCAGCTGTGCGCGTGCGTGCCGCTGACGGGGATGCCAAACTGAAGGCCCGCCATCACGTTGCTGGTGGACGTGCAGCCGCCGATCACCGCGGCGCGCGCGCCCAGGATCCCCGCGTCGGGCCCGTGGGCGCGCCGCAGCCCGAACTCCATCACCCTGTCCCCCTGCGCGGAGCGGACGATGCGGTTCGCCTTCGTCGCGATCAGGGTCTGGTGCCCGACCAGGTTGAGCAGGGCGGTCTCGATCAGCTGCGCCTCCGACAGGGGCGCTTCCACGCGGATGAGGGGCTCGCCCGGGAACACGATCATCCCCTCGGGCACCGCGTCGATGTCCCCGGTGAACCTGAAACCAGAAAGCCACTTCAGGAAGCCCTCGTCGAACTGCCCGAGAGAGCGCAGATACCCGGTCTCCTCCTCGCCAAAGCGCAGCCCGAGGACGTACTCCCGCAGCTGCTCAAGGCCCGCCATCACGGCGTAGGACGGCGCGCCGTCCCGGCGGCGGAAGAAAAAGTCGAACACGGCGCGCCTCTTTTGCGAGCCGCCCCGGTAAAACCCGTACAGCATCGTCAGCTCGTACAGGTCCGTCATCGCGGTGAGGTTCCTCATGCGCGTCCTCCCTGTCCGGTCAGGGGCGGGCCCCCGACGGGTTTCCCCTGCACGGAGAGCAATGTCATGTCCCCGAAACGGATCAGGCCCATCCTGCGCATCCCTTCGCTGAAGGCGAGGGTGAGCGCCGCGGGCAGGGCGAGGTGCAGGATCAGGATGCGTCCGACCGTCCAGGCGGGGTCCTCCCCGGCCATCGCGATAAAGGTGCCCACCTGCCCGACCAGCCCCGAGGTGCCCATGCCCGCCGCCGCGGAGGCGTTGCGCATGCGGAACACGACGGTGGAAAGGGGCCCCAGCAGCGCGGAGGCCAGCGTGGGCGGCAGCCAGATCAGGGGATGCGCGAGGATGTTGCCAAACTGCAGCATGGAGGTCCCGATCCCCTGGGAGACCAGGCCGGACACCCCGTTTTCCCGGAAGCTCGCCACGGCGAAGCCGACCATCTGGCAGCAGCAGCCCACCGTCGCGGCGCCGGCCGCCAGGGACAGCCCTTCCCCCAGCGCCTGTCCGGCCTCCGGCGCGAAGACGACGGCGGCAAGGGCGGCGCTGGAGATCGGCGCGGTCAGCGCGAGGCCGAAGACGACGGACAGGACGACGCCCATGGGGACAGGCCGAAGGAGGGTCGCCTCCTCCAGGAAGGCCTGCAGGCCCCGGACGCCCGCGTTGATGGGCGGGGACAGAAGCAGCGCGAGGAGCCCGCCCGCGATGATCACGGCGCCGGGCACCAGCAGGATGTCCAGCTTTGTCTTTCCGCTGACGAGCCTGCCGGCCTCCGCGCCCGCGACTGCCGCGAAGTACGCGCCCAGCACGCCGGACAGCTGGTAGCCCACCGCGCCCGCGGCGGCCGAGGCGAACAGCGCCAGGCGCGGCGCCCCGAGCCCCGTGGCAACGGCGACGCCGATCGCGGCGCCCACGACCGGGGAGGAGGCGGAGACCGCCTGCGCGAAGCCCCGAAGGAAGCTCAGCGGAGGGATGCGCCCCAGCTGGTCGAGGATCAGCCCGATGATCAGGGAGGCGAACAGCCCCATCGCCATCGCGGACATCGCGTCGACGAGGTAGCGCCTGTAGATTTTTTTCAGGGTTCCCGCCATGCCGGACCTCACGCTCCGTCCTCTGCGCCGCGCTGCTTCAGGCGGCCGATCTGCTCAAGCCAGGGCGCGGCGCAGGCGTCCGATGGCATGGCGAGGCCGCCCCTGGGGGAAAGCGACAGCGACAGCGCCTGGGGCCCGTCGGGGCTGCAGCTGCGCTTGAACTGGGACGCGAAGAAACGGCTGAAGAACACGCCCATCCATTTCAGGAGCCCGTCCCTGCGGTAGCTCTCCCCAAAGGCCGCCGAGGCCAGCCGCAGCAGCCTTTCCGGCCCGGCCCCGGAGGAGAGGAAATGGTACAGGAAGAAATCGTGCAGCTCGTAGGGGCCGACGATGTTCTCGGTGCGCTGGCTCATCACGCCGTCTTCGGGCGGCAGCAGCTCCGGGCTGACGGGGGTGTCGAGGATGGCGCCAATGACTTCGGCGAGCGCGCCGCCCGCCTGCCGGGCGGCCCAGCGCAGGATCATGCGGATCGCGCTTTTGTACAGCCCGCCGTTGACACCGTACATGCTCAGGTGGTCGCCCCCGAAGGTGGTGAAGCCCAGGGCCAGCTCGCTCATGTCCCCCGTGCCGACCATCACGGCGTTTTCCATGTTGGCGATGTCCATCAGCACCTGCGTGCGTTCCCGCGCCTGGGCGTTTTCGTACGCCGCGTCCAGCAGGCCCGGGGGGTGCCCGATATCCTCGAAGTGCCTGAGCACGCTGTCCATGATGGGGATCTCCCGGGGGCGGAGCCCCAGGGCGAGGATCAGTTTTTCCGCCTGCAGCCGGGTGCGCCCCGTGGTGCCCAGGGCGGGCAGGGTGATGGCGCTCAGCCTGTCCGGGGGGAGCTTCAGGATCTCCAGCGCGCGCCGGGAGCTGAGCAGCGCCAGCGCTGAATCGACGCCGCCCGAGACCCCTACCACGGCGCCGGAGGCCCTGGCGCGCAAAAGCCGCGCCGCAAGGGCGCGCGCGCAGATCTCCAGCGCTTCCCGGCACCATTCGTCGCGCAGGGGGCCTTCCGCCGGCGCGTACGGGAAGGGCGAGGGCGCGGGGGGGAGGCCCCCGGCCGCCGCGTCCTCTACGGCCGGGGGGAGGTTCCCGGCCGCCGCGTCCGCGGCGGCATACGCCGCTTCCCCGGAAAAGGCTTCGCCCTCTGAGAGCAGGGCCCCGCCCGCGGCGATCAGCGCCTGCCCGTCGTAGACGGCGTCGGTCGTGGACTCGTTCGCGCCGGCATTGGCGTACAGGCACAGGCGGCCGCTGAGGCGGGAGGCCTCCGCGATCCGCGCGCGGCGCAGCGCGCTTTCCCCGGCCAGCGCGATCTCCGCGGACGGAAAGGCGACGACGTCCGCGCCGAGGCGCGCCAGGCGGCAGGCTTCCGCCGCGGCCTGCCCGGAGCCCCGGAGCGACACGCCCAGGCGCAGCCCGCCGGCGCCGGGCACCGGGAACAGCAGCCCCTCGCCAAAGGGGAGCGCGCGTCCGCGAAAGCTCACGGACCGGGCGTCCTTCGGCGCCGGGGAGAAGGGCCGGCCATGGGCGCCGTCCGCCCCTCCCTTCGGGACAAAGCCGAGAAGCTCCCCGCCCGCCGCGGCGGCGCAGACGTTGTACACGCGCCCGTCCTCCGCAAGCGGCATCCCGAACACGCACAGGAGGTCCCCGCAGGCTTCCGCCACGCGCAGGGCGGCTTCCCCGGCGGCCTCAAGCAGCGTTTCCGCGCGGAACAGGTCCGCGCAGGTAGCGCCGGTCAGGCACAGCTCAGGCAGGACCAGGAGCCTCGCCTTGCGCGCCCGCGCTTCGCTGATCCGGCCAAGGATGGAGGCCGCGTTGAGGCCCACGCCGGCGGGCGCGCCGCCGACCGGGGCGCAGGTCCAGTACAACAGCCGCTTGTCCATACGCTTCTCCTTCTTCGGGATTTATATCACGCGGCCGCCGCGCGCGCAAGCGGGCAGGCCCTGTGGCAAAGCCGCGCGCCCTGCCCTATAATGGGCCAAAACGCGCGGAGGCCGGGATGAAGCTGGGCATCATGGGCGGCACCTTCGACCCCATCCACCGGGGCCATCTTCGCATCGCCCGGGCGGCCATGAGGGAACTGGACCTGGACCGCGTCGTCTTCCTGCCCGACGGGGACCCGCCCCATAAAACGCCCGCCGCGCCCGGGGAGGACCGGCTGGCCATGGTGCGGGCCGCCGCGGCCCGGGACGCCCGCTTCGAGGTGTCTGACCTGGAACTGCGGCGCGGGGGGCGCACCTATACGGTGGACACGCTGCTGCTGCTCAGGGAGCAGCGCAACGGCGCGGAGCTCGTGTATCTCGTT
>CAZLYF010000083.1:0-14621 GCA_964563725.1 uncultured Oscillospiraceae bacterium
CCCGAGGATCACGTACCTGAAAAGCAAGGGAAACCAGGCAGACACCACCGTCAGCATCGAAAGCAGCGTCGCTGCGTACGGCAAGTACGTCTACATGGTGGACAAGCAGGGGCTGATGCGCTGCGTGGATACGGACACGATGAAGACGGTGTGGGCCTTCGACTGCGGCGACAACACGGACGCGGCGGTCGCGCTGGGCTTTGACGCGGACGGCGCGCTGGGCCTGTACACGGGCAACATCCCGCTGGCCAGGCTCAAGAACCGGGACAACGTCAGCATCCGGCGGCTGGACGCCCTGACGGGGGAACAGAAATGGGCCTATGAGATCAAGGCCGCGTATGACAAGAACGAGCGGTCCGGCTGCAAGGCGAGCCCCGTGGTCGGGGAACAGTCCATCGGCGGCCTGGTGATCTTCACCGTGAACGGGACCGCGGACGGCGCCACCGTGGTCGCGCTTGACAAGGCCACGGGCGCGGAGGCCTGGAGGACGCCCATCGCCGCGGGCGCGATCTCCTCGCCCGTCGCGATCTACAACAGCACAGGAGAGGCCTTCATCATCCAGGGCGACCTGGGCGGCCGCCTGACGATGCTGGAAGGACTGACAGGCCGACCGGTCACGACGCTGGAGCTGGGCGGGGCGATCGAGGCCTCGCCGGCGGTCTACAACGACATGCTCGTCGTGGGCACCAGCTCAAGGGACAACGCCTTCATGTACGGCGTGCGCATCGAATGAACAAGCGCTATCTGGCCGCCCTTGATCAGGGGACGACCTCCTCCAGGGCGGTGATCTTCACGCCTGAGGGGCGCCCGGTCGCCGCCTCGGCCGTGGAATTCAAGCAGTCCTTCCCGCGCCCGGGCTGGGTGGAGCACGACCCCGGCGACATCCTCAGCACCCAGATCGAGTCGTTTCGGGCGGCGGTGCGCAAAGCGGGCATCGAGCCGGGGGAGATCGCCGCCGTGGGCATCGCCAACCAGCGGGAGACGACGCTGCTGTGGGACCGCAAGACCGGCGCCTGCGTCCATCCCGCCATCGTATGGCAGTGCCGCCGGACCGCGGAATACGTGGACCGCCTGGTCAAGCGAGGAGCCGGCGACGCCGTCCGCCAAAAGACCGGCCTGACGCCGGACGCGTACTTCTCCGGGACCAAGCTGCAGTGGATGCTGGACCGCCTCCATCTTCGGGAAAAGGCGCAAAGGGGAGAGCTGTGCTTTGGCACCGTGGACAGCTTCCTCGCCTGGAACCTGGTCAAGGGCCATCCCCACGTGACCGACGCGACCAACGCGGGGCGGACGATGCTGTTCAATCTGCACACCCAGGACTGGGACGACGAGCTGCTCCGCCTGATGGACATCCCGCGCGGGGTCCTGCCGCGGGTCGTCGACACATCGTGCGTGATCGGAACGCTCAGGGAGGACATCATCGGCGCGCCCGTTCCCGTGGCGGCGCTCGCGGGGGACCAGCACGCCGCCCTCTTCGGGCAGGCCTGCTTTTCGGAGGGCGCGGCAAAAAACACCTACGGGACCGGCTGCTTCATGCTGATGAACATCGGCGGCGCGTTCAGGGCCTCGCAGAACGGTTTGCTGACGACCATGGCATGGAGGATCGGCGGAAAGCCGGCCTACGCCCTTGAAGGCAGCGTGTTCACGGGCGGGGCCGTCATCCAGTGGCTGCGGGACGAGCTGAAGATCCTCGGGAGCGCGCAGGAAAGCCAGGACGTAGCCGCCGCGGTTCCGGACGCGGGCGGCGTCTATCTGGTCCCCGCCTTCACGGGGCTCGGCGCGCCGCACTGGAACATGTACGCCCGCGGGACCCTGGTGGGTGTGACGCGGGGGACCTCCAGGGCCCATCTTGTGCGCGCCGCGCTGGAATCGATCGCCTACCAGTCCTTTGACCTGCTCCAGGCGATGAACGAGGACGCGGGGGGAAAGCCCCCTTTCCTGCGCGTGGACGGCGGAGCGAGCGCCAACGGGCTGCTGATGCAGTTCCAGGCCGACATCATGGGCCTCCCCATCGTCCGCCCGGCGGTGCTTGAGACCACGGCGCTCGGGGCCGCGCTGCTGGCGGGCTGCGCCGTCGGGCTCTTCGCCTGCCCCGGGGACACGCAGGCTGCCTGGCACGCCGACAGGCAGTTCCTGCCCGCGATGGATGCGGGGGAGCGGTCAGACAGGCTGGCCGGATGGCGCAGGGCCGTGCGCGCCGCCCTTGCCTGGGCCGGGGACGGCGCCCAGGCCCCCCGCGGCGTCCCGCCGCGGGGGGACGCCCATGGCGGAGGAGGGGACCGCCTGCCGTCATCTGCCGTCTGAGACCGCGCGAAAGGAGCCCGCATGTACGTCGCCGACCGATGGACGGATTTTGAAGTGCTCGATACAGGCGACGGGAGCAAGCTGGAACGCTGGGGCGACTGGGTCCTGTCGAGGCCGGATCCCCAGGCGATCTGGCCGAAGGCGGCGCCCGGGAAGTGGGAAGGCGCCGACGCCGTCTATCTGCGCAGCGAACGGGGCGGGGGTTCCTGGGAGTTCAGGAGGCAGCTGCCCGACAGGTGGCAGCTCACCTACGGCAGCCTCCGTTTTTTTGTGCGGCCCACGGGTTTCAAGCATACCGGCCTGTTCCCGGAACAGGCGGTCAACTGGGACTGGATGCGCAGCCTGCTTCAGGCGGGAGGGGGAGCCAGGGTCCTCAACCTGTTTGCCTACACCGGGGGGGCGACGGTGGCCTGCGCGGCCGCGGGCGCCCATGTCACCCACGTGGACGCGGCGAAGGGGATGACGCAATGGGCCAAGGAGAACAGGGCCCTGAGCAGGATCCCGGAGTCCGCCTGCAGGTTCATCGTCGAGGACGCGGCCGCCTTCGTGTCCCGCGAGCGGCGCCGGGGAAGCAGGTATGACGCGGTCATCATGGACCCGCCGAGCTTCGGCCGGGGGCCATCTGGGGAAGTCTGGCGGATCGAGGATGAGCTGTACGCGCTGGCGGACGCCTGCGCGGCCCTGCTGGACAGCCAGCCGCTGTTTTTTCTGATCAACAGCTACACGACGGGGCTGCAGGCCTCGGTGCTGCTGAACATCCTTGAAAAGACCGTCGCGGCGCAGCGGGGCGGGCGGGCCGAAGCCCAGGAGGTCGCCCTTCCCGTCGCGAGCGGGGGACTGCTCCCCTGCGGCTGCGCGGGACGCTGGCAGGCCTGAAAAGCCGACCGGGACGCAGGCAGCGCCGAAAGGACGCCCGTATGTTTGACACGCCGAAGATCCTCTTTGAGGACAACCACCTTATCGTCGCCCTGAAGGAACCCAACCTCCTGACCCAGGCAGACCGCACGGGCGATCAGGACATGCTGTCGCTGCTCAAGGAACACGTCCGGACCACGTACGCGAAACCGGGCGAGGCCTATCTGGGGCTCGTGCATAGGATGGACCGCCCCGTGGGCGGACTGCTGTGCTTCGCGCGCACGAGCAAGGCCGCGGCGAGGCTCAGCAGCCAGGTGGCGGAGAAGAAGCTCGTGCGCGAATACGTCTGCGTCTGTCACGGGGAGGCGCCCGAACGTTTCACGCTCAGGGACCACCTGCTCAAGGACTCCGGGGAGAACCTTGTCAGGGTGGTCCCGTCCTATCTTCGGCTAGGCCGGGAAGCGGTCCTGTACGCGAAAACGGTCAGGTTCCTGGAGGGCTTTTCCCTGGTCGCTGTACGCCTCGAAACGGGCCGCGCGCACCAGATCCGCGCGCAGATGGCCCACGCGAAACATCCCCTGGCCGGGGACAGGCGCTACGGCAGCGGCGACACAGGCGGCCAGATCGCCCTGTGGGGCATGCGTCTGGGCCTCAGCCATCCGATCACCGGCGCCGCGATGGTCTTCATCGCGCCTCCGCCGGACACGGGTTTCTGGACCCGGTTCCGTCGGGACATCCAGGGCCTGCAGAACGTGTGGCCGGACATCGCGCCCTGAAGAGGGGCCGGGAACGGACCGAAAGGAAGCTATGGCACAGGCGCCCCGGTTTGAACTGCTCAAGGTCTGCGCCCAGTCGGGAGCGAGGCTGGGCGTCCTGCATACGCCCCACGGCGACGTACAAACGCCCGTCTACATGCCCGTGGGGACGCAGGCCTGCGTGAAGGCGATGACCTCCGGCGAGATGGAGGACATCGGGGCGGGGATTCTCCTGGCCAACGCCTACCATCTCCACCTCCGCCCGGGCGGGAAGCTCATCGGCAGGGCGGGGGGTCTGCACGGCTTCATGGGCTGGAACAGGCCGATCCTGACGGACAGCGGAGGATTCCAGGTTTTTTCGCTGGCCGGGCTGCGCAGCATCGGCGAGGACGGCGTCCGCTTCAGGAACCATCTGGACGGGAGCCTCCTGTGCCTGACGCCGGAGACGTCCATGGAGATCCAGCAGGATCTGGGCGCCGACGTCGCGATGGCCTTCGACATCTGCACGCCCTACCCGAGCGATCCGGACAGCGCGCGCGAAGCCGCGGGCCGGACCCACCGCTGGGCCGAGCGCTGCAGGCGGGCCCACGTCCGCCAGGACCAGGCGCTCTTTGGCATCGTGCAGGGCTCGGTCTATCCGGACCTACGCAGAGAGAGCGCGCGCGCCCTGATGCAGATGGACTTCCCGGGCTACGGCATCGGGGGCCTTTCGGTGGGCGAGCCCAAGGACACGATGTACCGGGTGCTGGACGCGCTTCACCCCCTCCTGCCTGCGGACAGGCCCCGTTACCTGATGGGCGTAGGCACGCCGGACTGCCTGATCGAGGGCGTTCTGAGGGGCGTGGACATGTTTGACTGCGTCCTGGCGACGCGCGTGGCCAGGAACGGGACCGCCCTGGTGCCCTCAGGCCGGCTGGTCGTCCGCAACGCGGCGTACGCCGACGATTTCCGCCCCATCGAGGAAGGCTGCGACTGCTACGCATGCACGCGCCATACCCGGGCGTACATCCGGCATCTGATCAAGACGGGCGAGATCACCGGCGCCAGGCTCATCAGCATCCACAACCTCCGCTTCCTGCTGCGGATGATGGAGGAGGTGCGTCAGGCGATCCGGGAGGACAGGCTGCTCGATTACCGGGAGGCCTTCTACGCGCGCTACGACAGGAACGCTGCATTCAACCGCGGCGCGGAAGGGGAAGGGGCATGAGGGAGACCCAGCTCCTGCTTGAGCGCGTGAGCTACCTTTACGAGGAAGGGGCGCCGCCCGCGCTTGACGATTTTTCGCTCCAAGTGCGCCGGGGCGAGTTCATGGCGCTGCTGGGGCACAACGGGTCGGGAAAGTCCACCGTGGCCAAGCTGCTCAACGGGCTGTACCTGCCCACCTCGGGCAAGGTCACGGTGAGCGGCATGGACACAGCGGACCCCGCCTGCACCTGGGAGATCAGGAAGCGCGCCGGCATGGTCTTTCAAAATCCCGACAACCAGATCGTGGCGACGATGGTGCGGGAAGACGTCGCGTTCGGCCTGGAGAACATCGGCGTGCCGACGGCGGAAATGCCCGCGCGCATCGACGAAGCGCTCAGGGCGGTGGCGATGACGGAATTTGCCGGCCGCCCGCCCCATCTGCTTTCAGGCGGGCAAAAGCAGCGCGTCGCCATCGCCGGGATCCTCGCGATGCGGCCTGAAGCCCTGATTCTGGACGAGGCGACCGCCATGCTGGACCCCGCGGGGCGGGCGGAGGTGTTTGACACCGTCAGGAAACTCAACCGCGAACAGGGGATCACGGTTGTGTGGATCACGCACTTCATGGAGGAAGCTGCCCGCTGCGAGCGCACGGCCGTGATGTTCAAAGGCAGGCTCGTGATGGACGGGACGCCGCGGGAAGTGTTCGCGCAGGCCGACAAGGTCCGCGGGTACCGTCTGGACGTGCCCCCGATGACCCGCCTGGCCCATATGCTGGCCCTGCGCGGGATCGGCGTCAGGCAGGACGTCCTGACGGTGGAGGAAATGGCAGGGGAGGTGCGCCGTTTATGCCCATCGCCGTCGAGCACCTGACGCACACCTACCAGCCCGGGAGCCCTTTTCAGGCGACGGCGATCAGGGACGTCAGCCTTCAGGTGGAAGACGGGGACTTTCTCGCGCTCATCGGCCACACGGGTTCGGGCAAGTCCACGCTGGCGCAGCACCTGAACGGCCTGCTGCTCCCGACCTCCGGCCGGGTCCTGCTTGATGGGAAGGACATCCACGCGAAGGAAACGGACAAGCGGGCGGTCCGCTTCCAGGTGGGCTTGGTTTTCCAGTATCCGGAACACCAGCTGTTTGAGGAAACCGTAGCCAGGGACATCGGCTTCGGCCCCAGGAACATGGGGCTTTCCGAAGAGGAAATCGACAGCCGAGTGCGCGGGGCGATGGACAGGGTGGGCCTCTCCTACGCGGAGATCGCGGATAAATCGCCCTTTGAGCTCTCCGGCGGACAGATGCGCCGCGTCGCGCTGGCCGGCGTCCTGGCGATGCGCCCGCGGATCCTTGTGCTGGACGAACCGACGGCGGGCCTCGACCCCAGGGGGCGGGACCATCTGATCGACGACGTCCGCCGGCTGCATGGGGAAGGCACCACGGTGGTGCTGATCTCCCACAGCATGGACGAGGTGGCGCGCATGGCCACGCGCATCGCGGTGATGGAAAAGGGGACGCTCTGCATGCAGGGCGCGCCGCGGGAGATCTTCTCCCTGATCGACCGCCTGACCGCGATGGGGCTCGACGTGCCTCAGGTGAGCAGGCTGGCGCAGCGGCTCAGGGAGGGCGGCATCCCCGTGCCGGAGTGCTACCTCCCGGAAGAAATGGCGGAGGCGCTGGAAGGGCTGCTCAAGGGAGGGGACCGGCATGCTTCGTGACATCACCCTGGGCCAGTACTATCCGGTGGACAGCGCGGTGCACAGGCTGGATCCGAGGATGAAGATCCTTTTGACCGTCGGATTCATCGCGGCGGTCTTCCTGGCCAGATCGCCGGCGGGCTATCTGCCTGTGCTTGCCTACCTCTGCTTCACGGTGGGGATGAGCAGGCTGCCCCCGAAGATGATGCTCAGGAGCCTGCGCCCCCTGCGCTTCCTGCTGCTGTTCACGTTCGTGCTCAACCTGTTTTTCGGGGGCGGGGAGACCGTCGCTTTCCGCTGGTCCTTCATCGTCATCACCGAAGAGGGCTTTTTGAACGCGCTGCATTTTTCGCTCAGGCTCGTGTTCCTCGTCACGGGCAGCAGCGTGCTGACGCTGACCACCTCCCCCGTCACGCTCACCGACGGCCTTGAGAGCCTCAGCTCGCCGCTGAAGGCGATCCATTTCCCCTCCCACGAAATGGCGATGATGATGACCATCGCGCTGCGCTTCATCCCGACGCTGACGGAGGAAGCGGACAAGATCATGAAGGCCCAGACCGCGCGCGGCGCCGACTTCAGCTCCGGGAGCCTCAGGCAGAGGGCCAAGGCGATGATCCCGCTGCTGGTGCCGCTGTTTGTCTCGGCCTTCAGGCGGGCGGGCGAACTGGCGATGGCGATGGAGGCCCGCTGCTACCACGGCAGCGAAGGCCGCACCAGGCTGCGCGTGCTGAAAACCGGACGCGGCGACTGGACGGCGCTGGCGACGATGGCCCTGCTGATCCTCGCGGTCGTGCTCACCGGAGCGCTCATATGAGCGGGCCCAGGCGCATCCTGCTGACACTCGAGTACGCGGGGACGCGCTACTGCGGCTGGCAGAGGCAGCTCAACGGCGTCAGCGTCCAGGAAACGGTGGAAAAGGCGCTGGGGAAAGCCGAGGGGCGCCTGACCGCCGTGACCGGGGCCAGCCGCACGGACGCCGGGGTGCACGCGCTTGGACAGCGGGCGCATTTCGATACGGAAGGCGGCATCCCCCCGGACAAATACCCCTATGTCCTCAACGCCCTGCTGCCCAGGGACATCCGGGCCAGCGCTTCCAGGGAGGTCCCCCCCGGCCTGCACGCGCGTTTCTCGGCCAGGGGCAAGGAGTACACGTACCGCATTTTCAACCGCAGGCAGGCCAGCGCCCTCCGGGACCCCTTCTGCGCGCATGTGCCGCTCCCGCTGGACCTGGCAGCGATGCAGAGCGCCTGTCACGCGCTTCTCGGCCGGCATGACTTCAGGGCGTTTCAGGCCTCGGGCGGCAGCGCGCGCAGCTTCCTGCGCACCCTTTCCGTGCTCGAGGTCCAAAGGCGGGGGGACGAGATCTCCATCCTGGCCGTTGGGGACGCCTTCCTGTACAATATGGTGCGCATCATCGCGGGGACGCTGATCGGGATCGGGCTGGGGAAGCTGGAGGGGGAGGCGTTCGCAAGGGCGCTCCTGAGCGGGAACAGGCTGGAGCTTGGGCCGACGGCGCCGGCGAGAGGGCTGGAGCTGACAAGGGTGTTTTACGAGGGCGGGATATGACGCCAACCGGCGCGGAAGGCGGGATGGAGCGCGTGCCGGTCAGGAGCCTGGTAGAGTTTTCCGTTTTCGGGGAGGACATCGTGCCGCTTTCCCCGGAACTGCTGGAGGAGGGCCGCCGGGGACACCTCGCCAGGCAGAAGAAAAGCGCGGCCGAGGAAGAGGTCCCGCTCACCTGGCGCGGGGAGGCCTGCGGGCTCTCCTTCATCGTGTCCGGACGGATGGACCTCTACGACGCGCAGGCGAACCCGCCCCTGATCGAGGAGATCAAGCTGACCCGCGGCGGGGGTCCGCCCGCGCCCCTGCCGGCGCACCTGGCGCAGGCCAGGTGTTACGGGCACATGCTCTGCCAAAGGGAGGGGCTTTCGGAGGTCCGGCTCCGCGTCAGTTACGTGACCGCTTCCGGAGACCCCGTCGCTACGCACGACGCGCGCTGCGCGGCGGAGGACCTGAAGCGGGATTTCCTGTCGCTGCTTGAGCCCTACGCGCTTTGGCGGGCGGGGCTGAGGAGGCATCTCGCCGCGCGGGACCTTTCCGCCGCGGCGCTTGCGTTCCCGTACGAATGCTATCGGTCCGGACAGAGGGAGATGGCCGCGCAGGTGTACACCGCCATCAGACGGCGCCGCAAGCTTTTTGCCCTCATGCCCACCGGGACGGGAAAGAGCGCCGCGGTGCTCTATCCGGCCATGAAGGCGCTGGGGGAGGGGCTGACCGGCCAGATCTTTTACCTGACGGCGCGCACGACCGCCCGCCGCGCCGCCCTCGCGGAGGTCGCGCGCATGAGGGCAGGGGGGCTGAAGGCCAAGGCGCTCACGCTGGGCGCCAAGGAAAAGCTCTGTCCCACACCCGGGACCCGCTGCCACCCGGACGCCTGTTCCCGCGCCAAGGGCCATTACTTGAGGCAGAAGGCCGCCCTCGGGGAAGCGATGGGGACGGAGGACTGGGACGTCGGCGCGGTGCTTGAGATCTGCGGCAGGCACTGCCTCTGTCCCTTTGAGTTCAGCCTCGCGCTGTGCGAGGTGGCGGACCTGGTGATCTGCGACTACAACTACGCCCTGGACCCGCAGGTGTATATCCGCAGGATCTTCGACTCGCCCGGACGCCTGACCCTGCTGATCGACGAAGCGCACAACCTCGCCGACCGCGTCAGGGAAATGCTCTCGGGCGAACTGGACGGCGATAGGCTCCTGGAACTGAGGCGGGCCGAGGGGCGCGAACACGGCCGGCGGACGCCCCTGTACCGGGCGGCTTCCGAACTGATCAGGGCCCTGAGGGAAACAAGCGCGGAAGCCGGGTCCCTCGGGGACGCCGTCCTTCGGCGCGCGGAGGCCCTTCTTGACGCCTTGTCCGGTCCCGGGGCGCCGCCCGACGGCGCAGGGTTTGCGAAAGGCCTCGTTTCCTTTCTGGCGGCTGCCGGAAGGATGGCCGAGCGCCCGGACGAGCACCGGCTCTTCGTCGGCGCGCAGGGCAGGCTTCCCGGCGTCCGGGTGTTCTGCCTGGAGATCACGCGCTACCTCCTTCAAAGGCTCAGGCGGCTGCGCGGCTGCGTGTTCTTTTCCGCGGCGCTCACGCCGCTTGACGGGATGCGCAGCCTCCTTGGCGGCGACGAGGAGGACGCCTGCTTTGAACTGCCTTCCCCCTTTCCCGAGGGGAATCTCAGGGTCCTCCTGCTTCCCCTCAACACGCGTTACCGGTTTCGTGACGAGACGCTTGGGATGGTCTGCGAAGGGATCGCCGCGATGTTTTTCTCGCGGCCGGGGAAGTACATCGCCTTCTTCCCGTCCTACGAGTACCTCAGGGCGGCGGCCGCAAGGCTCGGGCAGGCCCATCCTTCGCTGCCGCTGCACGTGCAGCTTTCGGGGATGGGCGACGGGGAGCGCGAGGAGTACCTGAGGCGCTTCACCCTCGACGGGCAGCCCCTCCTGGGCCTGTGCGTGCTGGGCGGCGTGTTCGCCGAGGGGATCGACCTGCCGGGGCTGGCGCTCATCGGCGCCTGCGTCGTGGGCGTGGGCCTGCCGCAGGTCAACAGGCAGCAGGAGGCGCTGAGGGAGCACTATGACCGGACCCTCGGCGACGGCTTCGCCTACGCCTACCGATATCCCGGCATGCACAAGGTGCTGCAGGCCGCGGGACGGGTCATCCGCTCGGAAACGGACAGGGGCGGCGTGCTCCTGATGGACGACCGCTACCGGCAGGACGGGTACGCGTCCCTCCTGCCCGGGCACTACCATGTCCAACGCATCCGCTCGCCCGATGAAATTGCGCCCCTGATGCAGGAATTCTGGTCCGGCGCGGGGAAATAACAAGCGCGGCCGCGCAAGAGGAGTTTATCGTCATGGCGGAACTTCCGCAGCATCGGCTCGGCGAGGTCGAGCGCAAGGTGCTGACCCTCCACGCGCTTGACCTTCTGGGCGAGTGCGGCAATCTGCAGCTCATCTCGTTCATGGCGGAAAACGACGTCATGAACTACTTTGACCTGCAGACCGCCCTGTACGACCTGCGCAGCGCGGGGCAGGTCGCGCGGGTCCGGCAGCCCGCGGACGACCTCTACCGGATCACCGGAGCCGGCCGCGAAGCCCTCGGGCTCTTCCTTGGGCGCGCGGCGCGCAGCGGCGCTGAAAAAGTGGAGAAGGCGGCCCCCGCCTTCCGTGAGCGCTTCAGCAGGGAGCGGGAGCTGTCCGCGCGCATCCTTCACGAAGGGAAAAACGAGTACCATGTATCCATGCAGATCATGGAACAGGGGATGGCCCTGATGTCGCTTGACCTGAGCCTGCCCACGGCCGAGCTGGCCGCCGCCTTCAGGGACCGCTGGAGCGGGAAGGCGCAAAGAATCTACGACGCGGTGATCCGCGAACTGTCCGGGGAGGAAGGGCCTTGAGCGCCTGGGCGGTGATCGCGGCGGCGGGGGACGGCACGAGGATGGGCGCGGGGCGCAGCAAGACCCTGACCGGGATCCTGGGCGAGCCGGCGATCTGCCGCGCGGTGCGGGCTTTCAGGGACAGCTGCGAGGGGATCGTCCTTGCCGTGCGCGCGGACGAACAGGCGCTGTTTGAAGAGGCGCTTGGCAGGGAGGGGCTCAGGGCGGACCGCTACTGCCCGGGCGGGAAGGACCGGCGGGGGAGCGTCGCGAACGCGCTCAGGGAGCTCCCCGCGGACTGCGACATCGTCCTCATCCACGACGGGGCGCGTCCGCTGGTTTCTGCGGAGCTTATCCGCAGGGTCATCCGCAGCGCGGAAGAATTCGGGTCGGGCGTGCCCGCGCTTCCCGTCACCGACACGGTGAAGGAGGTGGACGCCCTGGGGCGGGCGGTCAGGACGGTCGACCGCGCGCGGCTCAGGACGGTCCAGACCCCCCAGGCCTTCCGCCGGGGCCTGCTCCAGGAGGCCTACGCAAGGGAAGCCGGCAGGGACGTGACGGACGACGCGGGCTTGCTCGAAGCCCAAGGCATCCCCGTGCACCTGGTCGAGGGGGACGCGGACAACATCAAGCTGACCGTCCCGGGCGACCTTGCCGCGGCGGAGAGGATCGCCGGGCCCGCGTGTGTCCCCAGGGTGGGGACGGGGTATGACGCGCACCGCCTCGTGCCGGGACGGCCCCTGATCCTCGGGGGCGTCCGCGTGCCCTTCGACAAGGGGCTCCTGGGACATTCCGACGCGGACGTGGCGGTGCACGCGCTCATCGACGCGCTCCTGGGCGCCTGCGCGCTGGGGGATATCGGGACGCACTTCCCCGACAGCGACGAAACTTACCGCGGCGTATCCTCCCTGGAACTGCTCAGGAAAACGCGGGACATCCTTGCCGCGAAGGGATTCCGCCCCTGCGGCGCGGACATCACGATCGTCGCCCAGCGTCCCCGCCTGAGCGAACAGGTCCCGCGCATGCGCCTGAACATCGCGTCCGCCCTGTCCCTCTCCCCGGACCTGCTGTCGGTCAAGGCGACCACGACGGAGGGGATGGGCTTTGAAGGGCGGGGGGAAGGGATCGGGGCGCACGCCGTCGCCACGGTCCTCAAGCTCCGCTGACCCCATACGCCGGCCGCGGACGGCCGCGGCCCGGCCACGACAATGAATGGAGGAAAGAACATGCTGCTTGACAATTCGATCTGGCTGGGAACCTCCGGCGAGGGCGCCGTCTGCATGATCCCGCGGATGGCCAACAGGCACGGGCTGATCTCGGGGGCGACCGGGACCGGAAAGACCGTGACGCTTCAGGTGCTCACCGAAGCCTTTTCCCAGCTGGGCGTCCCGGTGTTCCTGGCGGACGTCAAGGGCGACCTGGCAGGGCTTGCCAAACCCGGGGAGATGAACGGGAAGATCCGCTCGAGGCTTGAAACGTGCGGGGTCAAGCATTACGTCAACCGCCCCTGTCCGGTCACGTTCTGGGACATCTTCGGCGAGAAGGGCCATCCCGTGCGCACGACCGTCTCCGAGATGGGGCCCCTGCTCCTCGCCCGCATGCTCCAGCTCAACGAGACGCAGTCCGGGGTGCTGCACCTTGTGTTCAGGATCGCGGATGACGAGAACATGCTGCTCATCGACCTGAAGGACCTCAAGGCGATGCTTGCCTACGCGGGGGAGAACGCCTCCCGCTACACCCTCAATTACGGCAACATCACCAGGGCCAGCGTCGGAGCGATCCAGCGCGCCGTGGCCGTCCTGGAGGACCAGGGGGGCGGCCGCTTTTTCGGCGAGCCGGCGCTGAACATCAACGACTGGTTCGTGCGGGACGAGGAAGGCCACGGCATGGTCAATGTCCTGGCAGCCGACAAGCTGTTCCTGCGCCCCGCGCTGTATTCGGCCTTCATGCTCTGGATGCTCGGCGAACTCTATGAGCTGCTCCCCGAGCAGGGCGACAGGGAACTGCCGCAGATGGTCTTCTTCTTTGACGAGGCGCACCTGCTGTTCGAGGACTGCCCCCGCGAGCTGCTGGACAAGGTGGAGCTGACCATCCGCCTCATCCGCTCCAAGGGGGTCGGGGTGTTTTTCTGCACCCAGAACCCCGCCGACGTCCCTTCGACCGTGCTTTCGCAGCTTGGCGCGCGCGTCCAGCACGCGCTCAGGGCCTTTACCCCGCTGGAACAGCGCGTGATCAAGGCGGTCGCCCAGACCTTCCGGACCAACCCGTCTTTCGACACCGAGAGCGCGATCACGAACCTGGGCACGGGCGAAGCGCTGCTCTCCTTCCTTCAGGAGGACGGATCGCCTTCCGTGACCCAGCAGGCGGTCATCCTGCCGCCCCAGAGCAGCATCGGCGCCATCTCCGACAGCCTGCGGCAGACGATCGTCGACACGAGCGAACTGAAGGGCAAGTACGACGAGACCTTTGACAGCCAGAGCGCCTATGAGCTGCTGTCGGGAAAATTCGCCGCCCAGGGGATCCTTCAGACCCGCGTGCTGCAGCCGCTGCCCTCCGCGGAAGCCGTCCCGGACGAAGCGCCCGCCCAGCCCGCGTTCACGACCATGACCTTCAAGGTGTACGATCCGCAGAGCGGGACATACATCGACCGCGAAGTCAGCGCCCCGGCCCCGTACGCGCCCCCGGTCCCGGCTCCGTACGTGCCCCCCGCCCGCTCCGCGGACGCCGCCCGGCCGCTGCCCGCGCAGCCCGCCGCCCAGGAGCCGCCGCCGGTGCTGGTGTACAATCCAAACACCGGGCTCTACGAGCCCAGGCCCGAGCGGGAAGGGAAGACCGCGAAGGCCGGGGCGGGCGCCGCCAGGGAGGCGAAAAAGGAAAAGACCGTGGTGGAGCGAATGCTTGAAAATTTCACCCGTTCCACGGCCAGCGGCGCGGGATACACGGTCGGCCGGAGCATCACGCGCAACATCCTGGGCGTTTTTGGCATCAAGTGAAGCTTCGCAGCGCCCGCGCGGCGCGGCAGTCCACGAAGGACGACTAAACAGGAACAGGAGAAGCGTATGAAAAAAAGGATCGGCATCCTCACCAGCGGCGGCGACTGCCCGGGCCTCAACGCGGCGATCCGGGGCGTGGTGCGCGCAGCCTACAGTCTGTTTGACGCGGAGATCATCGGGATACGGGACGGGTACCGCGGACTGATCGAAGGCGATTACCAGGTCATGGAACAGTCGCAGTTCTCCAACATCCTCACGCGCGGCGGGACGATCCTGGGATCCAGCCGGACCCCGTTCCGCGACATGCGGCAGGTGGGCGAGGACAACCTGGACAAGGTCGCCGAAATGAAGAAGAACTACAAGGCGCTGAAGCTCGACTGCCTGGTGACCCTTGGCGGCAACGGCACGCACAAGACCGCCA
>CAZLYF010000084.1:0-1383 GCA_964563725.1 uncultured Oscillospiraceae bacterium
TACGCCCAAGCCGATCGCCCACAGGAATTCCTCGAAGTCAAGGGAGTGCATTTCCAGCTGCGATTCATAACCGACCGGGATGGAGGTGACTTCCCGGTAGCTGATCCCAAGCAAGGATCCCGAACCGATCACGTCATAACGGTTATCGAGCGCCAGAAACTTGAAGGCGGTCCTCGCCTGGGGACACGCCTGGATCTCGTCAAGAAAGATGAGCGTGTCATGTTCGATGAAACGCGCATTTGGGATGGACAGCGAGATGCGCTTGACGATTTCATCCGCAGACAAATCACCCTCGAAAATGCCGCGATACCCCGGGTTTTCGATGAAGTTCAGGTAGATGTAGCTCCCGTAGCATTCCCGTCCGAAATAGTCGACGATGAAGGTCTTGCCTACCTGCCGCGCGCCTCTCACCAGCAGGCACTCGCTGTTTTTGGAGTTTTTCCACTCCTTGAGGCGTTCGAGGATCTTTCTTTTCAGCACCGGGCACGCCTCCTTCCAAGGGATAGCCTACCACAGGGTGAGGCAGGCTTCAAGAGGCACGCATCATTTTAGACACATTCAATTGGCATATTTGCATCATTTCGGATCATTCAAAAGGCCTTCTATGCATATTTTTCCAGCCATACTCAACACAGAGTTTTACGGCTTCAGCCCGCCCGCCGGAGGGGAGGTTGCGCCTCCCCTGCATCCAGGGCAACATCCTGTCATTCCCACCCCCTCAAGGCTGAGCTTTCGACACCAGGGCTGAGCCAAGTCCAGAACCTAAAAGCTTAACCATGTCCTGACTTGTACACGCAGTCTGCTCATAACGCTGCACGCTGAACGTTGCACTTTGCACTGCAGACGCAGTCTGCACAGTATGCAGCCCTACTTCCCCGTTTCCGGCTCGATGGTCTTCGAGAAATAAAATCCTCCCGTTTACACGCGAAAGCCGAGGCATTTCGCCCCGGCCTTTTCTCGCCTGATGATCTGTCAACACGCGATCACAGATTACGCCCAGCACGATGCACGAAGAACTTAGCACGCTTTGGTCAATCGTCAAAGAACCGTCCCCTGACGACCCACAACTACCCGGGCGTCACCCTCCGCCTGACCGGGCGCAGCGACGCCCGCCGGATCAGGCCGGACGAGATCGGCGGCTTTGAATTCTGCCCCGCGGACAAGAAGGCGCTGGAGGTGCTGCGGGGGTGGCAAAAATAGCCTTTCTATTTCATACTTAGGTTCCTTTCTCATGCGCTCGCGCCTCCCATGGAGTTGCCGGCGGAGCGCGGAAAGCCTATGCTTTGCGCAGGGACCAGAAAGGCCAGGCGAAGGACAGAAGGGGAGGGTGCGGCATGAACCGCGTGAGCGTCATCGCGCTCGGGGTGCGGAATATGGCCAGGT
>CAZLYF010000084.1:1416-12778 GCA_964563725.1 uncultured Oscillospiraceae bacterium
CGGCCGACGACCCGGGGATCGTGTTCTTTGACACGTCGGGGACGAAGCTCGAGCTGTACCCGCTCGCTCTCCTTGCCGAGGAAATCAACAAGGACGCCCCGCCGGCGGCTATCACGGGGTTCTCCGGCATCACGCTTGCGTACAATACCAGAAGCGAACAGGAGGTCCGCGAGGCGATCGAGCTTGCCCGAAAGGCCGGCGCGGTGATCATCAAAGAGCCGCAGCCGGTATTCTGGGGCGGCTACCACGGCTATTTCAGCGATCCGGACGGCTACATCTGGGAAGTGGCCTACAATCCCAACTGGACGATGGACGAGTCCGATATGGTGGTTTTCCCGCCCACGTCCAAATAGGAGCGTGGAGGCGTCATGACATACGACGTGATCGTTGCCGGCGGCGGCGTCGCGGGCATCGCGGCAGCCCTGTCCGCCAGACGCGCCGGCGCGGCCAGGGTGCTGATCCTTGAAAGGCAATACCTTCTGGGCGGTCTCGCGACCTGCGGCCTGGTGACCATCTACCTGCCCCTGTGCGACGGGACCGGGCGGCAGGTGAGTTTTTCCATCGCCGAGGAGCTGCTCCGCCTGTCCGTCCGCCATGGGGCCGAAGGCCGGTATCCCGCCGCGTGGCTGGAAGGCGGCACGCCCGAAGAGCGTGGCAGGCAGCGCTACCAGGTCCAGTTCAACCCCTATGTGTTCGCCATCGAAGCGGAAAACCTCCTGCTGAACGAAGGGGCGGAACTGCTGTACGGCGCGATGGTCTGCGGCGCCACCGCAAAAAACGGGCGGATGACAGCAGTCGAGATCGTGCACAAATCCGGGCGGGAAACGCTGGACGGCCGCGCCTTTGTAGACGCCACAGGCGACGCCGACCTCTTCTGGCTTGCGGGCGCGGACACCGCGCTGTTCAGGCAGGGGAACCTGCTGGCGGCCTGGTACTTCCAAACGAAAGACGGGGCAAACAGCCTCCAGCCGCTGGGCGTCTGCGACACACCCGAGGAATACAAGACGCCGGAGGAAATCGAAAGGGGCCGCAGCCAGAAGCGCTATGTCGGGCTCGACGCGCGCGAACTATCCCAAATGACCGTCGACGCGCACAAGGCGCTGTACGATGATTTTCTGGCGCACGGAAGCGTGACGCCGGGCCATTCGCTGACCGCCGTCGCCGCCATCCCGCAGCTGCGCATGACCCGGCGCCTTTGCGGCCTTGTGGAACTTGACGACAAGCGGCCCTACGCCCGCGAGGAGGCCAGCATCGGGATGGCGGCGGACTGGCGCAAGCGGGGCGCGGCGTACGAGCTGCCACTGGGAATGATTCAAAGCGCGCAGCTGGCCAACGTCTTCGCCGCGGGGCGCTGCGTCTCCGTGACCGATTCCATGTGGGACATCACCCGCGCGATCCCCGCCTGCGCCGTGACCGGCCAGGCCGCGGGCGCGGCGGCAGCGCTGATCTCCGGTACCGGGCTTATCGATACCCGCGACGTGCGGAAGGAACTGCAGCGGCAGGGGGCCGTCCTTCACTTTACGGACGAGCGGGAAACGCGGCTCCCAGAAAATCATCATGAAGGATAAGAGGCCAGGACATTCCGGCGAGGATCCAAAGTCCCCCTATGTAAAAAACATTTTTTTCACAATAATTCATTATTTTCGTATATTCATGCCTCGCTTGTTATCTGTAAAGACTTATTCATCGTATCCAGAATTGAACGCCATCTCCCCAGTCTGCTGATTTTTGATTCCGGTACAGCACAAAAACAACGTTGTCCCGCAGATATCGCTTCACAGCACGGACCCTGCCTTGACGCGCAGGCGCCTGAAGGCTATTATCGTCGCGAATCGCATATATGCATGACGACGGCAGAGGCGACCGGGGACAGGGAAGGACAATCGAATCATGCCCGATCAGGCGCGGATATCAAACGGCAAACTGTCGGTGGGCCTATGCCTTCGCACCGGCGCCTGGATCGAGCTGACGAACGAACTGACCGGCGAGAACCTGATCAAGAACCGCATCGATACGGCCCGGACCCCGATCCTTGTCATGACGAACGGGGACGGTGGCGAGTTCGCGGCTGTTCCGGCCGAAGGGGAGACGCTCCCCGATTGCCGTCCACAGATCACGGCAGACGGGCTCTCGATGACGCTGCGCTATCCCTGCCTTTTTCAAGGGGACCGGCCCTTTCCGATTGCCGCAGAGCTTCGCTTCGAGCTTTCGGAAGACAAGCCCAGGCTCACGATGCGCGCAAGGGTCATAGCCGCAGCTGAAATCCGGCTTCAGCGCTGCGCCTTTCCCTGTCTGTGCGGGGTCTGGCTCGGGCAGGACCATCATGACAACGTGCTGGTCACGCCTTTCAGGGGCGGCGAGCGCATTTCTGACCCAGTCGGCACCCTCGCGGGCAAGCCGCGGTCGGTGGACTGGCGCTGGCAGGACTACCGATGGAAGCATTTCCTCGGGGGGCCGTACGGGAAACCGGAGGACGGCGGGAGATACGTCCACGAGGCGGAGTACGCCGGGGGCTGTTCGGCCCTGTTCTGCGACCTCTCTTGCAGCAGTGGCGGGATGTGGCTGGCCTGCGCGGACGCGGAGCACGCCATGCGCTCCCTGCGCTTTGAAACGCGCGGGACGGCCAGCCCGGGGCTCAATTTTTCCTTCGTCCACCAGGCGTCCGGGAACGCGTGGGAAAGCCCCGCCTGCACCCTGGCCCTGCACGGGGGGAACTGGCTTGACGCGGTCGACGACTGGCGCGCCGGCGTCCCGGAGGTCCCGCGCCGGGCGCAAGCCGCTTGGTTTGACAGTAGCCCGGGGCTCGCCGCGCATTACGACCTGAAATACCAGAGCGGCGAGATCGTTCACCGCTACGCGGACATCCCGGGCCTGTATGCCCAGGCGGAGGAGCTGGGGCTCGACCATCTGCTGCTCGCGGGATGGCACCGGGACGGCTTCGACAACGGCTTCCCGCAGTACGAGTGCGACCCGGAACTTGGCAGAGAAGAAGCGCTGCGCGAAGCGGTGCGCGCCGTCAGGAACGCGGGCGGACACGTGTCGTTCTATCTGAACACCCGCCTGTGCAACACGAGGTACGCGGACAGGGCCGCGCTGATGGAGGCGGCGGCCGAACGCGGCGCCGGGGGTTTCCCGCTTGTCGAGCGCTACGGATCAGACAGGATCAGCTTCGCCTGCATGTGCCCTCAGGAAAAGCTTTGGCGCGAGGTCATCGTGGAAGCGGCCTCCCGTCTGGTTTCCAACATCGGCGCGGACGGACTGTACCTTGACCAGCTGGCCGCGGCGCCGCCCCGGCGCTGCCGCGGTGGCCACGGCGACCCGGACGGGTGGAACCGGGGCTGTTGCGACATGCTCCGGGAAATACGGGCCGCCTGCGGGCCGGATACCGCCCTCATCGTCGAGGGCATTGCGGAAAGCGCCGGCCCGCAGGCCGACGGGATGCTCTCCATGTCGCTGGGTTCTCTGGACAGCGGCCTGTTCAACGAGTTCTACCGCTACGCCAATCCTTCCCATGTCCTGGTCGAAATGATGAATCCACGGAAATACTCCTCCATGCGCCCGGCGCATGTCGCCCTCCGGTCGTCGTACCTGATGGACAGGGCCTTTCTGCTCGGGTCCGTCTTCTGGGTCTACGACCTGGAGGGGGACAATTCGTTCAGGACCGACCCGCCGCAGCACGACCGCCTGAGGAAGGTGCTGCGCCTGAAAAAGGAATGGCTGTCCAGCTACGGGACCGGGCGGTATCTGGACGAAAAGGGGATCCTGAATACCTCTGCCGGCGTCGAGGTGAGGTGCCACGGGTACCCGGACGGCAGCCTCGTCCTTGCCTGCGCGAACCGGACGGGGACAGTCGGCTGGGCGGACATACGGGCGTTCGGGCCGATGCGCGCGGTTCAGCGCACGCTGGAGTCGCCCGGCGCGGAGGGCGGCGTCCCCTGCCTGCAGGTCGATGGCGGGCTGCGCGTGACCGTCCCTGCAGACGAGCTGTCCCTGGTCCGCCTCGAGCCGGAAAAGAGGCGCGGATGACACAAAATCGTGCCGGGACGTCCCCGCGTCTGAATAAACCGCACAAGAACCGGCTCTACCTTCAGCGCAACTGGCAGCTGTACCTGCTGGTGGTCCCCGTGATCGCCTACTTTGCCGTGTTCCATTACCTTCCGATGAACGGCCTGCAGATCGCGTTCCGGAACTACTCCGTGCGCCTGGGTTTCTGGGGCAGCAGATGGGTCGGCCTTGCGCACTTCGAGCGGTTTTTCCGAAGCTATTACTCCATTGAAGTCATCCGGAACACGCTGCTCATCAGCCTTTACTCCCTGATTGTCGGGATGCCGCTCCCCATCCTCCTGGCGCTCCTGATGAACGAGGTGAAGGCGCGCTGGTTCAGGCGGACCGTGCAGACAGTGACCTATGCGCCGTATTTCATCTCCACCGTCGTGATGTGTTCGATGATCTTCCTGTTCCTCGCGCCGAACACGGGGATCATCAACCGCCTGGCCGTTGCGCTGGGGGGCGAGAGCACCTACTTCATGGGCAAACCGTCTTTGTTCAAGACCATCTATGTGCTGACGGGCGTCTGGCAGTACTCGGGATGGAACTCCATCATCTACATGGCGGCCCTCTCCGGCATCGACCCGCAGCTGCACGAAGCCGCGATGATCGACGGCGCCGGCAGGTTCCGCCGCATCTGGCACATCAACCTCCCGGGCATCCTCCCCACCATCGTGATCCTCCTGATCCTCAACAGCGGGCACCTGATGAGCGTGGGATTTGAGAAGATCTTCCTCCTGCAGAACGACCTCAACCGTTCCGCGTCCGAGGTGATCTCGACCCTTGTGTACCGGCAGGGGCTGATCCAGAACGATTTCTCGTACTCGACAGCCGTCAACCTGTTCAACTCCATGATCAACTGCGTGCTGCTGGTGGTCGTGAACAAGATCGCCCGGCGCGTCAGCGACACGAGCCTGTGGTGAGGAAGGACCGGCAGATGAGGGCTTATTCAAGGCAGGACAGACTGTTTGACTTCGGGGTGGTCTTCCTGCTCTGCGTCGTCCTGTTCGCTGTGATCTATCCCCTCTACTTCGTCGTGATCGCTTCCTTTTCGGACCCCATGTCCGTGCTGGGCGGGAAAGTGATCTGGAAGCCTGCGCAGTTCAACGTCGAGGCGTACCGAATGGTGTTCCGCAATTCGCAGGTGATGACGGGATACCGCAACACGATCGCCTACACCGTCGTCGGGACCGCGATCAACATTGCCCTGTCCGTCGCCGCGGCCTATCCCCTGTCGCGGCGCAAGCTGAAGGGCAAAGGCGCACTGATGGGGATCATGGTCTTCACGATGTTCTTCAGCGGCGGCCTGATCCCGACCTACATCACGATCTCCCGGCTGGGCCTGATCAACACCTTCGCCGTCATGGTCCTGCCCGCGGCCATCTCCGTGTACTATGTGATGGTGATGCGCACGTTTTTCATGAACTCCATCCCCTACGAACTGGAGGAAGCCGCCTATGTGGACGGCGCGTCGCATTTCCGGACCCTGGGGGCGATCGTGCTGCCGCTTTCCAAGCCCATCCTGGCGGTGATGGTGCTGTTCTACGCCATCATGCACTGGAACTCCTATTTCAACGCGCTGCTCTACCTGACCGAGCGCGACCGGTACCCCCTGCAGCTCGTGCTGAGGACGATCCTGATCCAGAGCCAGTCCTCAGAGGAAAGCCTCGCCGACGTGCAGGGCACCTTCAACCGCATGATGATGAGCGAAACCATCAAGTACGCCCTGATCATCGTCGCTTCCCTCCCGGTCCTGTGCCTGTATCCCTTCCTGCAGAAGTACTTCGTGCAGGGCGTCATGATCGGCTCGGTCAAGGGTTAGAAACAATCACGGCAGGCCCGTGTTTGTAATACATTCGAAAGGGATGGCTGTCATGAAGAAAACGGTATCCGCGCTGCTTGCCCTCCTGCTGCTGACGACTTCCGCCGCCGCGCTGGCCATCGAAGAACCGCTCCCGTTCCAGGGCACGTTCCCCTTCTCGGACGACCCGATCACGCTGAAGGTTTTCAGCATGCAGGGTGTCTACACCCGCGGCGAGTTCCAGGACCTCGAGTGCTGGAAATGGCTGAAGGAAAAGACCAACATCGGCCTCGAATTCGAATCGTACACCACGGAAATCGTCAACGAAAAGCTGGCGCTGAAAATCGCCAGCGGAGACCTGCCGGACCTGTTCTTCAAATGCGCGCTTGACACCTCGGCAGTGCTCAAGTATGCCCAGGAGGGCATCTTCATCCCGATCACAGATTACCTTGAGGAATACGCGCCTCACTACTACTACCAGATCCAGAACGACCCGTCGCTCCGTGCCTTCCTGACGATGCCCGATGGCGAGATCTATGGCTTCAACTACATCGTCAGCGCCTCCAACTTCATGACCCCGCCGGTGTTCGTCAACGGCGATTGGCTCAAGGCCGTCGGCTACGACGAAGTCCCCGCAGACCTTCAGGAATTCAAGGAACTGCTGATCAAGGTGCGCGACGGGGACCTCAATGGCAACGGAGAAAAGGACGAGGTGCCCCTCATCTCCACCAGCCTCGACATGCTGTACCGCATGTTCTCGGGCGCGTTCGGGATCAACACGCGCGGGCGCACCGCCCAGTACATCGACATTGACGAGGAAGGGAAGCTCCGCTACATCCCGACCAGCGAGGGCTATAAAAAGCTGCTCAAATACTTCGGCGAGCTCTATCAGGAGGGCCTGATGTACCAGGAGATCTTCGATTCCAGCATCGCCAACATGACCGCGGTGGGCGAGCAGAACCGCATCTTTTTCGCCAAGGGCTCGATCCACTATGTCGGCGCCACCCACAAGGAGGAATTCGTCGGCGTCAATACCATCTTCAAGGGGCCCGACGGGCATCAGCTCAACGCGGACGTGGGCAATCCGCTTTTCAGCATGAACACCTTCATCACCGACGTCAATCCCCATCCGGCGGAAACGGTGCGCCTGATCGATTACTTCTACAGCCGCGAGGGCGTGGAGCTCATGTTCGGCGGCTTTGAAGGCGTGACCTTCTACCGCAACGAGGCGGGCAACCCCGTCTACAACGACTATGTGCAGAAGAATCCGGACGGCCTGCTCAACGAAGAAGTGCTCGGCGCCTACATCCCCTGGGGCGGCGGGGCCAATCCCTCGATGGCGGAAGACCACGTGTTCGGCGAGAACATGTACACGGAAATCGAGAAAGCCGTCTGCCGCGAACGGATCAAGAACGCTCCCGAAGCCGTATGGGGATCGTTCAACTACAATCAGGCGCAGTATGATCGCCTGACCGTGCTGCAGAACGACATCGTCACCTATGTGACCGACATGCGGGCCAAGTTCATCACCGGTGACAAGAGCCTTGACAGCGATTGGGACGCATATGTGGAAACGCTCAACCGCATGGGGCTTCCGGAACTGGTGTCGATTTATCAGGCGGGCCTGGACACCTACAACGCGGCGTCCGGACAGTAAGACTCCCAAACCCGGGGGAGGCGCTTTGCGCCTCCCCCTATTGGACCCCCTTTTATATCAGAAAACATTGGCTGGCGGCCTCTTCCCGCGAAAGACCGCCCGCTTCGCGGAGTGAGGACATGGACGGCAAACGACTGCCGAATGGATTCCCGGTGCTGGTCGACGCCGGCGCGCCGCCGCCCGTCCGCTATGCTGCCGCCGAGCTTTCCAAATATTTCGCGCGTATGGACAGGCGCCCGCATCCGGTGCTGGAGGATTCGTCCGCGATCGGCGTCCGCCTGCGCCTTTCGCGCGAGGGGATGCCGAATGGCGCGTTCAGGCTGAGCGCGGGCGAGGGGAACGTTCTTATCGAAGCGGGTTCGCCCTCCGGCGTCGTGTACGGCGCCTGCGCGGCGCTTGAAAGGCTCGGCTGCCGCTTCCTCGCCCCCGACTGCGAAGTCGTGCCGGAAGGGGAGATCGTCTTCCCCCGCGCGGACGCGTTTGAAAAGCCCGCCTTCGAGGTCCGGGAACTGTTCTGGCGGGAAGCGATGGACGGGGCTTTCGCGGTGAAGCTCAAGCTGAATTCCTCCCGATCCTCGATCACGCCTGAGCAGGGCGGCAAGGCGATGTTTTTCAATTTCAGCCACAGCTTCAACCGTCTCGTCCCTCCGGAGGAATGGTTCGACAGTCATCCGGAATACTTCTCCATGGTGGACGGCAGGCGCCTGAGGGAGCGGACGCAGCTGTGCCTGACCAACCCCGACGTGCTGCGCATCTGCATCGACCGGGTGCGCGGGTGGATCGTAGAGCATCCGGAATACGACATATTTTCCGTCGCGATGAACGACTGGTACAACAACTGCCGCTGCCCTGACTGCCTGGCCCTCGACGAGGCGGAAGGCAGCGGCGCCGGCACGATGATCCACTTCGTCAACCGGATCGCCGACAGCATCGCGGAAGATTTCCCGCGCATGAAGATCCACACCTTCGCCTACCTGTACTGCCGGAAGCCCCCGCGCCGCGTCCGCCCGCGCGACAACGTGATCGTCAGGCTGTGCAGCATCGAGTGCTGCTTCCTGCATCCTATCGGCGCATGCGGCCGTGAAACCGGTCCCATCGACGTGCAGTCAGGCCGTTCCGAGCGCTTTGACGGACAAAACGGCGGTGGATCCGCCTTCCTCGAGGACCTCCGCGGCTGGGCCGCGATCTGCAAAAATCTGTGCGTATGGGACTATACGACCAATTACGCCAATTACCTGCAGCCCTTCCCCAACCTGCGCGTCCTGGCCCCCAACCTGCGCCTGTTCCGGGACCACGGCGTGAAGGGTGTGTTTGAGCAGGGAAATTTCTCCCTGGGCAGGGCGGGCGCGCTCGGTCCGCTAAAGATCTACCTGCTCGGAAAGCTGCTCTGGGACCCGGACCTTGATGAAGGGCAGCTGACGGACGAATTCGTGCGGGGCTATTTCGGCCCCGCGTCCCCGCAGATGCGCGAATACGTATCGGTTTGGTCGGGCGTGGACGGCCCGGGTCACGCGGGCATCTATGACCCGCCGGACGCCCCGTACCTGACCGTCGCAGTGCTTGAGCGCGCGCGTGCGCTGCTGAACGAGGCGCTGCGGGCCGCGCCCTCCGAGCCCTTCGCCGGACGCGTCGGGAGGGAGGCGCTGTCCGTTGAGTATGTCGAGCTTGCCAGGGAGCCACCCGGCGCGCCGGGCCGCGCGGAACGGATCAACGCCTTCGAGCATAGGCTTTCGCAGTACGGCGTCACGGAGTTGTTTGAGCGGCGCGCGCTGAAGGAATCGGTGGACGCCCTGCGCTCAAGCCGCCTCGCGGCGGACCGCGAAAGCGTCCCGACGCTCTCCTACCCTTTGTAGGCGGGGAATAACGGATATGGAGGAGGACGGTCAAACATGAAGATCTATCTTTCCGCGGACATTGAGGGCACAACGGGCATTGCCAACTGGGAGGAGACCGGCGAAGGGCATGCGCTGTACGAATACTTCGCCGGGCAGATGAGCCGGGAGGTAGCCGCGGCCTGCGAAGGGGCGATCGCCGCTGGCGCCGGGGAGATCCTGGTCAAAGACGCGCACAACAACGCGCGCAACATCAAGCCGGACCTCCTGCCGGAACAGGTGAAGATCTTCCGTGGCTGGGGCAGGAGTCCGCTGACGATGATGGCCGGCATCGACCGAAGCTTCGACGGGGCCTTGTTCACCGGATACCATTCCGCGGCCGGGATGAACACGAACCCGCTCGCCCACACGATGAATACGAAGAACAACTACGTGAAGATCAACGGGGACCTGATGTCCGAGCTGATGATGAACTCCCTGACCGCCGCGTACTTCGGCGTCCCCGTCTTCTTCGTCGCGGGCGACGAAGGCCTGTGCGCCTGGATCCAGTCCGTCAACGGGAACATCTCCACCGTCCCGGTGAACAGCGGTTTCGGCGACGGCGCCGTGTCGATCCATCCGGCGCTGGCGGTCAGGCGCATCAAATCCGCCGTGGAGGAGGCGCTGAAGAAGCCCAAGGCGGACTGCATGTTCCCGCTCCCGAAGCATTTTTCAGTGGAGATCTCCTACAAGCAGCATCAGCTGGCGACGCACGCGTCCAACTATCCGGGCTGCGCGCGGAAAGGGTCCGATGCCGTGACGTTTGAGGCGGATGACTATATGGACGTGCTGAAGATGCTCTACTGGGTCCTCTGAGCGGCCGGACCGGCAGCGCCCGATGCGGTTTTTGCGCGCTTCAGACGGTTCGTTGCCGCCCGGAAAGTCCCGGCTGGCCGGCAGGGTGGGCGGGCGCCGCCGCCGGAAGGGAGACGGACGAGATGGTCCATGACATCAAGCTTGCCGATGATCTGGTCGGCGCCTGTATTGAGCGGGGCGAGATCCCTGGCGCCGTGCTGCGGGTCGGGCACGGGAATACCGTGGATTTTCACAGGGCATACGGATATGCCCAGGTCGTGCCGGACCGCCGCCCGATGACGGAAGACACGCTCTTCGACCTCGCGTCCGTCACGAAAGTGGCGGCCTGCTGGCCGTCGATCGTGCTGCTTCTCGAAAGCGGGACGATCACGCCGGACAGTTCCCTGCGCGATATGCTGGCTGACCGGGACCTTCCGGAGGCCGCGGGACGCATCACCCTTCATCAGCTGCTGACCCACACGGCAGGTTTCGTGCCGTTTCACGATACGGAAGGGGCGACGCGCGCCGACCGGGTCAGCTCCCTGCTGGCGCTGCCCCTGCAGTCGGCGCCCGGGACGCAGAGCGTGTACAGCGACCTGAGCTTCATCTGCCTGGGCGAGATCGTGGCGCGGTACGCGGGCGCGCCGCTTGACGAGGCGGCGCATAGGGTCTTTGCCTCCCTTGGCATGCGCGATACCTGCTTCAGGCCGCGGCGCGACCTCCCCTTCGCCTCCACGGAGGTCGTGGGCGGCGTCACCACCTGCGGCACGGTCCACGACGAGCGGGCCCAGCAGCTGGACGGGGTCGCGGGCCACGCCGGGCTTTTCTCCACCGCGGCGGACCTCGGCCTTTTCTGCGCCGCGCTCGCTTCCGTCCCGCGCCACCCACTCTTCCTTTCCCCCTGGGTGGACAGGTCCTTCGAGCGCCAGACCCCCCTGGACAGGCTGCGGGGCCTGGCGTGGGTCATTTATTCCGACGCGCCGAAAGGCCGGGTGGCCGGCCACTCGGGCTTCACGGGGACCAGCGTGACGCTCAGCCCCGACACCGGCGCCTGGTCCGTGCTGCTCACCAACCGCGTCCATCCCAGCCGGGAAAACCAGGCTTTTGCCGAGCTGCGCAAAAAGGTCGCCTCCGCCCTGTTCGGGCAGGAGGCATAGGGGCAAAAAAGGCTCCAATGTGGGAAATGGCGGG
>CAZLYF010000084.1:12878-14570 GCA_964563725.1 uncultured Oscillospiraceae bacterium
CAGTCTCCCATCACGACAGACGCGCCCCGGACAGCCGGGGCGCGCCGCTGTTTTGAGTCTTTGCGGGCACATCATAAAGTGGCAAGAGGCTGGTTCACGACGGCTCGTATCCCAGGAGCTCCAACTGCTTCCCGCTCGCGCAGCGAGCGCTTCTCGCGCCGTAGGAGCGCTTCACGTCAGCTTCGCTGACGCTTCCCGCGCCGAAGGCGCTTTGGGCCTGGCCGCCGCCCTCCCCGAAGCCCCCGCGGCTGACACCGCCGCCGCAGCCGGCATGCGTCAGGGCAGGCGCTGGAACGCTGCCCCCGCGCAGAACAAGAACAGCGCGAACTACATCGACGAGAATAAGGACGGCATCTGCGACTACTTCGGCGCCGACAAGCAAGGCAACGGCAACGGACAGGGACAGAACACCGACGGCGCGAACTATGTCGACGAGAACAAGGACGGCATTTGCGACAACTTCGGAACCGAGAAACAGGGCGCCGGCGCCGGACAGCGCAACGGCAAGCAGGCGGGCGGCCGCGGAGGATGGCGCAACAAGTGATCCCAGTCTCCCATCACGACAGACGCGCCCCGGACAGCCGGGGCGCGCCGCTGTTTTGGGACTTTGCGGGCGCTTCACGCGCCGCAGGCGGCCGCGGAGGATGGCGCGCTTCCCAGCAAACTCCAACTTCTTCACGGCCGCGCAGCGGCTGCTTCACGCTCGCGCAGCGAGCACTTCACTCATAAATGAATTCGTACAGGGCCTTTACAGCCGCTTCCTTGTCAAACTCCACCACGCTCTGCCCCCAGGGCGAGGTCATGTAGTTCCAGTGCCCGTCCTGCGGGAGCCTCAGGGTCTCCATGGTGAGGTTGGGATTTTTGAAGATCATCGTCGCGAGGCGGATGATGTCCGCGGCAGTGAGGTTGGTATCCATCCACCCGAGGGCCGTGAAGATCGTGCTGAGGATGTCCTGCAGCGGGATGCCGCTTTTCATCTTTTTGAGGATGGAAAGCAGGACGTTCATGTTGCGGTCGGCGGCGGCGATGTTGCCCCCCAGGACTGTATGGATCCTCGCGTAGGACAGCGCCGTCTTGCCGTCGAGGACCTGGGGCGCTGTCGTCATCTTTGCTCCGCACGCTTTCGCCTCGGCGATCGTGAGCGTCAGTTCCACCCCGCCCAGCATGTCGATGACTTCCTCGAAGCCCCGGAAATTGACCGTGCAGTACTTCGTGATGTTCATCGTAAATACGCTGTTCACGGTCTTGACCGCCAGCAGCGGCCCGCCGAACGCGTTGGTCACGTTGATGCGGTTGGGGCGGCTGAGGCCCGGGATGTCCACATAGATCTCCCGAACCAGGGACGTCAGCCTGATCTCGCCCGTGCCAATGTTGATCGACGCGATCATCGTCAGGTCGGAGGAGCCGCTGTTGAGCGCCTTGCTGAAATGCGAATCCGTCCCCAGCAGCAGGATGTTCAGCCATTCACCGCTCAGGCCTTCCACCGGATCCAGGTCGTCCGGGCTGACAGTGACGCGGAACTTGTCCAGCAGCGGGATCTCCTTGTCCCCGCCTTCATTCAGGAAGGCGTTGATTTGTTTCCATTCTTCGTCAGTCCAGTCGGCAGGCTCCTCGGCAAAAGCAGCAGGAAGCACCAGGGCGAGAATAACGGTCACAGCCAGTACCCGGATCAGTGTCTTCATACAGACCTCC
>CAZLYF010000085.1:0-14541 GCA_964563725.1 uncultured Oscillospiraceae bacterium
GCGCAGACGCAGGGCCGTCAGCAGATTGGAGGATTATACAGCAGGGGAAAGGCGATTGCAACGCGGCGGGAAAGCCCGCAGCCCGCGCAGACGGCTTCCGTCACCCGTGAAACAGCTTGTGCGCCTGGTAGCGCGGATCGCTGGTCAGGTTGACCCCCAGGTTCCTGAACACCTTTTCATCCACCTGGGAGAGGATCACCGAGGTGTGCACCTCGCAGCCCTTGAGCAGCGGCAGCTGCTTCACCGCGCGCGCCGCGACGGGGCTCGAGGCCGCGGTGATGGAAAGCGCCACGAGGATCTCGTCCGTGTGCAGACGCGGGTTGTGGTTGCCAAGGTAGGTGCATTTGAGGTCCTGCACGGGGCCGATCACCTCCGGCGTGATCAGCTTGTCCGCCTTGGGGATGCCCCCCAGTTTTTTCAGGGCGTTGAGGAGCATCGCTGCGGAGGCGCCCAGCAGCGCCGAGGTCTTCCCGGTGACGATCTCCCCGCTGGGGAGCCTGATGGCGGCGGCGGGCGCGCCCGTCTGTTCCGCGCGCCTGCGCGCCGCGCCGATGACGGGGCGGTCCTCGTCCGTCAGGTCCAGCTGGCGCATCAGGATGCGCAGCTTTTCGGCCTCCTCCTCTTCCCGGAGCCCCTTGCGGATATCGCACAGCGTCGCGTAGTAGCGGCGGATCACTTCCTGCTTGGCGGCGGCGCAGACGGCTTCCTCGTCGGTGATGCACTTCCCCGCCATGTTGACGCCCATGTCGGTGGGCGAACGGTACGGCGATTCCCCCCAGATGCGCTCAAAGATCCTGAGCAGGACGGGGAAGACCTCGATGTCCCGGTTGTAGTTGACCGTGGTGGCCCCGTAGGCCTCCAGGTGAAAGGGGTCGATCATGTTCACGTCGTTGAGGTCCGCCGTGGCCGCCTCGTACGCGACGTTCACGGGGTGCTTGAGCGGCAGGTTCCAGATCGGGAAGGTTTCAAACTTGGCGTAGCCCGCCTTGATCCCGCGCTGGTGGTCCTGATAGAGCTGGGACATGCACACGGCCATCTTCCCGCTCCCGGGGCCGGGCGCGGTCACCAGCACCAGCGGCCGCACGGTTTCGACGTGGTCGTTTTTCCCGTAGCCCTTGTCGCTGACGATGAGCGATACGTCGGAGGGATAGCCCGCGATAGGATAGTGCAGATAGACCCTGACTCCCAGGGCCTTGAGGCGCCTGCGGAAGGCGTTGGCCTGCGCCTGGCCATCGTAGCGGGTGATCACGACCGCGTCGGACTTGAGGCCGATGGCGCGGAAGGCGTCGATGAGGCGCAGCACGTCCGCGTCGTAGGTGATCCCCAGGTCGCCCCGGACCTTGTTCTTCTCGATGTCGTTGGCGTTGATCACCACGATGATCTCCGCCTGGTCGCGCAGCGTGAGCAGCATCCTGACCTTGCTGTCGGGATGGAAGCCCGGCAGCACCCGCGAGGCGTGCTGGTCGTCGAAGAGCTTGCCGCCGAACTCCAGGTACAGCTTGCCGCCGAAGCGCTCGATGCGCTCAAGGATGCGCATCGACTGCAGCGAGGCGTAGAGGTCATGGTCGAATCCGTTCCGCATCCGCACGCTCCCCGAATGAAATTCCCGCACATTGTACGTCCCGGCGGCGCCGGGGGCAAGCCGGCCTCCTTGCCTGGCGGCGCAGGGGATCAGCTGAGGTCGAAATCCGGCAGGAAGGCGGCGTCCGCGGCTCCGAAGCCCTGCCGGTAGCCCTCGAGCCCCAGCGCATCCATGCGCTCAAGGACCCGCGCGTATTCCCGGGCGCTGACCCGCCGCTCAAGGCCCTTCGGGAGGGGCCTGTCCTGCGGCGTGTACTGGCTCATCAGGCTCACGGGCGTGCCGGCCGGCAGCTCATGGCGGATGAACTCAAGGATCCGCAGGCTGTCCCCCGTGCAGCCCGGCAGCACCAGATGCCTGACCAGCGTCCCGCGGGTCATCATCCCGTCCGGGTCATATCGGGGGCCGCCCGTCTGCCGGCACATCTCAAGGACGGCCGCCGAAGCCTTTTCGAAGTAGTCCCCGGCGCCCGACAGGAGCCGGGAGAGGCGGGGGGAACAGTGCTTGATGTCGGGGAGGTACACGTCGACGACGCCGTCAAGGAGACGGATGGTCTCCGGGCGTTCATAGCCCCCGCAGTTGTACACGACAGGCAGGGGAGGCCTGTAGATCTCAAACGCACTGAGGATGGCGGGAAGGAAATGCGTCGCCGTCACGAGCGAAAGGTTGTGGACACCCTGATCCGCCAGGCGGCGGAAACAGTCCGCCAGCTCCCCTGCGGACATCCGCTTTCCCCTGCGCAAATGGCTGATCCGGTGGTTCTGGCAATGGGCGCAGCCCAGGGTGCAGCCGGAAAAGAAAACCGCGCCGCTCCCCCTCACGCCGGAGATGCAGGGTTCCTCCCAGAGGTGAGGCGCGGCCAGGGCGACGACCGGGTCCGTCCCCATGCCGCAGAAGCCGCTGCCGCCGGAGGGCTCCCTCACGCGCGCGCATTCCCGCGGGCACAGGCGGCAGGGCGCGAGCGGCGAAAAAGGCGGATCGCTCCGAGCGTTCAGCTGAAATACCTGTCAAGGAGGCCCGCGAAGACCTGTCCGTGACGGATGTCGTCGCGGCAGAGCTCCAGCAGCGCGTCATGCACGTCCCCGAGCCCGGCGTCCGCCGCCGCCACAGCCGCCTCCTTCTTGAGGCGCACGCCCGCTTCCGAGGCGTCCAGGCTCGCGGCCAGGTTCTCCTTCGTGCTCGCGGAAAGCCCTTCCCCGATCATCTCACAAAGCCTCGACGCGTGTCCGGCTTCCTCAAGGGCCAGGCGGGCAAAGGCCTGCCCCGCCTCCGGGCGGCCTTCCCGGTCGGCGGCGCGACCCATCGCCAGATACAGGCCTGCCCGGGAGGTCTCGGCGGAAAGGATCTCCCTGAGGCGCCCAAAGACCTCGGCGTCGGCGCCCGCGGCGCCGGAAAGCTGTTCCTGCGCCCGGTCCGGGCCCTCGTCCAGCCTCACGAGCTTCTCGCGCGGCGCCCTGCAGACGGGGCAAATATAGGGGGGCGCGGCGCCATCGTGGACGTAGCCGCAGGCCGCGCAGGCCCATTTCATGCGATCCACCGCCTTTCTTCAGGCATCGTTCCCACACGATGATACCCCAAACAGGCGGCCGCAAACACAGGGGCCCCGCCCGGCGCGCGCAACGCCCGACGCCGGCCCGCCCCCGTAACGCTCTATATGAAAAATTTCCTGATGAAATCCGGCGCTTCAGAATCGTCGCAGCTGACGCTCAGGACAAACAGGATGTTGTGCTTTTCGCCGAGGGCTTCAAGGCGGCTGAAAAACCATTCCGTCCCGCCCGGCGCACAGTTGACCAGCTTGAGAAAGGCATCGATGTAGACCTGTCCGACGTCGAAATTCTGCGCAAGCATCCCGCACAGGAAGCCGAAGAACATCTCGGGGCTCACCATGCCGTATTCCCCGGCGTTCACGAAGCGGATCTCATGGCGAAGGTCGAACATGTAGCGGTTGTCGTCGTCGACGAACACCACGTCCCCCTTCTGGTCCTTGATGGCGTTGTTGGCCATGTCGATGATCCGTTTCGTTTTTCCCGAGCCCTTCCTGCCGTGGATCACCTGTATCATGGGGCATCCCTCCCTTTTCCCTTATTTTTCTCCCCGCATTATACCAAAGAATGCGACCGGCGGCCAGCCCCGTCACAGGCCGGGAAAGGCCCCCGTGTCCGGCGCGGGCGCGCAGGGGGGCTCTTCGCCCGAGGCGCAGCGGCTGAGCAGCGCTTCCAGGCTCATGGAGGGCAGCGCCCTTTCCCCGGCCCCGCCGCCAAGCGGGTCCCTGCGGCAGATCCCGGCGTATTCGCAATAGTCGCAGGGCCTTCGCCCGTATCGGTCCACCACGGGGCTGCGGGGGATCAATCCCCCGCGGATGCTCCGGGCGATGCCGGAAGCCGCTCGGACGGCGTGCCTGAGCAGCAGGCCGATCTCCTCGGCGGAGCACAGCGGCTTGTTCTTCAGGGGCTTTCCGTCCGCGCCGAACAGGGGCACGATCGAATAGGGCGGTTCGGAGAAATCCATGAGCCTGACGACCTTTGGGTCGCTGAGCGCGAAGCCGCTCAGACGCAGCTCACGGGCGATCTTCTCCTCCGCTTTTTCCGGGTCCTCCGTCCTGGCCACGGGGTCCGCGAGGTGCTGGTAGAAGGCGCCGGCAGGCTGCGCGCCGGGCGCCGCGTCCGCCGCCGCCTTCAGGTAGATCAGGAGCTGCAGCTGCAGCCCCCACCAGATGCGGGCGGGATCGAGATGCTGCGCGGAGCTTTTGTAGTCGATCACCCGCAGGTAGCTGCCCTCCTCCCCCCCGCAGCGGTCGATCCTGTCGATCGCCCCGCGGACCGCGGCGCCGGAGCCGTCCCCAGGCGTAAGGACGACGGGCGGCAGCCCGCCCGGCTCGCCGAAGCGCGCTTCCGAGCTGTCGGGGCGAAAGAAAGAGGATCTGGCCCCGCAGGTCAGCGTCCAGGCCATTCGCCTCAGGAGGCGCAGATACCCCTGCGAAGCGTTCCTTGCCCGGGCGGTGTCGGCAAAGGGGAGCGCTTCCCATCCCTGCGTCAGCGGCCTGAAGGCTTCGTCCATCGCGGCGTCGCATTCGGCCCTTGAGATGTGCGGCCACCGGCCGATGCGGTCCGCCGACCGCGTGAAGCGTTCCATCGCCTCATGGAGGAGCAGCCCCGCATCGGAGGGCTCCACCGCCCATTCGCGCCGCCTTTGCGGACGCAGACCGTACTCCACAAAGTGGCTGAACGGGCATTGCGCGTATTTTTCCAGCCGTGAAACGGACACGACCCGCGTATCGAACAGCCCGGAGGCGACGCTTTTGCCCACGGAGCGCGCCTCCCCTTCCCGGCCCGCCGCGCGCGCAAGCCTTTCCGCCAGGGGGGCCCAGTCCGGGTCCGCGCACAGCCATGCCCAGGCGTCGCGCCAGGGGTCCGGCAGGCGCCCTTCCCGCAGAAGCGGCGCGATCGCGTCCAACGCGGGCGCGGGCGCGGACGGGAAGGGGTCCTGGGTCCCGCCGGCCGCGCCGCCTTCCTCCCTGAGGCCCGGGAGCAGGTCCCTGACACGGTTGAGCCAGGAAAGCGGCCGCAGCGCGCCCCCCTCCTCGTTGGCGAGGGAATAGGACAGGCAGAGCCTTTCCGACGGCGCGCAGAGCGCTTTCCAGAGATCCAGCAGCGCGGCCTCCTCCCTCGCGCGCGGCGTGACCTCCATCCGGACCTCAAAAAGCTGCTCCGTCGCCTGCATTTCCTCCTGTGTCAGCAGCTCCTCGGCCCCCTCGGCGAAGAGGCCGTCGTTGAGCCCAAGGACGAGCGCGACCCTGGGGGAGTGCACCATCAGGCGGCCGATCTCCCCGCACTGGACGCATTCCGATACGGGGGGGAGCGACGCGATCTCGTCCCCCGCCAGACCGGCCTCCAGCCAGCCGCCGAAATAGCGGATGGGGATGCGCTCGTCGTCCATGAGGGCATGCATCTGCTCGAGCATCCCCACGAGCCTTTTCCATACCTGCCGGGTCCGGGCAGCCTCGACGGGCATGCCGGCCGCGAGCAGCTCGCCCTCGAGGCGGACGATCCTTGAATAGGCGCCGGTATCGTCCAGGAAACCGATGACCGCCCGCAGGGAATCGCCGGGGTTTCGCGCGGCGGCGAGCCGCCTTTGCAGCTGGAGCGCGGGAGCCGTCAGCCTCTGCCGCAGCGCTTCCGCCTCTTCCCTCTCCCCCGGCTCCCCCCGTTCAAAGGGGTCCAGCCACCTGCGCCCGCTGATGCCGTATTTGAGCGCATAGTTTTCGATCCTCCAGCCTTCTTCCACGGCGAGGGGCATGAAGCCGGACTTGGCCATGTCCAGGACGTCCTCCCGCCTCCAGCCTTCCGCGGCGCAGCGGAGGGCGGCAAGCAGGCAGCGGACGACCGCGTGGGAGGAGACGGGCGTCTTGTCGGAGATGTAGAAGGGTACGCGGTACTCCTCAAAGACGGACGCGATCAGCCCGGAATACCTGCCCAGGTTTCCGCACAGCACCGCAATGTCCCCGGGCGACGTGCCGCGCCGGATGGCAGCCAGCGCCTCGCGGGCCGCGAAGCGCACCTCCGCGTGGGGCGTCTGGGCGGCGAAGAGGCGCAGCGCCGTCACGGGGCCCCCGAAGGGGGGGGCATTGGGCCTCAGCAGGTATTTTTCGATGTGGGCGACCTCGTCGGGCGCCCGGAGCCTTTCCGCCGGGAGCCACCGGATGTCCACGGGGAGCTTCTGATCCTCCATCGTTTCCTTGAGCCGCTGCAGGCCCTGCCTAACGCGGGCGAAGGCTTCCCCGTCCTCTTCCTGCTCGCCCTGGGCGACCAGCGCCACGCACACGCTGCCCGCCTGGGCCGCAAGGCAGGCGGCAAGCCGGCAGAGGGACTCGCTGAGCTGGTCGAAACCGTAGATGAACACGTCCGCGCCCGCAAAGGGGCGGCCCTTGGCGATGCGGGAGAGCATATCCTCCAGCAGGTCCTCCCGGTCGGCAAACTGTCCCTCCAGCAGGGCCTCGTAGGTCCCGTATACGGCGGCGACGTCCCTGAGCTTGCTTTCCAGCGCAGTCTCCCCGATCCCCTCCGCCTTCTCAAGCAGCGCCGCGGGCGTGATCCCCGCTTCCTTGAACGCCGAGATCAGGGGAGCCATCTTGGTCACAAGGCCCGGTTTGCCCGCCGCGCTGCGGTAATACCTGAGCTTCGACCCGCTGAGCACCAGCGCGCGCGCGACCGTCATGTTCCTGCCGCGTTCGTCGATCCCCACGCGCGCGTCCGCGCCCAGGCGGTCCCTGACGCGCTGCATCAGCCGGGAAGGGGACAGCACCTCCAGCCTGAAGAAGCCCGGGACCCCAAGGTCGGCGATCAGGTCCCGCTCAGCCTGGAGGGTGTACTGCTCGGGCACGATGACGGCGCAGTCCCCGCCGGCCGCGTAGGCCGCGCGGAGCCTTTCCGACAAAGGCGCCCACAGCCTGCCCGTCCGTCCGGCAATGACGCTCAGCACCTCTCGCCCTCCGCCTTTTATGTGCCTTCAGGGTACCACAAGCCGCCCGCGCTGAAAAGAGCCGGCCTCACCGCGCGCCGCGGCTCTCCGCCCGGCGCGGTCCCGTTTGCCAGCGGCCGGCCGGGATGATATAATCGCCCGGCTCCAGGACAGGGGCAGCTATTTGCAGGAGGTCGCGCATGCCGGCGGTTTCATTCGACAAGGAGTCCATCAAGCAGGCCGTCAGGGGGAAGCTGCAGCGCTACAACGGGCGGACGCTTGAGGAAGCGACCCACCAGCAGATCTACCACGCGGTCGCTTCCACCGTACGCGACCAGATCATGCAGCTGTGGGTGGAGTCAAGGAACGCGGACAAGGCCTACGGCGGAAAGCGCCTCTATTACCTCTCCATCGAGTTCCTGCTGGGCAGGAGCCTGTTCAACAATACGATGAACCTGTTCAGCACGGACACCTATACCAAGGCCCTGACCGAGATGGGCGTCTCGTGGCACGACATCGTCAGTGAGGAACCGGAACCGGGCCTGGGCAACGGCGGCCTGGGCCGCCTCGCCGCCTGTTTCCTGGACAGCCTCGCCTCCCTGGACCTTCCCGCCATGGGCTGCACCATCCGCTACGAGTACGGCCTGTTCAAACAGAAGCTGACGGGCGGCCAGCAGGTGGAGCTGCCCGACGACTGGCTGGAAAACGGCAACGTCTGGGAAGTCGCCAGGGTGGAGGACGCCTGCGACGTCTGCTTCGAGGGCCGGGTCGTTCAGGCCGAACGCAACGGCCGGCTGAGCTTCTCCCTGGAAAACTGCCGGACCGTTGAAGCGGTCCCCTACGACATGCCCGTGGTGGGCGCGGGGAGCAGGACGGTCAACACGCTCAGGATGTGGCGCGCGCGCTCCAAATCCAGCATCGACCTGAGGGCCTTCAGCAACGGCGACTATCTCAGCGCCACCCGGGAGCAGGAGCTCGCCACCGTGATCTCCAAGGTGCTCTATCCGGAGGACAACCATTACGAGGGCAAGACCCTCAGGCTCTGCCAGCAGTACTTTCTCGCCAGCGCGACGCTCCAGCACGCGCTGAAGGAATTCAAGCGGCGTTTCGGGAACGATTTCACCCTGCTGCCCGACAAGGCCGTTTTCCATATCAACGACACGCATCCAAGCTTCGTGATCCCCGAGCTCATGCGCCTGCTGATCGACCAGGAAGGCCTCGGCTGGAACGAGGCGCAGGCGATCACCTCCCGCTGCGTGGCCTACACCAACCACACCGTCATGCACGAGGCCCTCGAGCGCTGGCCGCAGGACCTCGTTCGGCGCCAGCTCCCGCGCATCTACATGATCCTGGAGGAGCTCAACCGCAGGCTCTGCGAGAAGCTCTGGAACCGCTTCCCGGGGGAATGGGACCGCATCGCGCGCATGGCGATCCTGGCCTATGACCAGCTGCACACGGCGAACCTGTGCGTCTCCATGGCCTTCTCGGTCAACGGCGTGAGCCGGCTGCACGGGGAGATCCTCCGCGAAGACACATTCAGGGACTACTACGCCACCGAGCCCGGGAAATTCAGCTCCATCACCAACGGCATCACGCACCGCCGCTGGCTGATGGACTGCAACCCGCGGCTGGCCGCGCTGATCAGCGAAACCATCGGCGACCAGTGGACGCGGGAGCCGGAGCGCCTCCAGGAACTCCTGCCCCACGCCGACGACAGGGCCTTCCGGGAGGCGTTCGGAAGGATCAAACGGCACAACAAGGAGATCTTCAGCCACAGGCTGGAACAGTCCCAGGACCTGGCCCTGGATCCCGGCTTCGTGTTCGACGTGCAGGTCAAGCGCCTGCACGAATACAAGCGCCAGATGCTCAACGCCCTGCACATCCTCGTGCTCTACAACCGGATCATGGACGACCCGCTCTTTGAGATGACCCCGCGCGCCTTTGTCTTCGGGGCCAAGGCCAGCCCGGGGTATTCGAAGGCGAAGATGATCATCCGCTTCATCCTGGCGCTTTCCAGGCTGATCGAGCGCTCGCCGCGCGCGAAGAAGATGCTGAGCATCGTCTTTGTGGAAAACTACAACGTCTCCCTCGCGGAAACCCTGATCCCGGCGGCGGACATCTCCGAGCAGCTGTCCACGGCCGGGAAGGAAGCCAGCGGGACGGGCAACATGAAGCTGATGATGAACGGCGCGGTGACCGTGGGCACCATGGACGGCGCCACGGTGGAGATCTACGAGCAGGTGGGGGACAGCAACATCTACATCTTCGGGATGCGCGCGGACAAGGTCGCCGCCATGTACCGCGAAGGGGCGTATTCGCCGATGCAGATCTTCGAGGCGAACGCGGAGATCAGGCGCGCCATGACGCAGATGATCGACGGGACGCTGTTCCCGGACAACCCGGCCGTGCTGCAGCTGCTCTATCACGACCTCTTGTTTGGTTCCGGCGGCTCGGCCGCGGACCCATATTTCGTGCTCAAGGACTTCGGCAGCTATTCCATGGCGCAGCGCCGCATCGACCGCGACCTCAGGGACGGGGACAGGTGGCTGAAGATGGCCGCGGTCAATACGGCCTGTTCGGGCCTGTTCTCCAGCGACAGGGCGATCAGGCAGTACAATGATAAAATCTGGTGCCTGAAGTAGCGGCAGGCCATGAAACGCCCCGCCGCCCCTCCCCCCGACGCACGGAGCCTGGCTCTGGGCGGGCTCGTCGCCGCCCTGTATATCGCGCTGACGGCCGCTTTCGCGCCGCTGAGTTTCGGCGAGGTCCAGTTCAGGGTGTCGGAGGCGCTGACGCTCCTGCCCGTCCTCTTTTTTCCGGCGGTGCCCGGCCTCTTCGCGGGCTGCCTGCTGGCGAACCTGCTGCTGGGCGCCCCCTGGCAGGACGTGGTCTTCGGGAGCCTCGCGACGCTTCTGGCCGCCGTGGCCACCCGCGCCCTGCGCGGCAGGCTCACGCTGGCCGCGCTGATGCCCGTCGTGTCCAACGGGCTCATCGTGGGCGCGACCCTGTCCTTTGTGTACCGCCTGCCCCTGGCGATGACGGTCCTGACGGTGTCCCTGGGAGAGGCGGGCGTCTGTTTCCTCCTGGGCGTCCCCCTTGTCAGGCTGCTCAGGCGGCGCTTCGGGGAGGGGAAGCTCCCGGCACGCTGACGGCATCGGGAGGGCGCAGGCTGTTCTCCCCGCGCTGCCCGCCGGTCATGCCGGCGGGTTTTTCCTTGCCGGTGCGCCCGGGTCCCCGCGGGCCGGGAAGCCCGGCCTGAGGCCCGCGGGCAGGCGCCGCATCAGGAGAGCGGCCACGGCCCCCGTGAGCGCTCCGGCAACAATCCCCACGAACACCAGGACGGCCAGATAATAGACCAGCTGTCCCGTCTGAAGCACAAGCATCGCCAGGAGCACCTGCCCGACATTGTGCATCACCGCGCCGGCGACGCCTGCGCCCACGGGGCTGACGCCGCGTACCCTGAAAATCATCAGGATCATCGCCAGCATGCTCAGGACGCCGCCGGCCAGGCTGTACTGCATCGAAAGCGGGTTGCCGAAAAGAACGCCGCCCAGCAGCACCTTGACCAGCATCAGCTGGAAAGACACGGGGATGCCCAGCCAGTAGAGGGACAGGAGCAGCACGCTGTTGGACAAGCCCAGCTTGATGCCCGGCACGGAACCGATGGGGATGAGGCTCTCGACGTAGCCGAGCACCATCATCACCGCGACGAACAGGGCGGACAGCGCAAGGCGGCCGGCTTTCTTCATTCTGTCGCCTCGTTTGCGGCTTGCGCTTCCGTCGGGTCAAGCAGCTCGAGCACGACCTTGTTGGGCAGGCAGATCACCTGGTTGTACAGCGCCCTGAGATCGCGGTTGTCCAGCGTCACCGCGCCCTGGCCGATGCACAGCTGGTTTTTGCAGGAGGACGAATGCATATGAAAGGAGTTCACCCCCGTGTGGATGACGTTCTTCTCCCCGCCGGGCTGCTCGAGCGTGATCCGGTACTCCCCGTCGAGCGGGACGAGGCTGTACCCGCTTCCGCCCGCGGTGATGCGCAGATAGGAGTCCGCGGCGGGGAGGGCGGAGCCGGGGGCGATCTCGACGGGCGCCCCGCCGTCATCGGACAGCCTCTCCAGCGTCACCGCGAGCGTCTCCCGGCCGGGCGGCGGCCCGGCGCCGCGCAGGAGCCCGCCGCGCGACAGAAGCAGCAGCAAAAGCGCGGCCGCGGCCGCGCCGAACACCACCCACAGGTCCTTCCTGTTCATCAGCACCGTCCGCGCGCCCCGCGCCTATTTTCCGGAGATGACCCGGGCAAAGAAGCCCCCGCTGCCGAAATACCCCGCAAGGGAACTGGCGGATATCGCTTCTTGGAAGCCCTCCAGCGGAACCACCGTTGACACGATGGGGATCAGAAGGAACAGCAGATAGACCAGCAGCGCGCCCCTGGCGGCGCCGAAGACGCCGCCCGCGAGCCAGTCCAGCTGCCTGAGGATCGGAAAGCGGACCACATGCCGGATCAGGCTGACAAGCACGGTGACGGCCGCGTAAGCCGCCAGAAAGCAGGCCAGAAAGCACAGCACCTGCAGGGCGGCGCCGACGATGGTGCCGGAAACGTAGTCGTTCACCGTCCTCATCCCGCTCCCCGCGAGGGACTGGGTGAGCAGGTTCTGTTCGAGGATATCTGAAAGGGGTTCGGGCAGCGACACGCTGGAAAGGACGGCGTCGATCACGCTGCGGCTGATGCCGCCGACGGCGGCCGACGCCAGGTCAAAGTCTCCCACGCGCGCGATCGCGTCCGTATAGGTCGCCAGCGTTTCCGTCACAGCGGCGTTTGATCCGACGGCCTGCGCGAGCCTGGGGCCCAGGTAGAACCCCGCGCCGACGGACAGCAGCGCGCCCAGCAGGTTCGCCGCGGTCTGGATGAAGCCGTGGTAGAAGCCAAAGACGGCGCTCATGCCAACAATGAACAGGATGACCCCGTCCGCGATGTTCATGGTTCCCTCCGCGATAGCGTTCCCTCAGGGCAGGCTCAGCGCATAGACCTCGTCGTCACAGCTGACCAGGGCGACGCCGTTGGTGAGTTTCCCGATATACCCGGTCACCGCCTTGTCGATGGGCATCTTCAGCGCGGAAAAGCGCTGGGCGGAGATCTCGGCCCGGTACACGCTGTCCGCCGAAAAGGCGAAGAGCGTGTTTCTCCGGATCCCGGCGCCCACGCAGGTGTCCGGAAGGGTGTAGCGGCTGTCCCTGCCGCTGCCGTGCAGCACGCGCAGCTCGCTGATGCGCTGTTCGTCCGCGGTCTGCAGGACGGGCGCGAACAGCATGACGGCGCCGTCGCCGCTCTCCGCGCTGTCGATCAGCTGCCAGCCGTAGACAAGCTGGGTCGAGAAGGGATCCTGCGTCCCCCGGTAGTCGTAGAGGCTGATGTCGCGCGTGTTGACGACATGGAGCCTTTTTGCGGCATAGAGCACCGCGTAGGTGATCTCCTCGCCCAGATCCACCTCGCCCGTGTTCATTGCCCCGACCCGGTAGATGTTCATGACGGTCTGGGGCGCCACGCCGTACACGTCCAGGGCCGTCGTCCAGAGGTAGTCGCCGTTCTCGAAAAACCCGATGTCGAGGATCATCCTGTCCTCGTACGCGACGGTCTCCGAATCCACCGCAAGCCCGTTCAAATCCTTGACCAGGAGGCTCGGGCTGATGGTTCCGCCCACGACGGCCGCGACGTAGCGGCTGCCCGCCCTGGCAAACTGGATGCTGTCCGTGAGCCGGTCGTTGTAGGTGGCCCGGCCGTGCCTGTCCAGGATGTGCAGGTGTTCGTCCACCCAGGCCACCACGACGCCGCCGCCCACGCTGAAGCCCGCGTCGGGGCCCAGGACGTACTTCCACTGCTCCGACCCGCCCGAGGACAGGCAGTAGAGGATGTTGCCGTCGTAATAGACCACGCGGTCCCCAAAGGGGGTCACCTGCTGGGTGACCACGCAGCGCAGCTTCCTCGCCGACAGCCTGCGGACCCCGGCGCCGAAGCCGCCCGCGACGGCCAGCGCCAAAAGGGCGGTCAGGGCGATGGCGGCGACGACGGCGAATACGCGGACGCTCTTCCCCCTTTCGCCCCTGAAGCCGTTCATCCACGCCCCCCGCCGCACTGTGTATCCGCTTCGACCGCGCCTGATTATACGCCGCGCCGGACAGGCAGTCAAACTTGCCTTTCCGCAAGAGAAGCCGGATAATCCTCCCTGAAACGGGCCGCGCGGGGCAGGCCCCGCGCGGCCGGACTGCGGGGCTTGCGATGTACAGGACAGTCATCAGGGACTTCAGCCTCCGGACCACGGCGGAGAGCGGGCAGTGCTTCCGCATGCTTCCCGCGGGCGGCAACGCCTTTACCGTCGCGGCGATGGGACGCCTCCTTGAGGTGACGGGCCTGCCCGGCGGCGAGTTCCTGTTTGACTGCAGCCCGGAGGAATATGAAGGCGTGTGGAGGGGCTATTTTGACCTTGACACCGACTACGGGCGCTTCTACAGCGCCGTCCCGCCGGACGACCCCTTCTTGAGCCGCGCCGTGGCGTTTTCGCGCGGGCTGCGCATCCTTCGCCAGGACCCCTGGGAGACCCTGGTCAGCTTCATCCTCTCCCAGCGCAGGAACCTCCCCTCCATCCGCCGCTGCGTGGAGAACCTGTGCGCCTCCTTCGGCGAACGCAGAGATGCGGGCGGCCGGAATTTTTTCGCCTTCCCCAGCCCCGAGGCGCTGGCCGCGCAGGGCCCGGAGCGCCTCGCCGGCTGTTCCCTTGGGTATCGGGCGGGCTACGTGCACGGCACGGCGCTGGCCGTGGCTTCCGGGAGGGTTGACCTGGGCGCCCTCGCCGGAGCGGACGACGCGGAGCTGCTCAGGGTCCTGTGCACCCTTCCGGGCGTGGGCGTGAAGGTGGCCAGCTGCGTGCTGCTCTTTGGCTACCACCGCCTCGACGCCTTTCCGGTGGACGTGTGGATCAGCCGCGTGGAAAGGGAGGTATACGGGGGCGCCTTCCCCCGGGAACGCTATCCCGGCTTCGCCGGCGTCCTGCAGCAGTGCCTGTTCTTCTACGCGCGCAGCGGCGGGAGCGCGCCGGAGGCGTGCTGAGTGCTGAGGGCCAGAGTAGCGAAACAATTGTAAAACCATTGTAAAACAATTGTGAAGCGGCAGCGAAGCTGCCGTGAAGAGGCCGCTTTGCGGCCGTGAAGAAGTAGTGAAGAGGCCCTTCGGGCCGGGATATCGGTTTTGAGAAGTGCTCCTGCGGAGCGAGAAGCGGCGTTTCGAGTGCTGAGTGCTGGGGGCCGGTGGCGTGCAGCGTGCTGCGCAGACTGCGTCTGCAGTGCAGCGTGCTGCGTTAGGAACGAACGAGGAGTGATGCGTGCAGCGTGATGGGCAGACTGCGGCTGAGTGCTGGGGGCCGGATTCCGCCGCCGCCAGTGGCGGGAAAAGGCGGAAGGAGGCCCAATGAGCAAAGGAGCAACCGGGCGCGGTCAGCGTGCTAAGTGCTAAGTGCT
>CAZLYF010000086.1:0-14364 GCA_964563725.1 uncultured Oscillospiraceae bacterium
ATTGACGTCGATCACCTTGCCTGCCGAAACGCCTTGCACCTTATTGAGCATGTCTTTCGCGGCGCCGTAAGCGTCACTGATCGCGCTCATGCGCTGCACCACGCTGCCGGCGACCGTCGTGATGACGGCGCAGCGGTCTTTGAGCTCATGGCGCACGATGTTGATGAATCTGTATGTTTCTTCGCTCAGCGCTTCCCTGCTTGTGGAAGTCGGGATCAGCGTCAGCTGGTCGGATTCGTTGAAGTAATGGAGGGGCACGCCGATGCGTTTGAGCACGCCGGCGACGACCGGCTGCAAAGGGCGGGCTTCCAGGCTTTCCGAAGCAAAACAGAACAGGACGACCTGATAATAGGGGCGGACGATATCCAGCTCAAGGGACCGGGCCCGCTCCAAAAGAAGGGCGGTATCGGCGCTGCCGTACAGCAGCTGCTGCATGAAGTGCTGATGGAGCGCGCTATGGAGCTCATCCTTGTCATAGCCCAAAGGCAGTTGATTCTCCGCTTTGCCGCTTTCGATCTGCTGGGCGATCTTCTCGATCGCCTTCGCCAGGTCAGCGGACCTGATGGGTTTGAGCAGGTACAGGTCAACGCCCAGCGCAATGGCTTTCTGCGCGGACTCAAACTCGCCGTAGCCGCTGATGATGATGATCTTGAGCCAGGGCATCATGGCTTTTACGTGCCGGATCAGTTCGAACCCATCCAAAAAAGGCATCTTGATGTCGGTGAGCAAAATATCCGGCATCAGGTCCTGCATCATGGAAAGAGCGATTTCGCCATCCGACGCTTCTCCGCAGAACGCATAAGGCCCCGTCATGTTTTCGATCATGTTCCTGATGTTCTGACGGATCAGAAGTTCATCTTCAACAACAAAAATCTGATACACCGCGCATTTTCATCTCCTTTCCACGAAAGGCCGATAGATGCATTCTATTCGAAAAACGCGGTCCCGTCCACCCGGAAGTGACGGAAGGAGGACGCAGGGAAGCTTGACTGGGCATCCCTGTCATGGTTTCATGCGGAGGATGCCGCTTCGCCGGGGAGGAGACCATGGGGTTCCACAGCATCCTGTTCCCATCGCTGGACTGCGAGGAGCGCGCCCGTTCGCAGCCGTGGCTGCAAATGGGCGCGCTCTACGAGGACCTCCGCATGGACCGGGTGATCGGCGAACTGCTGGACCCTGACGCGGACGCAGACCTGGCCTGGGTCTTTTTCGCCTTCTGCCCGGACGGGAAGGCGGTCAGCTATCGCCAGGACGTCTTCCGGGCGCTGGAAAGCCCGGCCGCGCGGGAAGCCTTCGAGGGCTTCTGCCGCTCGGTGGGGAGCGCGGCGCAGCTGCTGGCCCTGGGGGGACAGGTCCGTCACGCCGCGCAGCGGGACAAGTACCTTGTCGACGGCGCCGCGCTCTACACGCAGGCCGTCCGCCGGCTGCTCAGGGAGGCGGCCGGACCGGGCCTCCGCTCGGAAGGCCTCCTCGCCTTCCTGGACGCCCTCCGCGCCCATGCAGGCAGTCCCGCCTTTATGGAGATCGAGGCCCGCGCGCAGGCCGCGAAGAACGCAGTCGAGCGCATCCCATATCGCCTGCGCGTGGAGGGCGACAGGGTGCTGCTGGGTTTCGGGCCGGGGGAGAGGGACCTTGTCCGCGAGATCGCGGAGGACCTCGATCCGGACGCGGGGAAGAATGCCGGCGGGGAGGAAAGCCCCCGGGGCATCCGGCTGTTTGGCCAGCTGGAGCTCTGCCCGCTGGAAACACTGGTGATGGACGCGCTGGAGGGCTGCCATTCGCGGGAGTTCCGCGAGCTCCGTGAAGCCGCCGCGCTGGCGGACGCGGTCCCGGAGCCCTTCGTCGCCCGTTTTGTCCGCGAGATGCGGATCTATTTCAGGTTTCTGGACCTCATGCAGCGGATGCGGGCCCGCGGCTATGCCTTCGCCTATCCGGAGATTTCAACTGACGGCGCGGTCCGGGCCGACGGCGCCTACGACCTGGCGCTGGCGCTGCAGGCGGAAGGGGTGGTCGCCAACAGCTTTTCCCTGACCGCTCAGGAGCGCGGCGTCATCGTCACGGGCGCCAACCAGGGCGGCAAGACCACCTTCCTGCGCAGCGTCGGGCAGGCCGCCGTCCTGTCCGCGCTGGGCCTTCCCGTCCCCTGCGGAAGGGCGGCCCTGCCGCTGTACCTGAAGATCTTTTCGCATTTCTGCGAAGCGGAGGACTCAAGGAAGGATCACGGGAAACTGAAGGAAGAGCTGCTTGGGCTGAGACCCGCGCTGCTCTCGGCGGACGGGGACAGCCTGGTGCTGCTCAACGAGCCCTTCTCCTCGGCCACGGCGCAGGACGCCCTGGACATCGCCGGCCGCGCGCTTGCCCGTTTCACGGACAGCGGCGCGCGCGTCTTCTGCGCGACCCATATCATCGGCCTTTCAGGCGGGGAACTGGTCAGCATGACGGCGCAGATCGACCCCGCCAGCCACCGGCGCCTGTACCGGGTCGCCCGCGCGCCGGCGGAGACCCGCGCGTACGCAGAGGAGACCGCGCGGAAATACCGATTGAACTACCAGGACATCCGGGAGAGGGTCGAACATGGAATTTGATCTTCTCTTCCTGCCGGAGGGCTTCGACCCGGCGAAGTCCGCCTGGGGCCTGAGGGACATGGTCCGGGACCTGCGCCTGGACATCCTGCTTGAGGCGATGTCCGGCGGGGACCGTTTGGTCCGCGACGCCTGCGGCGCGGTGCTGACGCGTCCGCTCAGGGACAGGGAAGCGATCCAGGCAAGGAGCGCCGTCGTCCGCGACGCGGCCGCCCGGGAGGAGGTCTTTCGGGAACTGTACGCGTTGTCCGGCGAAGCGCTCGAGAGTGTCCGGACCCTCCAGGAATTCACAAGCCCCCGGTACGACCGGGTCGTCCCGAACCGAAAGAAGATCGTCACGGAGGCCGGGATCGCCCAGCTGAACCTCGGGCACATCAAACGCCTCGGAGCCCTCCTCGAAGAGCAGTCCGCGGATTTTTCGTCGGACGCCATGCGCGGCCTGTGCCGCGCCGTGGCGGCCTTCACCGCGCGCGGCCGGCTTTCCCGCGTCGAAGCGCGCGTCCTTGAGCTCTCCTCGCTCCTGTCCGCGGACGGCCTCTCCGTCAGCGGCCACATCGGGGAAGGCCTCAAGCAGGCGGATACCCGGCTTGACGGGCTGGGCGGGCCGGCCGCGCGGGGGAAAAAACGTCCGGGGCCCGGCGAAGCGGTGATCCCCCTTTCGGGCATCGTGCTGGTCAGGAACGCGGAGGAGATCGTCGAAGGCGCGCTCGCGCCCGTGCACAGGGCCGTCGCCGGCTTCAACCGCTCCCTCCGGCGCTTTTTTGAAAAGCTACGTTTTCAGACAGGATTCCTCGTGGGCTGCGCCGGGCTACGCCGTCAGCTCGAAGCGCTGGGCGTGCCGCTGTGCGACCCGGTGGTCGCGGCGGAGGCCGGGGAATTCAGCGCCGAGTCGCTGGTCGACGCGAGCCTCGCGCTCAGGGAGCGCCGGCTGCCTAAGGCGAACAGCCTGCGCTTCACGGGGAAACGGCAGGTGCTGATCACCGGGCCCAACCAGGGCGGCAAGACCACCTTCCTGCGCAGCGTGGGCCTCGCGCAGCTGATGGCGCAGGGCGGCCTGTTCGTGACGGCCCGGGAATACCGCTGCCCCCCGTTCAGCGGCGTGTTCACCCATTTTTCCGGCGCGGAGGACGAGCGGCCCGGGATGGGCCGCCTGGAAGCCGAGCTGCGCAGGCTGAGCGACATCGTCGGGAAGCTGAAGCCGGGCGGGCTGCTTTTGATGAACGAGTCCTTTCAGAGCACCCTGCCCCTTGACGGGAAGCGCCTGGCCGGGGAGATCGTGCCGGCCCTTGCCGACGCGGGCGTCACGGTGCTCTTCGTGACCCACCTGTACGCCTACGCCGCGGACCTCTTCGGGCAGCGGCGCGGCGACGCGCTGCTGCTGCGCGCCGGGCGCGGGCCGGACGGGAAAAACACCTATGAGGTCGGGGAAGGCGAACCCTACCGATCCGTGTTCGGGATGGAGCTTTTTAAGGAGCTGATCGACAGGGCGGGACCGGGAGAAAGCGGGAAGCAATCATGATCATCCACACAGAAAGGCTCCTCCTGCGCAGGCCGGAGAGAGGGGATTTCGACCGCTTCTACGCGATGCTGACCGACCCGGTGGCCAGGGAATTCACGGGCGGCGTGACGAGGCTCGGATACCGGGAAAGGCTCCGGCTCTTCCTTGAGGAATGCGCCGCGGATTTCTCGCCTGCCGGCGCCGAGTTCGCGGTCATTAAGCGGGCAGGCGGGAACTACCTTGGATACTGCGGCTTCAGGTGGTCGGAGGAGCTTGGCGGCTGCGAGTTCCTGTTCGGATACAGCCGCGACAGCTGGGGAAAGGGCTACGCGACCGAAGCGGCGATGGCCGCGCTGGACTTCCTGTTTTCGGCCTACGGGCACGACGAATACCTCGCGACCGTGGAGGCCGGGAACGCGGCTTCCGGACGCGTCCTTGAAAAAACCGGCTTCGTCCGCGCCGGCGCGCATGCCCACGCGGGGCAAAGCCTTGACCTGTACAGGCTGCGGAGGAGCGATTTCGAAAAGAAGCGCGCCGCGCCTCCCGGTCAGGGCGGCAGCTGAGGCCGCGGCGGGATCCGGCGAACGCGCTGCTGCGCGGCGGCAGCTCCCCGTCCTCCCTTCCAAAGCCCCGCGCCCTGAGGTAAGATGCGGGAGCCCCTGACCCCGTCAGGGCGCGCCGACCCGCCGGGAAAGGCGCAGGGAGACCGAAAGGGGCTGAACGCATGGAACAGCTCGGTGCCCTCGCCGCCCTCGGGGCAGCGGTCCTGTGGACACTCAACAGCGTCGTGACGGAAAAAAACGGGCACGGGCTGGACGGCGGCAGCCTGAATTTCGGGCGGCTGGCGCTCGGCCTGCCGCTGGTCACGCTGCTGAGCCTCGCCTCGGGCGGCGCCGCGCTTCCGCCCTGGACGGGTCTGCCCACGACGATGCTGCTGGTGTCCGGCGTGATCGGTTTCGCGCTCGGGGACACCTTCATCTTCAAAAGTTTCCAGACGATCGGCGCGCGCGTAACGCTGCTGGTGTTTTCCTTTGCCCCCGTGATGACAGCGCTGCTGAGCTTCGCGGTCTTCGGAGAACGACTGGACGCGCTGGACAGCGCCGGCGTCGCGCTGGTGCTGGCGGGCATCCTGCTGGTGGTCCGCAGGCGGGGCGCGGACCGCGGCGCGAAAGCGAAGCCCGCGGGCCTCGCCTTCGCGCTGCTGGCCGCCCTCGGGCAGGCCGTGGGGACCATCTTCAGCAAATACGGGCTCAGGGACATCGGCCCTTTGCCGGCGACGCAGGTCCGGCTGGCCGGCGGCCTCCTCGGCATGGTCCTGATCACGGCCCTTTTCAAGAAATGGCCGGAGGTGAAGCGGGCGGCGGCCTCCCCCCGGGGACGGCTCGTGATGCTCTCCGGCGCCGTTCTGGGCACGCTGTTTGGCGTGCTGCTGTCGATGTTTTCCCTGAAGATGGCCAAGGCCGCCGTCGCGTCAGCGCTGCAGTCGACGATGCCGGTCCTGATCCTGCCTGTTTCCGTCCTGTACCTCAGGGAGAAACTCAGCGTCCGCGACGTGGCCGGCGCGGCGCTGTCGGTGGCGGGGATCGCGGTCCTGTTTTTCTGACGTCTCCCCGCCGGATGGACTCGGGGTTTTGCCGCCGGGCTCCCCTTTCACGGCGAATGTCCGTCCGGCCGTCATTGCCCTGACCGAGGCTTGGATCTGGCCAAGGTTGCTTTCCGGGCAGTAGATGGCCAGGGTCGGGCGCGGGTCTCCTTTGAGCAGGATCAGCCGCCGGGAAGGGACGGAAACGACCTTGAGCACCCGGTCCCAGCTCAAGTGCAGGACCTCCTTCTCCATGGCGAACAAGCCGCCGGACGGCCGGCCGTACGCAACCCAGCCCCCGGCCGACAGGAACAAAGCATCCTTGATGAAAAATTTTGCCCAGCCCTCCTCCTTGGGGTCGTTCCATACCTGTCGGAGGCCTTGGCTGACTCCGGACGCGTCGAGGTTGTAGCAGGCCAGGAACCTGCCGCGCAGGAAGGGGGCGCAGAGGAGAAAGACGAGGATCGCCGCTCCGGCGACGACCAGCGCCGCCTGGACCAGGCGCGGGTCAAAGCCCGTAAACAGCAGGACGGGTAGAAAGAGCGCCAGGTAGCAGACCGAAAAAACCTTGGCAATGTACCGCTTGAATAGCCTGTTTCGCAGGACCGGGATGTCGATTTCCCATTGCATCGGTTCCATGCCTCTCCTCCTTTCTGGGCCCGCGGCTTTGGAACCCGCTGCTGGACTTCGTTCCGCCGCCCCTGAGCGGGGAACGCCCGGAGCTCAGTCCACCCTGATCCGGATGGGGGTCGCCGTGAAGAAATCGACCTGTTTGCGGGCGACCGCTTCCGCCCCGCTGAAGACCTCCAGCAGCCGCGCTTTGCGGTAACTGTCCTCCTCGTGGACCAGGCTGAAACGCACTTCACCGCTGCCGTCCGTCGTATAGGACCTGCCGTCCACCTTCACAGTAAACCCCTCCAAGGGGCAGCCTTCCGCGTCGGCGACGGAGGCGACATATTCCCGCGTGACCTTCGCGTCCCGCCACTGTAGGCTCTGCCTGAGCTCCGACCCGAGCGTGAGGCTCCCCTTCATGGTGAAGTTGTTGGACAGGGAGTGGTAGGCCGCCCCGCCAATGATCTCCCCGGCGATCGTCCAGCTGCAGTTCTCGAAGGTGATCGTTCCCTTGAAGTTCCGGGGGATGAACTCGCACATGTGCGAGTCGGTCAGGGTGATCTTCGACGTCCCGCTCGGCTGCAGGAAGAGGTAGTCGGAATTGCTGACGGAGAGGGTGGAGTCGAAGATCTCAAAGGGCCACTGACCGCGCATGACGACGTTGTCCAGCCTGATCTTCCTGAAGCTCACGCTGCAGGGGACCCCGATGCGCAGGCCGTCGAACGCGGCCTTTTCGTGATCCAGCCGGAAGAACACCTTCCGGAGCTCGGAATCGGAGACCTCCAGCCGGGCGCCGGCGTCCGCGAAGAAGAGCCAGCCCCGCTCATAGGGCCCGGGCTGAAGGTCGTCCCTGAGGATCGTCACGTCTTCGAGGACCAGGCCATACCCCGCCTTGGGGATCAGGTCCCGCACGTCCCAGGCGTCGAGATGGGTTCCGGACGCGAGCCCGCTCACGGTGCAGGAAGCGTTCTTTGGCACGGCCAGGGCAAGGGCGCCAAGGGTCGAGCGCGCGACCCTCGAGTCGCCTCCGGTGACCTGCAGCAGGCCGCCGATGGGGCCCACCATCTCCGAGTCGGTCATGGTGAGCCTGCCGCCCCTGTACATCTCCAGCAGGTGGATCTGGGTGGGCGAGCCGGTCATCGACAGGGTCCCGGAATTCCTGACGACCACCAGGCCGCCTGTCCGGTCGGGGACGATCGTGGATCGCTCGATCGAAAGCGTCGCGTTCTTCTCGACGTTGATGTAGGTATGGACGGTCGGTTCGCTCCCGCGCCCCAATATGAGCGCGGCGTCGCGGATGACCAGCTTCGCCCGGTCCTTGACGGTGATATGGCCCTGCTGCAGCCAGGCGGTGTTCTCGATGAGGAGCGCCTCGCTGCCCGACAGCACCAGGTTGCCGCCGTGCGTTTCGTCCGGGACGATCAGTTCCGGAGAGACCGCGGTCATTGCGCTTTTCCAGTCGGCGGCGAGGTCGCCGGGACCGGCTTCCGCGATGCGCACGTCGTCCACGAGGCAGACGGAGTTTTCGAGCGTCTCCAGGGCGACATGGCCGGGTGCGAGGACAGCCTTGTCCTCGTGGATGATGTACAGGACCCCGTCGACAAGGACGTTGAGCCGGCCCTCCCAGGCCCTGATGTCGATCCTGTGCCAGCCGTCGTCCAGGTCCAGTTCTGCCCCGGCCAGTTCGGCAAAGCTGTTCCCGGCCTGTCTGTGAAGATATACCCTGCTCCTGATGATCCCGACAAAGTATCTGTCTTGCCCGCCGGGGATAAAATTCCTGCGGAGGTTGAAATGGATCGCTCCTACGCTGAGCCGGAAGCGGGCGGAGAAGGCGAGGTTGCCCCAGCTTCCTTCCCTGAGCGCCGCCCAGCTGTGGCCGGACCCTTTCAGGACCGGATCCGCGCCGTCCTCCGCCAGCGTCCATCCCGCCTCCAGGTCCCAGCCGCGGCCGCCGTTTTCGAAGCCGTCGTAGAACAGGCTGCCTTCCCCGCCCAGCGCGCCGCCCGTCTGCAGGAACAGCGTTGCGCACAGGACCGAAGCCAGGCTTGCCAGTATCTTCTTCATATCCATCATCCTCCTTCGCTTCGCCTGCGGTCCGTCCGGCCGCGCCCGGGGCTCAGTCCAGCTCGATCGAGTCGGAAACATAGCACAGCCAGCCGTTCCGGGCGCAATACCGCGCGATGTCGTCGGCGAGAGCCGCGTCGCGGGTGTATTCCAGCAGGTAGATGTCCGCGCCGGTCTCCGCGAAGAACCTGAGGTAGTCCATATACCAGCGGAAATCCTCGGGATCGGACCTGGTCAGCCTGCCGGTCTCAAAGTCGATGGCCGTGAAGACGGTCTCCTGGTTGATCCCGGTCAGGATGCCGGCGACCGACCCGTTCCGCCTCCAGTATTCGCGGACGAAGGCGTCGCCTCCGTTGACGACCACCTTTTTCCCGGTCGCCGACAGCGACTCCAGGAGACGCGACAATCCAAAGTAGATCTCCGGCGAAGGGAACTCCCAGTAGACGTCGCAGTTGTCGACGAAGAAGCCGTCGACGCCTTTTCCGATGTATTCCGCCGCGAGGCCGGCCACGAAGGCCTGCCAGCCGCCGTCCGAGACGTCCACCCAGCTCTCCTCGTCCCAGTTCTCATAGGGCCCGAGCAGGATGTCCGCGAACCGGGAATGCCAGGGGCGGAAGCTCTCGAGCGAGCCGACGTTCAGGTAGGAGAGCACCGTCTGCCCGTTTCTGTGAAGGATGTCCACGTCTTCCCGGTCAAAATACATCGCGTCGATGACGACGGTCCTGTATCCGCTGATCCTGCCGAGCCCTTCGAAGGGGTCGTCGACGCTCAGGAAGACCCCGTAGCCGCCGCCGCGCGGGGGCGCCCCCGGGGAGACCCCCGCGGTGCGGGAAGGCAGGATCAGCGCCAGCGCCGCGGCAGCCGCCGGCAGGAAGCGAAAGCCGTTCATGCGGATACCCTCCGTTCATGCGGCGCCGCGCTGCATCCTCCCTGGTGCCGCGTTCCTGCGACAGCCGTACAGGGAGGCGCTACAGCCTTTTCCTGAGGTCGCCGGCCGTGACCGACGCGACCCCCGCCTCGTCCACAAGGCACACGGAGTTGTCCAGGGTCTCGAAGGCGATGCCTCCGGATACGATGGGATCCCTGTCCTCGTGCACGAGGCGCAGCTTGCCGTCCACCGAGACGTTGATCAGCCCTCCGGCAGCGGCGATGCGTATCTCGTGCCAGCCGCGGTCCAGCCTGAGCCGCGCGGAGGCGAGCTCGTCGAAGCTGTTCCCGGCCTGCTTATGCAAATACAGATTGTTCCCGTCGACGCCGACGAAGTACCTGTTCAGCCCGCCAGTGACCTCGCTCCGCCTGAAGCTGAAATGGATCGTCCCGGAGCTCAGCTTGAAGCGGGCGGAGAAGGCGTAGTCCCGCCAGGAACCCTCCTTCAGCACCGCCCAGACGTGGCCGGTCCCCTGCAGAGCCGTGTTGCTTCCTTCCTGGACCAGTTTCCAGCCCGGCTGGAGGGCCCAGTGCCGGCTCCCGCTTTCGAAATCGTCGAAGTACAGGTTGTGCTGTATGGTCTGGTCCTTCGCGATGTCCGCCTGGGCCGAATGTCCCGCCAGGAGGTCGTCGATGAGCTCCCGGTACCCATCCGCGCCCAGCGCGCCGACCGACTGGTACAGGACCGCGCCTCCCGTATCCACGAACCAGACGGTCGGGACCGCAGAGACCCCAAGGCTGTTCATCAGCCCGTACAGTTCCGGGCTGCCGATGATGTTGGGAAAGCTTGCGCCCGCGGCGTTGAGCGACTTCTTCGCGGAAGTGAGCGCGGCCTGGTCGATCGACCGGCCGTCCTGGGTGACCGCGTCGAGCAGCACGCCAACCAGGTTCATCCGGCCCGCGTACTCCCGGCTGATGGCCTGCAGCCCCTTGAGCTCGTCGGTGCAGACGCTGCGTCCGCTCGCCCACAGGTAAAGAAGCGTCGGCCGTTTGGAGAAGATGCCGGCGTCGAAGGCCTTGATGGACAGGTCCGTGGTGTTCATCTTCGCGAACAGGTTTTCCGGAGCGGCCTGCGCGGGGCAGGCCGCGAGCAGCAGCAGCGCGGCGCACAGGGCCGCGGGCAGGCGGATGGCGATCCTTTTCATGGCGTCTCCTTTCCCTGGACCCTTGGTTCAGTCGATCCCCGGCGTGGGCGTGGCGAAGAAGCTGATCATCCCTGTGACCATGATGACCACAGGATACGGCGGGGGCGTCACGATGGATGGCGCCTGCGTCGCGATGTATGGCGCCTGCGTGACTGGTTCAGGCGTGAGCGGAGCGGGCGTCAGGATGGAAGACGTCGCAGTCGGAAGGGGGTAGCCCGGCGTGGGCCCCGTTGGTGCCGGCCTGGGCGTGACGGTCTTGGCCGGGGGCCTGGTCGTCACCTTGGGGGCTGCGGTCCTCAACGCGTCGGTCGGCTCCGGCAGGGGGCGAACGGCCACCATCTCCGGAAGGCGAAAGGCCGCAGACTGCGGCGGCAGCGAGACGAAGACGGGCAAGGCGTGCGGCAGGCCCGCCGACAGCGGCACCAGGGCCTGCACGGAGGTCTCCTCGCTGTACACGGGGGAGGTGGTGCTGCCCGTAGCGTCCTTCACGTAGACGGCCGCCTTGTACTTTCCCGGGGCAGTCGGCGTGTAGCCGTACTGCGCGGACGTGGCGAACGCGGCGGGAAGGGGCAGCTTTACGTCGTTCTTGTAGACCTCGAATTTGTAGGACTTGCTTCCGCTCCCGCCCATTGCAACCGCCGTCCAGGTGATCTTCTCCCCGACGGCCGCCTTCGTCCTGTCGGCGTGGATGCTTTTCACCGCCAGCTTCGAGGACGCGCTGACGGCGACGGCCGCGCTGTCCTTTGTGAGCAGGTCCCCGAACGCGTCGAAGGCGGTCCCCGTGACGCGGTAGCTGCCCGAAGCCGCCGTTTTCCAGGTGAACGCGTTCGAATAGCTGAAATTGGTGTCTGCGATAGGCTGTCCGTCCCTGAACAGGTCGAAGCAGTACTCCGGGTCGATCCCGCCCGAGGTCGCGGTCGTCCAGATGATCTCAGCGCCCACCGGGGCGCTCGTGCGGTTCGCCTTGACGCTCACGATGGCCATGGGATCGGCGACCCTTGTGACGGGGCTCGATTTCGCCCCCTGTTCCGTCCCGTCCGTGACGTAGGCCACCGCCTTGTAGTTGCCGGGCTTGTCGGCCTTCCAGTTGAGGTTGACGGACTTGTTCCAGGGATTCTTGTGGATCAGCGCGTTGTCCCTGTACACGTCGAAAGAGAACTGGCAGCTGTTGAACCCCTTCCCCCCGACCGGCTCGAGGATCGTCCAGCGGAGGTTCTCGCCCGTCTTCGCGATCTCCTGATTGGCCTGGACGCTCTTGATGGACAGGCCCTGGGCGACAGGCACGCTGACGGCACTCTTTGCGTATTTGACCGTGCCGCCGTCGTCGTAGACCCAGACCACCGCGTCGTAGGCGCCGGGCTGTTCCAGCTGGCAGGTCACCGTTTTCGTGGTTTTCAGCCCGCTGCACGCCATGACCGGGTTCCCGTCACACAGAATGTTCCAGTTGTACTTGAGGGGCGCGAACCCGTCGTACGCGGTCGAGGTCCACGCAAGGCTCTCGCCCGTTTTCGCGCTGGTCCTGTCCGGGAAAACGATGCCCCCGTTCAGCTCGTAGGCGACCTTCGTGACCGGGCTGACTTTGTCTGGTGCTCCTCTTTCCATTCCTACCATCTGGGGATAACGTACTCCCTTTTGGACAACCGCGCATCCAAGCTTGTAATCCCCCGCCATATAGCAATGGACCTTGAACACGGTCGTGCTGAGGTTCGAAACTTGACTGGCGAACATACCGTTGAACGACTGATCCTTTCCGTTCACGTAAATGAAATACTGGTACCGCGTGTCGCCCGTCGTCGTGCCGGAAGTAGCGACCGTGTAGGTGATGTCTTCGTACATATACGCGATGTTTTTGTCGGGCGTGACACTCAGGATGGTGACGGTTTCGGAGGCTTTGACAGTGCCGGTCGGGACCATCGGGAGCAGGATGAAGGCCAGCAGCAGGCAGAAAAGACGTTTCATGTTTGCCTCCTCCTTCATTCACGTTTGTCCGGACACCTGTCATTACGGCAGGTCCATCCGCATCAGGAACAGCCGGAGCATGCCCGGGTCCTTGCCGAAGTTTGCCGCCCACAGCGCCGTCTTTCCGTCCCGTGTGAGCGTCCCCTGCGTTTCTTCCCAGTAGTCCCCGGTCACGTTGTGGGTCTTCGCGACCAGGTAGGTTTCGGGCGCCGAGGGGTCCAGGCGCAGCAGCGCGATGCTTCCGTCGAGCCAGCTGCGCTGGGGGGCGCCCGGCGCGGCGGAGGCCGACACCAGCGCCCACCGCTGCGCGCTGCAGGAGATGTGGACCTCCGAGGACAGGGCGAATGGCGAATCGTCCGAGTATTCCAGCCGCAGCAGGGGGACGCGGCCCGTGCCTTCGTAGCGCGACTCGTCCCCTTCCGGCACCGGCCGCGTTGAGGGATCCAGCGGGACCAGGTCGATGAAGCCGGTCCCTGAGTCGTACATGACCAGCACTTCCCTGCCCGCGCTGTCCAGGCCCGTGTCCGAGCGGCTGCTGTCGCGGTCGATCTGGTGGAAGGAGGAGAGGGCCAAATCGGCGATCACCATCCCCCTGAGCGGCGGGGCGTTGTTGTAGGCGCCGGCGATCACCACCCAGGTCCCCTTCGGGGACATGCCCACCCAGTCGATCCCGCAGGTGCCGGCGTCAAGCGTCAGCAGCCCCGGCACGGTGTCCGTGTCGCGGTCCCATGTGAACAGACAGCGGATCGCGCAGTCGCCCGCGCTGCCCTGGAGCGCCAGGGCCCACCACCGCCCGTCCAGGGAGCTTTCGCCCTCGCCCCTGGCGGTGACGCAGTAGAGGCCGCTGTCCGCGGCGATGACCGGGCCGACCCTGGGATCGAGGGCGAAATCCTTCAGCGTCGCCGTCTCGCCGCTCGACACGCTGAAGCGGACGATCCGAAAGCCGCTGAGGCCCGCGAGGAGATCCGGGTCCACGGGGTCCCAGCGGGGTTCCTCCATGTCCAGCCGGCAGACCCGGTTTTCCTGCGCGTCATAGGGGACGGAGGCGCGGCAGACCCGGAAGCAGCCTTCATGGCAGTCGTACAGGAGCACGAGGGACTTGTCGGCATTGAAGGGATCGAAGCGGCTGCGCTCGTGCCGCATGGCGGAGTCGCCCGTGACGCGGGTATAGGCGGTGCCGAGGCCGGGGTCGCTCAGCGACTCCCCGGCGGAGGGCAGGGCCGCCGCCCCCTCCGGATAGATCGGGTTGTCCGCGGACAGCGGGTCGGGGACCAGCACCAGCCCCGGGGCGCTCCGTCCGGACAGGAGCGGCGCCGCGGAGGCTTCCTTTGCGGCGGTCGGCTCCGGTTCGGCCGGCTCGGCCGTGGGCAGGTCGGAAGCGGTTGCCTCCGGCTCCAACTCGGGCGGCAGCGCGGCCCCGCCTGTTTCCCAGGGCAGGGCAGGGGTTTCCGCCTCCCCCGCGAGGCGCGCGGCGAACTGGGCGTACCAGTGCTTGAGCAGCCCGGCGAATTCCCCGGCCGCCTTTTCGTTGCCCTGCCGGTTGGGGTGGTCGTCCCCGGACGAGTCGTACCACAGCGTGTCCGCCCCCCTCACCACGGCGTGGACCTCCCTGCCGGCCTCGATCCGGTGATGCGCGTCGGGGTGGGTGAGCACGTTGTAGAGGTCGAACACGAACGCGTTGCCGGTGCCGAGGCCCGACAGCCATCCGGCCTCGCGGTCCGCGAGCCAGCCGCACAGTTCCCTCGTCCTGCGCGGATTGGAGATGAACTGCATCGGCGGCGGCGTGGCCAGGATGAACAGCTTGTCGGGCCTGCTTTCGATATAGCCGAGGAGGCTCAGGTAGATCTCCTTTTCGTCATGGATGCCGTCCCCCACGTCGCTGTTGGGGAAGCAGCTCTTGAACAGGACGACCGTGTTTTCGCCTCCGGCCGGCCGGAGGTCGTTTTCCGCGTTCATCGTGCCGAGCTCCGCGTAGACCTGTCCCATCACCTCGTC
>CAZLYF010000087.1:0-9137 GCA_964563725.1 uncultured Oscillospiraceae bacterium
CAGTATAACAAATCCAACCGGAAATGTCTAGTGTTTATTTGGCGGGTCAATAACACCGGGCGTTCCCCGCGGCAAGGCGTCCCCTGCGCCGGATCCCGCCAAACGCCCGCTTGACCGGCGCAGGGGGTCTGCGGTATCCTGTCGTCATCAAACAGAAACCGGCGTCCGGTAGCAAAAGGAACGGTCACATGAAACGATTTTTCCTACACTCCGTGATGGCGGGCGTGGTCATCGGCGTCGGCGGCTGCGTCTATCTCTCCTGCGAAAGCCGTTATCTGGGCGCGGTGCTTTTCTCCTTCGGCCTGTTCGTGGTCTGCGAGTTCGGGCTTCCGCTGTACACGGGGCGCTGCGGCTACCTGCCCGAGCAGGGAAAGGCAGGCGTCCCCGCGCTCGCCGTCGCGCTCGCGGGGAACCTGGCGGGCGCCTTCCTCACGGGGGTCTCCTTCAGCTGGGCGGCGGGGGGCGCCGCCCCCGCGGCGCCCCTGTGCGCGGCCAAACTGGCGCAGACCTGGCCCCAGACGCTGGTGCGCGCCTTTTTCTGCGGGCTGGTCGTTTTTGTCACCGTGGAGGCCTACAGGCGCAGCCCGCGCCCGGAGGGCAAGTACCTGGCCATCCTGCTTGGCGTTCCCGCCTTCATCCTCCCGGGCTTTGAGCACTGCATCGCGGACGCCTTCTATTTTGCCGCGGGCCTGAGCGCGGCGGGAGGCCTGCGCGCGGCGCCGCTCCTGTTTTTGTCGGCAGCCGTGACCGGGAACACCCTGGGCGCGGCGGCCGCGTTCCTCTCGGTCCCCCGGCCCGCAAAGCCCACGGCTTGAGGGGCGCGCCGGGCGTTTAGATTTCGATCACCGGATTTTTGTCGTTCCTGCGGTAGAGCACGAACCTGTTCCCGATGACCTGCACGGGCGCCGCGCCCGTCCTGCGGCAGATCTCTTCGCAGGCCTCCCGGGCTGAAAGAGGCGCGTTCCTCATCACCGCGCACTTGACCAGTTCCCTTGCCTGCAGGGCGTCGTACGCCTCCTTGACCGTCCTGTCGCCGACCCCCTCCTTGCCCACGTACAGGACCACCTTGAGCGCGTTGGCCAGGGACCGAAGCGCGGCGCGCTGACTGCTGCTGATTTCCATCCCATTCCTCCATCCGCCCCGCCCTTCGCCGGAAAGCCCGGCCATGGGCGGACGCGGGCTATTCGACAAAGTCAAACTCCATGTCCCCGATGCGCACGCTGTCTCCCTGGGCGGCCCCGGCCCGGCGCAGCGCGTCGATCACCCCGTGGCGGCGCAGCGTGCGGTGAAACCATTTCATGCTCTCGTTGTCGCCGAAGTTGACGCTGGAAATCAGCCGGTCCATCGAGGCGCCCGACAGGACATACACGCCGTTCTCATTCCTCACTTCAAAGCCGTCCGCCTCCTGTCCGTCAAAGGGCGTCTCCTCAAAGCGCTCCGGAGGGGGCAGGCCGGCGAGCAGGCCCGCCACGGCGTCCATCAGGCCGTCAAGCCCCTGGGTCGTCGCTGCGCTGACGGGAAACACCGGCACGTCGCCCGCGGCCTCCCTGAGCCCCGAAAGGTTCCCGGCCGCCTCCGGCAGGTCCATCTTGTTCGCCGCGATGACCTGGGGCTTGCCGCCCAGCTCCCCGTAACGCGCAAGCTCGCGGTTGATCAGCCCGAGGTCCTCCGCGGGGTCCCGCCCTTCGCTGCCCGCCGCGTCCACCACGTGGATCAGAAGCCGGGTCCTTTCCGCGTGCCGGAGAAAATCATGGCCCAGCCCCGCCCCCTCGCTCGCATTCTCGATCAGGCCGGGGATGTCCGCGAGCACGAACTGGGCGCCGTGCCGCGACACGATGCCCAGGTTCGGCGTCAGGGTCGTGAAGGGGTAATCGGCGATCCTCGGCCTGGCCGCGGTCACTGCCGCGAGGATCGAGCTCTTCCCCGCGTTGGGATAGCCCACGAGCGCCACGTCCGCGATCGTTTTCAGTTCCAGGATGAACTCGTGCCAGACGGTTTTCATCCCGGGCTTGGCGTAATTGGGCGCCTGCCTTGTCGGCGTCGCGAAGCGCGCGTTGCCAAAGCCGCCCCGGCCCCCCCTGAGCAGCCGGTGCTCCGCGCCGGCGTCGGACATGTCGGCCACGACGGCGTTCGACTCCCGGAGCCTGACCACAGTGCCGACCGGGACCCGGATCAGGAGCGCCTCCCCGGACTTTCCCCGGCTCCTGCCCTGCGTGCCATCAGCACCGCGTTCCGCCTCGAATTTCGACCGGTACCTGAAGTCGAGCAGGGTGTGCATGTTGTGGTCGGCAAAAAGGACGACGTCGCCCCCGTCGCCCCCGTCGCCCCCGTCGGGGCCGCCGTCCTGGACAAATTTCTCCCTGTGGAACGACACGCACCCGTTGCCGCCGTCCCCGGCTTTCACGCGCAGCGGCGCGCGGTCGACAAAGGCTGCCATCGGACCCGCCTCTCTTCCTGCCCGGTCAGTTGCGCTGGGAGAGGACTTCCCCGTCCTCGGAGATCACGCGGTACATCTCAGGGGCGTTCTCCTTGCGCACGGTCTCCGGCACCCCGAGGACCTCGTAACGCCCGAGCCTGCTCCCGAAGCGGATCTCCATGAGGTCCCCCGGCTTGACGTCCGCGCCCGCTTTCGCCGCGCGCCCGTTGAGCGTCACCCGCCCGCCGTCGCAGGCTTCCTTAGCGACGGTGCGGCGCTTGATGATCCTTGATACCTTCAGGTATTTGTCCAGCCGCATCTGCTGCTCCTCGTCTGTCCCGGCCGTCCGTCCGGCCCTGTGGCCGGCCTGAACCTAAAAAACGGGACGGCCCACGCCGACCCGTTGCTTTGCTGGCTTCGGCCAGGCTCCCGTCAGTTCAGTTCTTTCTTGAAGGCCTTGCTTGCCTTGAACGCGGGCGCCTTGGATGCGCGGACCTTGATCTCTTCTCCGGTGCGGGGATTGCGGGCGATGCGCGCGGGGCGCTTCCTGGACTCGAAGGTGCCAAATCCGATTACCTGGACCTTCTCGCCTTTTTTCAGCACGCTGATGATGGTTTTCCCCACCTCGTTGACGGCCTTCTCGGCGTCCGCCTTTTTCAGGCCCGACGCCTTGGCGACGGCAGCGATCAGTTCTGTCTTGTTCATGCCGAACCCTCCTTGCTTTCATGATGAAGCGAACGGTCACCCCATCTTGCTCTTGCTTCGCTCCCAGTATACATCCAATTGGGGCAGTGTCAAGGCTTGCAGCGTTTTCCCCTCAGATTCCACCATTTTTTCCATGTGCCGGAAGCGGCGGATAAACTTTTCCGTGGCCTGGGTGAGCGCTTCCTCCGGCATGACGGCCATCAGGCGCGCGGCATTGACGCAGGAGAAGAAAAGGTCGCCCGTTTCCTCCGCGGGGTCCAGCCCCTTTTCAAGCGCGTCCAGCACCTCCCGCGCCTCTTCGATCACCTTGTGAAGGGCGGGCTCGGGCCTGTCCCAGTCAAATCCGCACCGGGCGGCCTTCTCCTGGACCTTCAGCGCCCGCAGCAGGGGGGACATCCCGCGGGGCAGTTCCAGCATCCCGTCCGATGCGGTCCCGCCGCCCCGCTCCTGCGCCTTGATCTTTTCCCAGCTGTCCGTCACTTCCCGGGCGGTGCGGCACACGGTTTCCCCAAAGACATGCCTGTGCCGCGCGATGAGCTTCGCGCACACGGCGCTCGTGATGCCGCCCATGTCAAGGGTCCCGTGCTGCTCCCCGACGTCCGCGTGGAAAACCACCTGCAGCAGCACATCCCCAAGCTCCTCCTCGGCGTGCGGCCAGTCCTCCTCGCCGATGGCGTGGACGGCTTCGTAGGCTTCCTCCACGAGGTATCTCGAAAGCGACCTGTGGGTCTGCTCGCGGTCCCAGGGACAGCCGCCCGGGGCGCGCAGCCTGGCCATCAGCGCGATCAGGTCCTGGATGTCATGACGGCGCTTTTCAAGCAGGGGCTTGGGCAGGACTAGGGCGGAGGCCGTGTGGTCGTAGCGCGGCTGCCTGTCAAGCTCTTCCAGGACGGTCTTTTCCGGCCTGCGCGAGGGGCCTTGCCCCGGCGGGAAAAAAAGGACGGCGCAGTCGGCGTCGTAGTGCCTGAGCAGCTTCAGCTTGCATTCGCCCGCCAGTTCCCTGCTGTCGATCTCCGTCACGCACACGGGCTTCTGCGAATCCGTGACCTGAAGCCCCGTGGCGGCGGACAGGAGGCAGGGGCCTCCGCCGGGCCCGGCCGCAAGCGCGAAGGACGCCATCGCCACCCCTGGAAGGACTTCCGCCTCGGGCGCCCCGGACAGGATCAGGCGCACCGTCTCGTCCTGCCCCGGGTCGGGGACCGCGTAGCACAGCGGGCCTTCCGCGGCGAGGGCCAGGACGCGTTCCGCGGCGGAAGCCGCAAAGGCGTCGAAATCGGCGCTGAGGCCATACAGCCCGTCGAGCGTCTCAAAGGCGATGCCGCGTTCCCTGAGCAGGCCCGCCGCGCCGTGGCGCCCGGTCCGGAGCAGCACGCGCCCCGCCTTTGACAGGCGGTCAAGGGCGCCAAGGGTCATCAGCTCCGGCGCGCCCGGTCCCAGGGCCACCACGGTGATGGAATGCATCTTATCCAGTCCTCCTCTTCCCGCCTCGCGGCAGATCGCTCCGTCTGACGGCGCCCAGGAGCAGGGCGGCGGCGGCGTACACGGCGCAGGCCGCGAAGATCGTCGCCAGCATCCACCCCCAGGAGCGCTGCAGGCTGTCCCCCAGCAGGCTCTTCATGCCAAGCACCGCCGCCGACATCAAAAGGGTCGCCGCCGCCGGCCTGAACACCAGGTCCCTCGCGCTGAGCCGCATGCGCGCATATCGCGCGACGCAGTACAGGTTGGGGACCATGCTGACAAAATAGCACAGCAGGGACGCCAGCGGCGCTCCGCTGATGCCGATGCCGGGGAGGCGCACGAGGCTGTAGTTGACGGCCACCTTGACTGCGACCCCGACGGCGAGCGTATACATGGGGATCCTCTGCCTGTGCAGCCCCTGGAGGATGCCGCTGGTGGCCTGCACCTGTGTGAACAGGAGGATCGTCAGGCTGCTCACCTCGAGCAGCCGGGCGCCCAGGCGCAGCTGCACGGCGCTGTACTGCCCGCCCCCGCCAAACAGGAGAAACAGGATGGGCTCCGCCAGCAGGCTCAGGCCTGCGGAGGCGGGAAAGCCCACCGCCGCCGCGACGCGCAGCCCCGTCGCGGACTCCCTGCGGATATGGCCGAAGTCCTCCCTGGCCAGCCCGGAGGAGATGGACGGGACGAGATTGGCGGCCGTCGCCATAGCCAGCGCGGTCGGCACGTTGATCAGGGGGAGGACCAGCCCGGAATACACGCCGTAGGAGACGAGCGCTTCCCCGGGCTTGAGGAAGCCGTCCATGAGCCTGACCAGCATGAACGCGTCCGCGGCGCCGGCCAGCGGCACGATACAGGCGCCGATGGTAATGGGGATGGAGACCGCCATCAGTTCCCGTGCGGCCGCCCCGTAGCCGATGGGGAGAAGCCCGGGCGCCTGCGGCGCTCTGCGCATATCGTCCCGGCTCATGAGGCAGTCCAGGCCCATGTACAGCAAGGCCGCCATTTCAGCGATGGACGTGCCCAGCAGCGCGCCTGCTGCGCCCAGGGCAAAACCGCCCCGCCGCATCCCGGCGGCCGCCAGGGGCAGCGCCACGAACACTTTCCCCACCTGCTCGATCAGCTGGGAAACGGCGGTGGGCCACATCCGCCGCCTGCCCTGCATGTACCCGCGGAACGCGCTCATCACGCAGACCAGGAAGAGGCTGGGAGCGATGACAAAAAAACCGCCTGCGCTCTCCCTGGTCCCCGCCGCGTCCGCGAGCCACCCGCTCAGGAGCATCATCAGCAGCGTCGCCACAGCCCCAAGGGACGCGAGGATGCGCAGCGCCACAAGGAAGACCCTCTTCGCGCTGCGCGGATCGTCCCTTGCGATGTGGTGGGACACCATCCGCGAAATCGCCACGGGGATGCCGGCTGAGGACACCGTCAGGAGCAGGTTGTACAGGGGGAACACCTGCTGGTACACGCCGATCCCCTCGGGCCCGACCAGGTCCGCCAGCGGGATGCGGTAGAGGACGCCCGCCAGCTTGCAGATCAGCCCGGCGGCCCCCAGGATGGAGATCCCGCCGACCAGGGACTTTTGCCTGCCTGTCATCCGTTCACGGCAAGGCGCGCGGATGTTCCCGCGCGCCTTGATTCGCCTTTCAGCTGTTTTCCGGCTGGCCCTGCCCGGGTTCCGACGCGCCGGGGGCTTCCGCGGCCCCTCCGGCGTCCTCTCCCGTCGCGCCTTCCTCCTGCGCGTCTTCCCCGTCCTCGGCTTCGGCGCGCGCGACGCCTGTGATGCGGCTGCCCTCGGCCACGCGCATCATGCGGACCCCCTGCGTGGCCCGCCCGCACACGCGGATCTCGTCCACGGGCGTGCGGATGACCGTTCCGTCGTCGGTGATGAGCAGGACGTCCTCCCCCGGTTTCACCATCAGCATCGCCGCAAGGTCCCCGGTCTTGTCCGTCAGCTTCATGGCGATGAGGCCCTTCCCCGCGCGCCCCTGCTCGCGGTAGGCGCCCGCTTCGGTGCGCTTGCCATAGCCGTTTTCGGCGATGCAGAGGACCTGGGCCTCCTCTTCGACCACGCAGAGGGAGATCACCTTGTCTCCCGGATGGAGGCGCATGCTGCGCACGCCCTGGGAGGCGCGGCCGGTGGCGTTGACCCCCTGTTCGCCAAAGCAGATCGCCTGGCCTTTCCGTGTCGCCAGCATGAGGCTCCTCTCCCCGTCGGTCAGTTCAACGCCGATGAGCTCGTCCTCCCCGCGCAGCAGGATGGCGATGAGGCCCGTCCTTCCCAGGTTGCGGAATTCGTCCAGGGAGGTCTTCTTGATCAGGCCGTCCCTTGTGGCCATGGTCAGGTACCGCTTCGCGCTGTCTTCCTGCGGGATGGGGATCATGGTGGTGACCTTTTCGCCGCCGGCCAGCTGCAGGATGTTCACGATGGCCGTCCCCCGGGCCGTGCGGCCGGCCTCCGGGATCTGGAAACACCTGAGCGTGTGCACGCGGCCGCGGTCGGTGAAGAACAGCAGGTCGTCGTGGGAGTTGACGACGTAGATCTGCTCGGCGTAATCCTCCTCGCGCGTCGTCATCGCCGCCACGCCCTTGCCGCCCCGCGTCTGGGCACGGTAGGTGGACTTGCTCAGACGCTTGACGTATCCAAGGTGCGTCAGCGTCACCACCATGTCGTCCACTGGGATGAGGTCGGCGATGTCGATGTCGTTCTCCTCCGCGGAGATCCCGGTCCGGCGGGGATCGGCGAAACGGCCGCGCACCTGGGAGAGTTCGTCCTTGATCACGCCGTACAGGAGCTTCTCGTCCCCCAGGATGGAGCGCAGGTACGCGATGGTCACGAGCAGCTCGCCGTGCTCCGCTTTCAGCTTGTCGGCTTCCAGGTTCGTCAGGCGGACAAGACGCATGTCGAGGATCGCCTGCGCCTGCTTCTCGCTGAACTGAAGGCGCGCCATCAGCGCTTCCTTCGCGGCGCCGCCGTCCCTGGAGGCGCGGATGATGCGGACCACTTCGTCGATGTTGTCCAGCGCCTTGAGCAGTCCCAGCAGGATGTGCGCGCGCGCGAGGGATTTCTCAAGCTCGTATTTCGTGCGGCGCGTGACAACGTCCACCTGGTGCCTGATGTACTGCCTGAGCATCTCCATCAGCGTCAGCACCCTGGGCTGGCCGTCCACCAGCGCAAGCATGATCGCCCCGAAGGTGTCCTGCATCTGGGTGTGCTTGTAGAGGTAGTTGAGCACCACGCCCGACTGGACGTCCTTTTTCAGGTCGATCACCACGCGCATGCCGTTCCTGTCCGATTCGTCGCGGATGTCGCTGATCCCCTCGAGGCGCTTCTCATGCACCAGTTCGGCGATTTTCTGGATCATCTTCGCCTTGTTGACCATGTAGGGGATCTCGCTGACGATGATGCGGCTGCGCCCGTTGGGCAGCGTCTCGACTTCGCTTTTCGCGCGCACGGCGATGCGGCCGCGGCCGGTGAAATAGGCTTCCCTAATGCCGGAGCGGCCCAGGATCGTCGCGCCGGTGGGGAAATCGGGCCCCTTGATGTGCGCCATCAGGCCGTCCAGGCCGATGCCGGGATCGTCGATCATGGCGATGACGCCGTCGATGACCTCGCCAAGGTTGTGGGGCGGGATGTTTGTCGCCATCCCCACCGCGATGCCGCTGGACCCGTTGACAAGAAGGTTGGGAAAGCGGCTGGGGAGCACGGCCGGCTGGGTCAGGGTCTCGTCGAAATTCGGATAGAAATCGACCGTGTCCTTGTCGATCTCGCCGATGAGGTGGGTGCTGAGCCGGCTCATCCTCGCTTCGGTATAGCGCATGGCGGCGGCGCCGTCCCCGTCGACGGAGCCGAAGTTGCCCTGCCCCTCCACCAGCGGGCAGCGGATGGAAAAATCCTGCGCGAGGCGGACCATGGCGTCGTAGACCGAGCTGTCGCCATGCGGATGGTACTTGCCCAGCACATCGCCGACGATGCGTGCGCTTTTTCGGAAAGGCTTGTCGGGCGTCATGCCCAGCTCGTGCATGGCGTACAGGATCCTGCGGTGCACGGGTTTGAGGCCATCGCGCACGTCGGGCAGCGCGCGGTTGATGATGACCGCCATCGCGTAGGAAATGAAGGACTTCTTCATCTCCTCTTCAAGATCCGTGGGGAGCAGCCTGTCCTTGATGTCACTCATGTGCGTTCCCTCTGTCCGGCATGGCGGCCTACACGTCCAGGTCGGCGACCATGTTGTAGTTCTGCTCGATGAATTCGCGCCTGGGTTCGACCTGGTCGCCCATCAGCAGCGTGAAGGCCTCGTCCGCGGACACCGCGTCGCGCGCGGACACCTGCATCATGGTGCGCGTCTGGGGGTTCATGGTCGTCTGCCAGAGCTGTTCGGAGGACATTTCCCCCAGGCCCTTGTAGCGCTGGATCTCGGGCTTGGGATCCCGGCCGATCCTCTCCATCAGCTTTTCCATTTCCGCGTCGTCGTACACGTACCATTCCTGCTTGTTCCTGGTCACCTTGTACAGCGGCGGCATCGCGATGTACACGAAGCCCTGCTCGATCAGGGGGCGC
>CAZLYF010000087.1:9147-10624 GCA_964563725.1 uncultured Oscillospiraceae bacterium
GCGCATGTAGCGGTAGAAAAAGGTCAGCATCAGGATGCGGATGTGCGCACCGTCCACGTCTGCGTCGGTCATGCAGACGATGCGATGGTAGCGCAGACGGGCGAGGCTGAAATCCTGCCCGATGCCGCAGCCGAAAGCGGTGATCATGTTCTTGATCTCAGCGTTGAGCAGGACCTTGTCGAGCCTTGTCTTTTCCACATTGAGGATCTTGCCGCGCAGGGGGAGGATCGCTTGGAAGTGCCTGTCCCGTCCGGTTTTCGCGCTGCCCCCCGCGCTGTCCCCTTCCACCAGGAAGATCTCGCATTTCGCGGGATCCGTTTCGGAGCAGTCGGCCAGCTTGCCCGGAAGCGCGGCGCTTTCAAGCACGGTCTTGCGCCGCGTCAGGTCCCTGGCCTTCCTCGCCGCCTCCCTGGCGCGGGCGGCGCCAAGACAGCGGTCCAGGATCGCGCGGGCAACCGGAGGGTTCTCTTCCAGAAAGGCGCCCAGCTTCTCGCTGACCAGGCTGTCCACGATGCCCCGGACCTCGCTGTTGCCCAGTTTCGACTTGGTCTGCCCCTCGAACTGCGGTTCCTTGAGCTTCACAGAGATCACCGCGGCCAGGCTTTCCCGCACGTCCTCGCCCTTGAGGTTGGCGTCCGCTTCCTTGAGGATCCTGTAGCGGTGCCCGTAGTCGTTGACCACGCGGGTGAGGGCCGCCGAAAACCCGGCCAGATGCGTGCCGCCTTCCGGCGTGCGGATGTTGTTGGCGAAGGTATAGATGTTCTCCGCGTAGGTGTCGTTGTACTGCATCGCGATCTCGACGGACACGTCGTTTCGGAGGCCCTCGACGTAGATCGGCTCAGGAAAGAGGACTTCCTTGTTTTTGTTCAGGTACCTGACGAATTCGCTGATCCCGCCTTCAAAATGGTACTGCCTCTCGTCGGGCGTCTCGCCGCGCTCGTCCCTGATGTGGATGCGGATGCCCCGGTTGAGGAAGGCCATCTCGCGCATCCTGGACCGCAGCGTCTCGAAGCTCAGGAGCGAGCCGCTCTCAAAGATGCCGTCCGGGTTGCCGTCTGTTTTGATATCGGGCCAGAAGCGGACGAGCGTCCCGTCCGAACCGGCGTCCCCGATGACCTTCAGGTCATACGCGATCTTCCCGCGGTCATACTCCTGCCTGTAGCGCTTTCCGTCCTGGCTGACCGTCACGCAGAAGTGGCTCGACAGCGCGTTGACCACGGAAGCGCCCACCCCGTGCAGGCCTCCGGATACCTTGTAGCCTTTTCCGCCGAACTTGCCCCCGGCGTGGAGCATGGTGAGGCATACTTCAACGGCCGGCCTGCCCGTCTGGGGGTGGATGCCCACGGGGAACCCGCGGCCGTCGTCCTCCACGGACACCGAGCCGTCCCCGTGCAGGATCACCGTGATTCGCGTGCAGTAGCCGGCCAGGGCCTCGTCGATGGAATTGTCGACGATCTCATACACCAGGTGGTGCAGC
>CAZLYF010000087.1:10634-13915 GCA_964563725.1 uncultured Oscillospiraceae bacterium
GCCCGTTGGCGTCGGTGGAGCCGATGTACATCCCGGGTCTCTTGCGCACCGCCTCGAGCCCTTCGAGCACCTGGATCTGGTTCTCGTCGTAATGGTCGTCAACGCGCGCGGTCATCCCGTCGGCCTCGCGGCAAGAAGGATCATTGATCATGGACTCATCCTCAAGTGCTGATTTTTTCCTTCAGGGACAGTGCCCGCCCGCGCCCCGGCGTGGCTTCGGGGCCTGAATACGCGGTATTCATTCCGAACGGGCTCCGATCATCATACCATATCCGGCCCCTTTTGGGAAGCGCCCAGGGGCTTCCGCGGGCGCAAATCCGCCTATTTTGGTTGGAAATACATACCATTTCCCACATTTAGCCGGCCCGCGCGGGGTAAAAGGCCCCGGACGCGGACGCGTTGAAGCGGGAAGGGCGCGGTGCTATAATTAGGGAAACGGCTGAAGGCCGGACTGAGCGGCCAAAGGCCGGCGAAAAGGAAAGAGGGACCCATGCTGCTGATCAAAAACGCGACCGTTTTCAACGCCGTCGACCCCGATCCCTTCGTGGGCGACGTCCTTGCCGAAGGGGGGAAAATCATAGGGATCGGGAGCCGCCTCGACACGGAAGGCGAGGTCGTCGACGCGGAGGGGCGCTGTCTGTTCCCGGGCTTTGTCGAAGCGCACTGCCATCTGGGCATGGACGGGTACGGCATCGGCTACGAAGGCGAGGACTACAACGAGATGAACGACATCGTCTCGCCTCAGCTGCGCGCCATCGACGGCTTCAAGCCTCTGCAGCCCTCCATGAAGGCGGCCGCCCTGGCTGGCGTCACCTGCATCTGCACAGGCCCCGGGAGCGCCAACGTTCTGGGCGGCACCTTCACCACCGTCAAAACGGTGGGGAGGCGCGTGGACGACATGATCGTCACGCGCGAAACCGCGATGAAATGCGCGTTCGGGGAAAACCCCAAGCGCTGCTACAGGGACAAGGCCGACTCCTCCCGGATGACCACCGCGGCGAAGCTGAGGGAAATGCTGTTCAGGGCCAGGGAGTATCTGTCAAAACTGGAAACCGCGGGGGACGATGCGTCAAAGAAACCGGCCTTTGACATGAAGCTCGAGGCGCTGCTCCCCGTGCTCCGGGGAGACCTGCCCCTCAAAGCCCACGCGCACGAAACGGAAGACATTTTCACGGCGCTGCGCATCGCCAGGGAATTCGGCGTCCGCCTCACGCTGGAGCATGTGACCGAAGGCCACCTGATCGTTGAGGAGCTGGCAAGGGAAGGGATCCCGCTGGCCGTCGGCCCCTCGCTGACGGACGCCAGCAAATTCGAGCTGCGAAACAAGTCCTGGATCACGCCGGGCGTCCTGAGCAAGGCCGGCTGTCAGGTCTCCATCATCACCGACTCGCCGGTCATCCCGCAGGAGTATCTCCCCCTGTGCGCCGGGCTCGCCGTCAAGAGCGGCATGGACCGCTTCGCCGCGCTGCAGGCCATCACCCTCAATCCCGCAAGGCACATCGGGATCGCCGACAGGGTTGGGACCATCGAGGTGGGCAAGGACGCGGACCTGGTCCTGACGGACGGCTGTCCGTTTGAAGTATCCACCCGCGTGCTCGCGGTCTACATCCAGGGCGTACGCGTCAGGGAGGACGATCCGCGGGGCGCCTGAACACAAGAACGGGAACGAAAAGGAGGTCCGCATGCAGAGGAAATACGACCTGATCGCAGCGACCAGCATGGGCGTGCGCATCACGCCGGACGCGCGCCAGCCGGTGGGCACGGGGACGCTGTACCAGATGCAGTCGACAAGCGCGGAGAGCAACGTGCTCAACGTGCCGGCGTCGCTGGGGATGAACGTGAAGGCGCTCACCGCCTTCGTCAGGGACAGCCCGGTCGCCGCCTTCATCAAAAGCGACCTGAGGCGGCGAAACATCGCCTTCGAGGGCCCGGAAGTCGCACAGGGCGGCCCCTGGGGCTACAGGCACCAGTTCAACATCGCCGACAGCGGCTACGGCGTCAGGGGGCCGAGGGTGCACAACGACCGCGCCGGGGAAGTCGGGCGCACGCTCAAGGCGGAGGATTTTGACCTTCAGCGCATTTTTGTCAGGGAAGGCGCCCGGATGATCCACTTCTCCGGCTTGTTCGCCGCGCTTTCAGAGGAAACCGGGAAGCTGTGCCTGAAGCTCGCCCGGGCGGCGCAGGAAAGCGGCACACTGATCAGTTTCGATCTGAACTACCGCGCCTCATTCTGGAAAAACCGCCGGGAGGAACTGCGGGGCATCTTCGCGGACATCGCCGGGAAGGCCGACGTGCTCATCGGCAACGAGGAGGATTTCCAGCTGGCGCTGGGGATCGAGGGCCCGGAAGCCGGCGGCAGGGACGTCGCCGGGAAGGCAGGCGCCTTCCGGGAAATGATCGGCCGCGTGAAGGCCGTCTACCCGCATGCCTCGACCTACGCGACGACCCTTCGGGAGGTGGTCAGCGCCAACGCCCACCTGTGGGGCGCGCTGCTCCTTTCGGGCGGGGAATGGTTCTACGCCCAGCCCAGGGAGATCCCGGTGCTCGACCGCATCGGAGGGGGAGACGGCTTTGTGAGCGGTCTCCTCTATGGCATCCTCAGGGGATGGGCGCCTGAGAAGTGCATGCAGTTCGGCTGGGCCACCGGCGCGCTCGCCGTGACGATGCTTGAGGACTACGCGACCCCCGCCGACGAGGAACAGGTTTGGAGCGTCTGGGAAGGCAACGCCCGCGTCAAGCGCTGAAAAAAAACCGGGAGGGACAAGACATGAACAAGGCGGACATCGGTTTGGTCGGCCTCGCCGTGATGGGCGAGAACCTCGTGATGAATATGGAAAGCAAGGGTTTCACGGTCGCCGTCTACAACCGCACCCTGGAAAAGGTGGACAACTTCCTGGGCGGGAGGGCCCGGGGCAAACAGATCCTCGGCGCCCGATCCCTTGAGGAGCTCTGCGGCCTGCTCAAAAGGCCGCGCAAGGTCATGCTGATGGTCAAGGCCGGAAAGCCCGTGGACGATTTCATCGATGCGCTACTCCCCTTCCTTGAGCCAGGCGACGTCATCATCGACGGAGGCAACAGCCATTTCCCCGATACCGCCAGGCGGGCGGCATATGTCCAGGGCAAGGGCATTTACTATGTCGGGACCGGGGTGTCCGGCGGCGAGGAAGGCGCCCTGAAGGGCCCGAGCATCATGCCCGGCGGAAGCCCGGAAGCCTGGCCCCACGTCAAGCCGATCCTTCAGGCGATCGCGGCCAAGGTGGACGGCCTGCCCTGCTGCGACT
>CAZLYF010000087.1:13925-14195 GCA_964563725.1 uncultured Oscillospiraceae bacterium
CGGCATCGAATACGGCGACATGCAGCTCATCTGCGAAGCCTATCAGCTGATGCGCGACCTCCTTCACATGACGCCCGACGAGATGAGCGGCGTGTTCGCCGAGTGGAACGAGGGCGAGCTTGACAGCTACCTGATCGAGATCACCCGGGACATCCTCCAGAAAAAGGACGGGGACGGCCTGCCGCTGGTGGACAAGATCCTCGATACCGCGGGCCAGAAGGGCACCGGCAAGTGGACCGGCATCGCGGCGCTTGAAGAAGGGGTCCCCCT
>CAZLYF010000088.1:0-14028 GCA_964563725.1 uncultured Oscillospiraceae bacterium
CCGGTGGCTGATGTAGATGATGCTGTGGCCCTCGTCCCTGAGCTTGCGGATGATGCCGAAAAGGTCCTCGATCTCCCGCGCCGTGAGGGAACTGGTGGGCTCGTCCATGATCAGCACGCGGGCGTTGGTGGAAAGCGCCTTGGCGATCTCCACCATCTGCTGTTTGGACAGCTGCAGGCTGCCCACGATGGTGGCGGGGTCGATGTCCATATTCATGCTTCTGAGCACCGCGGCCGCCTGCCGGTTCATCTCCTTCGTGTTCAGCCGGGTGCCCTTCAGGCAGATCTCCCGGCCCAGAAAGATGTTTTCCGCCACCGAGAGGTGGCCGCACATGTTGAGCTCCTGGTGGATGATGGCGATCCCCAGTTCCTGCGCCCTGCGGGGCGTCAAGTTGGGCTCGACCTCCCTGCCGAAGACGCGCAGGCCGCCTTCGTCGCGCTGGTACACGCCGCTGAGGATCTTCATCAGCGTGGACTTGCCCGCGCCGTTTTCGCCCAGCAGCGCCATCACTTCCCCGGCTTTCACGCTGAAGGACACCCTGTCCAGCGCCTTGACGCCCGGAAAGCTCTTGCTGATGCCCTCCATCTCTACGACGTATCCGTTCCCCTGTCCGTCAGGCATGCCGCACCGTCCTTACGCAGCCGCCTCCCGGGCGGCGTCTGTGTCAGCGCTTTTTCCCCGGTCTGCCGCGGGCCGCTTTTGCCCGGGCTCCGGAAGCTGCGCGCTTCCCGTCAGGCCCCCTGCGCGTCCTTTCCCGTCAGCCAGCCCGCAAGGTTCTGCCAGAGCCTGGCGTAATGCGCCCACGCCAGAAATCTCGGGGAGCCCCAGTGCGGCGCGCAGTCCGAGGTGAACGCCGCGCTTTTTCCTTTCCCGAAATCGCCGACGGCGATGAAGGGGTCGCCCTTGATGCGGGCCAGCACCCTCCCTCTCGCCGGGTCCTCCAGCGTCCTGTTGTAGCCGATGAAATACGGCCATTCCCCGTCGATGCCCCGGAAAACCGGATGGGAGGGCTCGCTGATCTCGGGGACGGCCCCTTCGGAGGTCTCGATGCGGTCATCGTAGGGGAGCAGGCGGACGGGCAGGATGTCCGCGATGGCCGTCATGCCGTAGCGCGCCTTTCCGTCGATGCCTGTAAAGGACATGAAACCGCCGATCATCAGGAAGGCGCCGCCTTCCTGCACATACTGCCTGACCGCCTCGCAGCGGTTGGGCACCGGGGTGCCCTGGGTGAAGGAAGGGGTGGTCATCAGGAGGGTGCCGGAGCCAACGTCTGACAGGATCACCAGGTCAAAGTCCTTCAGCTCCGCTGCGCTGGCCGGAAAGCGGCTCAGCGCGACATGGCTGGGCATGTATTCGACCTCCCAGCCGCCCTCTTCCAGCGCCTGCCTGAGCCAACGCACGTTTTCAAAGTAGCCGGACGTCGTCATGGAATCGGCGCCCTTCACATGGATCGTGTGGCTGATGTACGATTCCCCGCAAATAAATACCCTTTTCATGAGTACCTCCGTTTTGCGCGCAGCTTTGACGCTCTCCGGGCCACTACGCCGTTTTTTTCAGCATACATCAAAAACGGCTCCTTGGCAACGCGGCCCCGCGGAAAAAACCCAGCTTACCCGGGCACAAGCGCGCTGGCGCCGCTTGACAGCGGGCGAAGCCTGTAGTACAAAGGGATCGACATGTTCAACAAGTACAGACAGGAGGATGAACGCATGAAACGCTTTCCGAAATTCCTTGCCGCCGTCATGGCGCTGCTGATGCTGCTCTCCCTGGGGCAGGCGGCCTCGGCGGAAGCTGTCCGGGTCGGGGTCATCTTCACGGTGGCGGGCCTGGGCGGCTCCTCGTTCAACGACGTGATCTTCGAGGGGATCAAGCGGGCCGAAGCGGAGCTCGGCATCGAGTATGACTATGTGGAGCCCAAGTCCATCTCCGACGAGCAGATCGTGATGGACGAAATGGCCGCCTCCGGCGAGTACGGCCTGATCATCGCCATCGCCAACGAGATGAAGGACGCCCTCGCGGCGGTGGCCGCGGACTATCCGGAGCAGAAGTTCTGCTACATCGACGCGAGCGTCGACCTGCCCAACATCGCCAACTACGCCTGCAGGGAACAGGAGGGTTCCTTCCTCTGCGGCGTCCTGGCCGCGCTGGCGGAGGAAAACAAGCTCAGCCCCATGTTCAACGGGCAGAAGCTGTTTGGCTTCGTCGGCGGCGTGGACAACCCCATCATCCGCCGTTTCCTGGCCGGTTTCACGGCAGGCGCGAAGTATGTCGACCCGGCGTACGAGGTGATCTTCGACTACGTCGGGGGCTTCAACGATCCCGGCACGGGCAAGACGATCGCGGCGACCCTCAGCCAGAAGGGCGCGGACCTGGTTTTCCACGCGGCGGGCGCTTCGGGGATCGGCATGTTCCAAGCGGCCGTGGAAAACAATTTCCTGGCCGTCGGCGTCAACCTCAACCAGAACGGGATGTACCCGGACAACATCATCGCCTCCATGCTCAAGCGCGTGGACAACGCGGCCTACCACGCCATCAGCACCGTGCTTGACGGCACGTTCACCGGCGGCACGGTCACGCTGAGCCTTGCGGACGGCGGCGTGGGCTACACCAACGAAGGCAGCAACATCGTAGTCACCGCGGACATGCAGGCAACGCTGGACGGGATCGAAGCCGCCATCAAGGACGGGACCCTGGTGGTCCCGGGGACCCTGGAGGAGATCGCCCCCTTTATCGGGAACCTGGGCGGCTGAACTGCGCGCGGCGGGGGTGCTCCGTCCCGGAAAGGGCGGGACACCCCCCTTTTTTCGGCGGAGAGGCGGGCACATGGGAACGGCTGTGGAAATGCGCGGAATCACCAAACGCTATCCGGGCGTGACCGCCAACGACGGCGTGACGCTCTCGGTGGACAGGCAGACGATCCATTGCCTGCTGGGTGAGAACGGCAGCGGCAAGACGACGCTGATGAACGTGCTCTTCGGGATGTGCCGCCGGGACGCAGGCGAGATCATCGTCAACGGGAAAAAGGCGGCGATCGGCAGCCCCGCAGACGCGGAAAAGCTCGGCATCGGCATGGTCCACCAGCATTTCATGCTGATCAACCAGTATTCGGTCTGGGAAAACGTGGTGCTGGGCAGCGAGCCGGGCCGTTTTTTCATCGACCGCGCGGCCGCGCGCAAAGGGGTCGAGGACATCGCCGGCCGCTTCGGCTTCGGCCTCGACGCCGGGCGCAGGGCGGCGGAACTGTCCGTGGGCATGCGCCAGCGCGTCGAGATCCTCAAGCTGCTCTACCGGGGCGCAAAGATCATCATCTTCGACGAGCCCACCGCAGTCCTGACGCCGCAGGAAGCCGACGGGCTGTTCGACATCTTCAGGCTGCTCAGGGGGCAGGGCTGCACCGTGATCTTCATCACCCACAAGCTGCACGAGATCTTCGCGGTGTCCGAGGCCGTGACGGTGCTGCGCAAGGGGAAGGTGATCGGCACGGTGAGGACGGACGGGGTCACGCCGGAAACCCTGTCCGAAATGATGGTCGGGCGCCGCGTCGAACAGGTGCTTGCCGCGGAGGGCGCCGGCCCCGGGGACACGGTGCTGGAGGCGCGGGACCTGCAGCTTCTGCCCGAAAAGGGCGGCGCGGTACGTTTTACGGTCCGCGCCGGGGAGATCGTCGGCGTCGCGGGCGTCGATGGCAACGGGCAGATGGAGCTGGAAGAACTGCTCGTGGGCACAAGGCCGCTCAAGAGCGGTTCCATTGCGCTGTGCGGCAGGGACGCGGGCGGCCTCAGCGTGCGGGAACGAAAAAGGCTGGGATTCGCGTACATCCCGTCGGACCGGGGGAAAAACGGCGCGCTCCCCACGGCGAGCCTGCGGGACAATTTTCTGCTGGGGCACCAGGACGCGAAACGGTACCGCCGCGGGCCCTTCCTGGCGGGAAAGCGGATCGACGGGGACGGGCGGAGCTACCTGCGCGACTACGACATCCGCGCCACGTCCCTCCTGAGCCGTTTCGATACCCTGTCCGGGGGAAACCAGCAGAAGGTGGTGCTGGCGCGCGAGGTCAGCAAGCGCACCCGCTTCGCGCTGGCCGCGCAGCCCGCGCGGGGCCTGGACATCGGCGCGAGCGAGTACGTGTACAGGACGCTGCTGCGCCTGAGGGCTGAAGGCAACGGGGTCCTGCTGATCTCCGCCGAGCTGTCGGAGCTTCTGAATCTCAGCGACCGCATCATCGTGCTGCACGAAGGCAGGATCACGGGCGAATTTGCCCGGGAGGCGTTTTCGGAAAGGGAGATCGGCTTGGCCATGGCCGGGCACGCGCGGGGGAAGGAGGCGCCGGATGCGGGGGCGTGAGGGCTCCTGGCGCGCGCTGGCCGGCGGCGCCGCAAGGGAGATCGCAAAGGCGGCCGTCTCCATCGCCCTGGCCGTCGCGCTGGGCTCCGCGCTGATCCTCCTGATCGGCGCGTCCCCCCTGGAGGCCTTTGCCGCGCTGCTCAAAGGCGCGTTCGGGAACGCCGCCTCGGTCGCCAATACGGTCAGCAAAACGATCCCGCTGGTCTTCACGGGCCTGTCGGTCGCGCTCTCGGCGCGCTGCGGCATGCTCAATATCGGCGCGGAGGGGCAGCTGAACCTGGGCGCCATGGCGTCCGCCCTGCTTGCCCTGACGCTGGCGGACGCGCCGCCCTTCCTCGCGGTCCCGGCCTGCGTCGCGGCGGGGTTCTTGGGGGGGATGCTCGGCGGGCTCGCGGCCGGCGCGATGAAGTCGCGCTTTGGCGTCAGCGAGGTCATCGCCGCCATCATGCTCAACTACGTGTTCAAGCTGGGGACCTCCTGGCTGGCTGCCGTCCCCTTCAGCAGCCGTGAATCCATGGTCCAGACGCCGCTGATGCCCGAAAGCGCCTGGCTTGGGACGCTGGTCGGGCGCTCCAAGCTGACCACCGCCCTCTACATCGCCCTGCTGGCGGCCCTTGCGGTCTATGTGTTCCTGTGGAAAACGGGGGCCGGCTTCAAGCTGCGGGCCGTCGGGCACAACCGCCGCGCGGCGGAGTCCGCGGGCATCGCTTCCGGGCGCTGGATGGTGCTGGCGATGGCGCTGGCCGGCGGGCTGGCCGGCCTCGCCGGGGCGACGGAGGTGATGGGCAAGTACCACCGCTTCATCGAGGGCTTCTCGCCCTCCTTCGGGTTCACGGGCATCGCGGTGGCGATCCTCGGCCGCAGCCATCCCGCGGGGGTGATCCTCACGGCCTTCCTGTTTGCGGTGCTCGACACCGGCGCGCTGCGCATGGCGCGGGTGACGGAGGTCTCCGGCGACATGGTCACCGTGATCCAGAGCCTGATCATCCTGGCGGTCGCGGCGCCCGGCATGTTCAGGCTCTTCGGCGGGAAGGAGGCGCGGGGATGATCGGGAACTTCCTCTCCCTGGCCGTCCAGCTCTCCATCCCCATCGTGCTGGGCGCGCTGTGCGGCACGGTCGCCGAGCGGGGCGGCGTCATCATGCTCGGCGTGGAAGGCATGATGCTCATCGGCGCCTTCTGCGGCGCGCTGGGCTCCTTCGTGGCCGGCAACCCCTGGATGGGCGTGCTCCTCGCGCTGGCGGCGGGCGCCCTGCTGGGGCTGGTCTACTGCCTGTTCTGCGTGCGCTTCCGCGCGCACCAGTCGGTGGTGGGCGTAGGCATGAACCTGCTGGCGAGCGGGCTCACCGCGGTGCTGCTCAAGGCCGTCTGGGGCCAGGAGGGCATGGGCGGCTTCGTCCCGACCGTGCCCAACCTGAGCCTCCCCTTTCTTGCGGGCGTGCCGGGGCTGAGGGCCCTGGACGGCCAGTCGCCCTACCTGCTGTTCATGCTGCTGTCGGTGGCGCTGGTGTGGACGCTGTTTTACCGCACGAAGATCGGGCTGCGCTACCGCGCCATCGGGGACCAGCCGCTGGCCGTGCGCGCCGCGGGCGTGAACGTCAACCGTTTCCGCTACGCGGCGCTCGCGGCCGCCGGCATGCTCGCGGCGCTGGGCGGGTCCTACCTGTCCATCTCCTACAACAACCTGTTTGTTTCCGACATGGTGGCCGGCCGCGGCTTCATGGCGCTGGCGGCGAGCATCTTCGGTGGCTGGACGCCCCTGGGCTGCCTGTTCGCCAGCTTTGTCTTCGCGTTCGCGCAGGCGGTCCGCTTCTATCTTTCGGACCTGGGGATCTCCCAGTACTTCATCCAGATGATCCCCTATGTGTCGACGCTGCTGATCCTTTTGTTCACCGGGAAAAGCGCCCGGATGCCCGAAGCGCTGGGCAAACTGGTCGATTGACGGAGGAAACGCGCATGGACGGAAAACAGAGGCTGCTGCACACGACGCTCGCGAAGGGGGACGTGGGGGCCTACGCCTTCCTGCCGGGCAGCCCCCAGCGGGTGGACCGCATCGCAAAATACCTTGACGATCCCCGTTTTGTCGCGGAGAACAGGGAACACCGCAGCTTTGTGGGGGAGCTGGAAGGCGAAAAGGTCGCCGTCGTCTCCACGGGGATGGGCGGGCCCTCCACCTGCATCTGCCTGGAAGAGCTTGTCAGGCTGGGCGCGCGCGTGTTGATCCGGGTGGGGAGCTGCGCGACCGTCAGCCCGGGCACGCACCGCGGCGACCTGGTCATCCCGCAGGCGGCGGTCCGCATGGAAGGCACGGGGCTGCATTACGCGCCCATCGAATACCCGGCCGTGCCGGACCACGGGCTCCTCGAACTGCTGCTCAGGGTCGCGGCCGATTCCGGGTATCCCTGCCGCACCGGCGTCGTGATTACGCGCGACGGCTTCTACACCCAGTGCGAAGCGGAGTCGAAGCCGGCCGGCTACGACCTGGCGCCCCGCTGGAAGGCGTACCGGATGATGGGCGCGATCGCGACGGAAATGGAAAGCGCGCCCCTGTTCATCGCCGGGGCGAGCCTGGGCGTGCGGACGGCCACGGTGCTCGTCTGCGCCACGGAATTCGACAGTTATGAGGACGACCGCGAGCGCTATCCCATGGACTTTGAGCCCCGCTCCATCGAGATCGCCGTGGAAGCGATGCGCAGGGCCATCCTGCTTGACCGGAGGGAAGCCTGAAGATGCGCGGGAAGCTCGCCGCGAGGTATCCCCGCTACGTGTCGGTGTACGACGCGATCCTTTCCGACATCCAGGCAGAAAGCTATCCGCCCGGCGCGAAGCTGCCGGGCGAGAACGAGCTGTCCAAGCGCTTCGGCGTCAGCCGCAACACCCTGCGGCAGGCTCTGATGCTCCTGCAGGAGGACGGATACCTGTCCATCCGCCAGGGGCGGGGCAACATCGTCCTGCGCGGCGGCGGCAGCCGCCGGGCAAGCGTGGGCCGGCTGGACAATCCGCTCATTTCGATGTCCGCCGAACCGGTGGACGGGATCGACACGTCCATCGAGATACGGAAGATCTCGCCCAAGCATCAGCTGGTGTTTGGCCTCGACCCGTCAAAACTGCTGGTCCTCATCCGGATCGTCTGTTCCTGCGGCGGCAAAAAGGCCGGCTGCGCCCTGGCCTTCGTGCCCTATGACGCCGTCGCGGCCGAAAACGTGCCGCTGGACGACATGCGGGCCGTCTACGGCTTCTACGACCGCTACCTCAGCTCGGACGGCTTCAGTTCGGAAGGGACGCTGAGGATCGCCTATGCCCGCGACCCGGTCACGGGCTTGCTGGAAATCCCCCGCCAGCAGGCGCTGCTGATGCTCGACGACGTGGTCCTGTCAGGGTCGGGGGCCGTGGCGATGACCCAGAAGCTGTTCTTCATGCCGGACGTGTACGAGCTTCGCCTCACGCGCCGGAACGACCGGAAGGCTGTGGGACGATGAAAATGGCGTCAACCCCGAGGACTGCCTTGAGCGCAGGGCGCCGGGAGGGCGGGCTCTTCCTGGCCGGCGTGGTCCTCATCGCCCTGGCGATGCGGGCGCCGGTCAGCTGCGTCGGCCCGCTCGTGTCCTTCCTTAAAAGCGATCTTGGCCTGGATCCCGCGGCGGCGGGGCTGCTGACCACGATCCCGCTGGTGGTGTTTTCGCTGATGTCCCCGGCCGCGGGGCGCCTGGTGTCCGTCCTGGGCGGGAAGCGCTTCGTCACCGCCTGCCTGCTCCTGATCGCCGCGGCGTCCCTGCTGCGCTCCTACCTCGGGCCGGCCGGGCTTTTCCTTGGGACCGCCCTGCTGGGCGCGGCCATCGGCGGCCTCAATGTGGCCCTGCCCTCGCTGATCCGGGGCCGCTGCGGCGCCCGCCTCGGGCTGGCCATGGGCCTCTACAGCACCTCGCTCGCGCTTTCCTCCGCGCTGGCTTCCGGCTTCAGCCTTCCGGTCAGCGGCCTGGCCGGCGGCTGGCAAAACGGGATGGCCCTGTTTTCGGCGCCGGCCGTGGCAGCCGCGGCGCTGTGGCGCGCGGCCGCGGGAAGCCCGGACACGGCGCGGCAGCGGCGCGCGAAAACCTCGATGCGCGGGCTGCCGTACAAAAAACTCCTGCCCCTTCCGCTCTTCATGGGCCTGCAGAGCTTCCTGTTCTTTTCGATGGTCATGTGGTTCACCTCCGTGCTCGTCAGCCGGGGGATGCCCGCCGCGCAGGCGTCCCTGCTGCTGCTCGCGGTGCAGGTGATCGGCATTTTTCCCAATTTTCTCTACCCGATGGCCGTGGTGAGGTCGGCGCGCAGGGGCAGGCTGGCGGCGCTGTCCGCCCTCGCGTACCTGCTGGGCTTCCTGCTGCTCATTGTCCGGCACGAGGCGGCGCTCCTCCCGGCGGTGCTCCTGCTGGGGATCGGCAACGGGACCTCCATCAGCGCCGCCCTGACGCTGATCACGCTGCGGGGAAAGGACCGGGAACAGACGGCGCGGATCTCCGCCTTCACCCAGACGCTCGGCTACGCCATCGGCGCGCCGGGGCCCATGCTGGTGGGCGCGGTCAACGGGATGACGGGGGGATGGACCGTGCCGCTGCTGATCCTCGCCGCCGTGGCCGCCCTGATGGGCGCGGCCGGCAGGGTGGCCGGCAACGGGACCCCGCGGCTGCCCGACCTCTCCACGGAAAGCGCCGCGTTGCCGCCGGCGGGCTGGGAGAAAGCAGGGGCAGATGAGGCTTGAGGAGATCATCGGGGCTTATGTCCCCTTCAACCCGCAGGAAGAGGCGGACCGCGCCGTGATGCTTGATGTTCTGCGCCGCTCGCCGGGCTGCCTCAGCCGCACGGACACGGTCGCGCACTTCACCGCGTCCGCCTGGGTCGTGAACCCCCCGCGGACGCGGATTTTGCTGGTCTATCACAGGCTCTACGATTCCTGGTCCTGGACGGGCGGGCACGCGGACGGCGAGGAAGACCTGTTTCTCGTGGCCCGGCGCGAGCTGATGGAGGAAACGGGCCTCGAGCGGGTCACCCCGGTGTCCAGGGACCTGTTTTCGCTGGAGGTCCTGCCCGTGTTCGGGCATGAAAAAAACGGCGCCTACGTGCCCTCCCACCTGCACCTGAACCTCACCTGGCTGTTTGAGGCGGACGACGCGCAGCCCCTGCGCGGCAAGCCCGACGAGAACAGCGGCGCGAAGTGGTTCGCGGCCGAGGGGCTGCTGAAGGTGCCGGACGAACAGTGGATGGCGGAGAGGATCTACGCGAAGCTGATGGCCAGGCTTGCCCGCTTGGAGGGCGCTGAACCCCCGGGCAGGGGAGAAGGAGGAAGACGATGAAGGCGGGGGACGGAAAACCGGATTATGGCAACTGGGTCTCCAACAGGATGCTGCTGAGGGTTTCCTGCGCGGCCCTGATCCTCGGCGCGCTCGGCGCCCTGCTGTGGACGCGCGCGGACGGCTGGCTTCCCGTAAAGATCCTCCTCTCCCTGGCCGCGGTATTCGCGCTGGCGTTTGCCGCCTACCTGCGCTGGGCCAGGCGGGCCTTTTCCCCCAAGGGCGGGGACCTGCAGAACAAGGTGCCGGACCTGCTTGTTTCGCGGATTTCCTGGGACGGGAAGGGAAAGGCGCTGGATATCGGCTGCGGCAGCGGCGCGCTGACCGTACGGGTGGCGAAGCTGTTCCCGGAAGCGGAAGTGACAGGCGTCGACCAATGGGGCGGAGGATGGTCCTATGGCCGGGCGCAGTGCGAAAGCAACGCGCGGAAGGAAGGCGTGGCGGACAGGACGGTGTTTGTGGAGGGAAGCGCGCGCCGGCTCCCGTTCCCCGACGGATCCTTCGACCTGGTCGTGAGCAACCTGACCTTCCACGAGGTCAGGGGCAGCACGAAAAAAACGGAGCTGATCCGGGAAGCCCTGCGGGTCCTCAGGCGGGGCGGCGTCTTCGTGTTTCAGGACCTGTTCCAGATCAGGCCCATGTACGGCACGCGCGAGGAACTGCTCGCGGCGGTGGAAAAGATGGGCGCCGTGGAACTGCGGTTCACGGACACGAGCCCCTCGCCTTTTATCCCCCGCGCGCTGAAGCTACCCTTCATGCTGGGGACCATCGCGCTGATATCCGGGCGAAAGGCGGGCTGAGGCAGGCCGGAGAGGGCCGGAGGCCCGGGGTCGGGACCACAGGACAGCAGGCGGCTGGCAGACATCATGAGGCAGCGGCGCCTGACGCGCCGCTGCCTCATACACATATGAAAGGATGCGCTTATTCCCTCACGCAGGCCGATACCCTGCAAAGCGTCAGGGGTTCGTCCCAGCCGGCGCCCGCGCAGCAGAAGCTGTCATGGTTGGCCGCGAAACCGAAGCGTCCCGAGGTGTCGAGGGCCACGACGGCCATCTCGCCGGGCGCGCGGCCTGCGGCGCGCATCTGGGCGCAGGCGTCCCGCAGCGCGGTCTCGCAGGCGTCCATCGCGTCCAGGCCGCGTCCCATCAGGTCCACGATGCGGAACGACAGCGCCGCGCGCATGATGTCCTCGCCCACCCCGGTCGCCGCCGCCGCTCCCCTGCGGTCGTCCGCGTAGAGGCCCGCGCCGCAGACGGGCGAGTCCCCCACGCGGCCGGGGAGCTTGAGCGCGAGGCCGCTGGTGGAGGTCGCGGCGCAGAAACGGCCGTCCCCGTCGCGGGCGACGACGCCGACGGTGTCGTGCCCGGCGGCTTTGCCCTGCGCGCCGTGGCGCCGGATGTTCTCGAAAGCATCCGGGCTCGCGCCCTGCTCCTCCCTCAGCTCCCGCCAGCGCTGGAGCGCGTGCTCCGTCATCAGGTTACCGCGCTCGTGCCCCCGCGCGTCGGCAAACTGGGCCGCCCCCTCGGCGACCAGCAGGTTGTGCCGGGTCCCGTTCAGCACGTCCCGGGCGATCTCGATGGGGTGCAGGAAGCCCTGCAGGCTCCCGACGCCCCCGAATTCCAGGGTCCGGCCGTCCATGATCGCGGCGTCAAGGTCGACGACGCCGTCCCATCCGGGCAGGCCGCCGTAGCCGACGCTGTCGACCTCGGGATCGGATTCGATGCCCCTGGCGACGGCGATGGCCGCGTCGATGGCCGTGCCGCCGCCGCTGAGGACCTCCATGCCCGCGGGCAGATGCTTTTCCGCGAAGGTCCAGGTGCCCAGGATCCTCCATTGCCTGTCCATCATTTCTCCTCTTTTCGGCCCCCGCGCGGCCCGCGGCAGGGCCTAACCGTCAGCGGATCTTCGACTTGTCCAGCCCGTCCAGGTACTGTTCCAGCTCCGGCGTGACCGCGGCGATGGTCCCCGGCAGGAAGGGGTCGGGAAGGCCGGCTTCCGGCGCCAGCTTCCTGAAAGGCAGCCGTCCGGACCTGAGGCACAGCGCCAGGTAGGACTGCCAGGCCTTTTCGTGGTCCTTCCTGTCCCAGAGGAAGTACTGCAGCGCGCAGACCTGCGAGATCGTGTAGTCGAGGTAGTAGAAGGGATAGAAATAGATGTGCAGCTGCTTTTGCCAGCGGCCGCCCTTCTCCAGGTAGTCCAGGCCGTTGTAATCAAGATGCGGCAGGTACTTCCTTTCGATCTCGCGGTAGGTTTCGTGCCGCTGCGCCGGCGTCGCGTCCGGGTTTTCGTACACCCATTCCTGGAACTCGTCCACGGAGGCGCCGTAGGGCATGAACTTGAGGGCGGAGGTGACGTGGCTGTAGCAGTACTTTTCCGTGTCCTCCCCGAAGAAGCGCTCCATCCACGGATGGGTGAAATACTCCATGGACATCGAATGGATCTCCGCCACTTCGCTGGTGCAGCTGTTGAGGTCCATCAGCTCCGCGTCCCGCTGCAGCCAGCCCTGGAAGGCGTGGCCGGCCTCGTGCGTCAGCACGTCCACGTCGTCCGCGGTGCCGTTGAAGTTGGAGAAGATGAAGGGGGCCTTGTAGTCGGGCAGGTAGGTCATGTAGCCGCCGTCGGCCTTGCCTTCCCGGGTGCTCAGGTCCATCAGCTCCTGGCCGGTCATGATGCCAAAGAAGGCCCGGGTCTCCGGGGACAGCTCCGCGTACATGGCCTCCGCCTGCCGCACCAGATCGGGCTCCCGCCCCTTGGGGAGCGGGTTCCCGGTGAGGAACTCCAGGTTGTAGTCAAAGTTTTTCATGTCCGCGATGCCAAGCCGCTCCGCCTGCTCCCCGTACAGTTTTTGCGTGAGGGGGACGACGCTTTCCGCGATCTGCTGCCGGTAGGCCCGGGCGTCCGCCTGGTCCCAGTCGGTGCGGCCCATCCGGGCGTAGGCGACGGGGATGAAATTGTCGTAGCCCAGCTTCTTCCCGATGCGGTGGCGCGTTTTGACCAGCCTGTCGTAGATCCCGTCCAGCTTTTCGGCATGGCCCGCGATCCATTGCCAGTGGGCGTCGTTGGCGCGGCGCCGCATGCCGCGGTCGGGCGACTGCATGAAGGGGGCCATCGCGGACAGGTTGCGCTTCCCGCCCTCGAAATCGATCTGCGCGGAGGCCATCAGCTTCTCGTATTCGCTGCGCAGCTTGTTTTCCGCCACCAGGTCCTCCACGATCTCCGGGCGGAACACCTTGACGGCCACCTCGTACTTCTCCAGCAGGTGCGCGCCGAACCGGTCGGCGACCGCGCCGCGGAAAGGGGAGGCGAGGACGATCCTGGCCGCCTCCGCCGGGATCTCCTCAAAGCGGGGCAGCTCTTCGTCGAATTTGTCCTTTTCGGCGGCGTAGAACGCGTCCCTGGTGTCGATGGTGTGGCGGATCTCGCACAGCTGGGCCTGCGTGACCAGCTTGCGGCCCTTCCCGTCCAGCGCTTCCATCGCGCCAAAGAATTCCTCCGCCGAGCCTGCCTTCTCCATGGTGGCGAGCAGCGCCTTCATTTCCCCGTACAAGCCGTCAAAATCCGGCCGCTCGTACTTCATCTCGCTGAATTTGAGCATCGTTTCCCTCTTCTTCCCGCCGGTTTTGCCCTCGCGGGGCCGCGGCGTTTCGCCACAGCATACCACATCCGGCGCGCTCCGGTCAGCCCCGCGGCCCCGCCTTTCTTCGCGACGCCATCTGGAAAACCGTTGACACGGAACGCGCGATGCCAAATACTGTGCCCATCAGACGGCAATCCGCCCGCGCGGGCGGCGAAAGGGCAGACGATGGCGTACCAACAGATCGAATATCCCAAAGATAAGAAGGCTTTCTATCCCTTGCTCTGCGCGCAGCTCAGGCTGTACACGGACGGCGCTCCCACCCCGGAGGCCGCGCTGGCCAACGCGGCGGCGGTGCTGAAGGCGGCCTTCCCCGGCGTCAACTGGGCGGGCTTTTATCTTTCAGACGGACAGCGCCTGGTGCTCGGGCCCTTTCAGGGGCAGCCGGCCGTGATGGAGATCGCCTTCGGCCAGGGCGTGTGCGGCGCGGCCTTCCGGGAGAAAAAGGCGCAGGTGGTGGCGGACGTGCACCGCTTCGCCGGGCACATCGCCTGCGACTGCGATTCCCTGTCCGAACTGGTCGTGCCGGTGTTCGATCGCGACGGGGAGGTCCTTGGCGTGATCGACATGGACAGCCCGGAGCCCGGGTACTTCACGCTGGAAGACGCGGAGGGGATGCGGGCCGCGGCGGAGGTGCTGGCGCCGCACGCCGAAGCGGCCCGGAGGGCCGTGAAGCGCGCCGGAGGCGCGTGAAGTGTCCGCTTTGCGGACGTGAAGAGGC
>CAZLYF010000089.1:0-13258 GCA_964563725.1 uncultured Oscillospiraceae bacterium
ATGCGCGCGCAGATGAACACCAAGTACGCCGGGTCCTCCACGCGCGAGGCGACAGTCACCCATGTGATGGACCTGCTGGTCACCAAACTCACCGGCGCCGACATCCAGTCCACCATCACCCCCGACGAAGGGCGCAACGTCCCCTGGCACATCTACAACGTCGAAGCCTGCGACACCGCGAAACAGGCGCTGACCGCGATGGACGGGCTGATGGACCTGGTGGAGCTCAAACAGGACGGGCCGCTGCGCGAAAAGGCCCGGGAACTCAAGGAGCGCGCCGTGCTGTTCATGGAGGAGATGCTGGCCATGGGCGGCTATTTCAAGGCCGTCGGGGAGGGCTTCTTCGTGGATTCCGGGTTGTACCCGGAGCGCTGCGGCGACGGCATTGCACGGGACATCCTGGGGGGCGTGGGCGCCGGCACCGTCTTCAGGCGGGCGAAAGACTACCTCGCGCCCGTCACGGCGCACTTTGGGTACAACAACGCCGCGCAGTATGGCCTGCGCCCGGAGGACGGGCCCGCCTCGCTGATCGGAGGCTGCACGCTGGAATGCCCGGACAAGATCCAGTACATCGACGAGCTGGACGAGACGGACAACGCGGGTGTTCGCATGGCGGAGACGGAGGACTGGCGGCAGCCTGGCGCGAAGATGCTGAGCCCCGAAATGGAATGGCTCGCCGACGGGGTCGTGCTGCTGACGCTGTTTTTCCCGGTGGAGAAACGGACCGCGCTGGCCGCCGCGCTGGTGACCGCGGAGCGCCTGGGCCTCCGGGACGCGGAGGCGATCCATGCGGAGACGATGCACCCGGGTGAAGGCACGCGGGTGGAAGTGAAAGGAAAGGTCCCCTTCGCGCTGCCGCTCGCGGAGCTGCAGGTCCCCCCGGAGCCGGAGATCCTTGATGACGAGGAGATCCGTGACCAGGTCGCCCGGCGCCCGATGAAGGTGGTATGCGCGACCGTGGGCAGCGACGAGCATTCCGTCGGCCTGCGCGAGATCATCGACATCAAGCACGGCGGCATCGAGAAGTACGGCATCAAGGTCCATTACCTGGGCACCTCCGTGCCGCCGGACAAGCTGGTCAGCGCGGCGGTGGAGCTGCACGCAGACGCGGTCCTGGCCTCCGTGATCATCAGCCACGACAACATCCATTACAAAAACATCGCGCTCATCGACCGTCTGGCCCGGGAGATGGGCGTGCGCGGCCGCGTGATCTTCGTGGCGGGGGGCACCCAGGTGACGCCGGAGCTGGCGCGGGAGGCGGGCGCGGACGAGGGCTTTGGGCGCGGCGCGCGCGGCGCGCAGGTCGCCTCCTTCCTGGTCAAAAAGCGCCTCGAGCGGGAAGGGGAGGGCCGCGGGCAGGTATGAGCCGCGCACTTCAGGCTGACGCCCTGGTTGCCGAGATCGGCTCCACCACCACGCTGGTCAGCGCATTTTGCGGCCTCGCGTCCGCGCCGCGCTTCCTGGGGCAGGGCGCGGCCATGTCCACCGCGGCGCGGGGGGACGCGCTGATCGGCCTTGAGGCCGCGATGGAGGAACTCAAGCGCGCCCTGGGTGTGGAGGAGATCCATTGCGGGGAGATGCTCGCGGCCTCCAGCGCCGCCGGCGGCCTGAGCATGAGCGTGCACGGCCTCGTGCACGACATGACGGCCCGCGCCGCGAAGGAGGCGGCGCTGGGCGCGGGGGCGGTGATCCGCCTGGTCACCGCGGGTAAAATGAGCCCCGCTGACCAGGAGGCGCTCATCCGCCTGCATCCCCGACTGATCCTGCTGGCGGGGGGCACGGACTGGGGCGACCGGGAGACGGCGCTGTTCAACGCCGGGCAGATCGCCGCCCTCAGGATGACGGACGTGCCGGTGATCTTTGCCGGCAACATCCAGTGCCGGGACGAGGTGGGCGCCGTGTTCGCAGCGGCGGGTATCGACTGCGAGACGACGGAAAACGTGTACCCCCGCCTGGACGAACTCAACATCGAGCCTGCCCGGAAAATCATCCATCGGCTCTTTGAAAAGCACATCGTCTCCGCCCCCGGCATGTCCCGAATCCGCGACAGGGTGTCCGGCGCCGTGCTGCCCACGCCCGGCGCGGTGATGGAGATGGCTCGGCTGCTGTATCCGAGTCTGGGAGGGCTGCTGGTGATGGACATCGGCGGCGCGACCACGGACCTGCACTCCGCCTGCGAGGAGACGGAAGGGGTCGCTCCGCTGCAGACGCGGCCGGAGCCGCTGTTCAAGCGGACGGTGGAGGGGGACCTGGGCGTCTGCCTGAACGCCCGCGCGCTGGCGGAAAGGGTCGGCCTTGAACGCCTGGACGCCGAGCTTCATTTTAACGTGGAAGCCGCGCTCAGTGAGGTCGGGCCCGTCCCGCTGGACGAAAGGCAGCTGCGCCTTGCGGAGCGGCTGGCGCTGGAGGCGGGGACGGCGGCGATCCTGCGCCACGCGGGTTCCTGGCGGGATCTCTATCTCCCCTCGGGCCGCAGGCGGGTCGCGGAGGGCAAGGACCTCAGCGGGGCAAAGACCCTGATCGCCACGGGCGGGGCGCTGACCCGGCTGCCCGGCCGCGCGCGCCTCCTGCGCGCCTTTGCGGACGTGAACGCCTCAAAACGGCTGCTTTACCCCGCGCCCGGGGAGATGGAGATCCGGGTGGACGCGCACTATGTAATGGCTGCCCTTGGCGTGCTGGGGAGGAAGTACCCGGAGGCGGCGGTGGAGCTGATGCTGGACAGCTTCCGGGCGGAAGAGGGGGCGGGCGGATGAAGCGCCCCGCGGTGATCGCCGACCTTTACAAGATCCGCGGCAACGCGGAGCGCATCGCTGGCCGCTGCCACGCGGCCGGGGTAAGCCTCGCAGCGGTCGTCAAGGCGGTCTGCGCGGACCGGGAGATCCTCCGGGCGCTGGAGGACAGCCCCGTCGACTGCTTCGCGGACTCGAGGCTCCTGAACCTGCTTGGGATGCGGACCCACAAGCCGCGCATGCTCCTTCGTCTCCTGGACCCGGCTGAGGCGGAGGACGCCGTCCGCCTCTCGGACCTGAGCCTGCAGAGCGAGGAGGCGGCGCTGGAGGCATTGGGGCGCGCGGCGCTGAAACTTGGGCGCAGGCACCGCGTGATTCTGATGGTGGACCTGGGTGACCTGCGCGAGGGCATCTTCTTCAGGGACCGGAAAGCCATCCTGCGCGCCGCGCGCGCGGCGGCTGCGGAGCCGATGCTGGAGCTGTACGGGGTAGGGACCAACCTGACCTGCTTTGGCGGCGTCGTCCCCGACGAAGGCAATCTGGACCTGCTGTGCGGTATCGCGCAGGAACTGCGGGACGCCCTTCGGCTGCCAATCCCGGCGGTCTCGGGAGGCAACAGTTCCTCGCTGGGGCTTCTGTTTGAAGGGCGGCTCCCGTCCGGGGTCAACGGCCTGCGCGAGGGGGAGGGACTGCTGCTGGGCAACGACACCGCGGCGGGCAGGCCCTTCCCTTTCCTGCATGAGGATGCCTTCACCCTGCGCGCGGCGCTGATCGAGGTGCGCGACAAGCCCTCCAAGCCCGTGGGCGCGATGGCGGTCAATGCCTTTGGCGAAACGCCGTCCTTCGAGGACCGGGGAACAAGGCGACGCGGCATCCTCGCGCTGGGCCGTCAGGATACGGACGCGAAAGGCCTCCGGCCGCGGGACCCGGGGGTCGCGGTGCTGGGCGCCAGTTCCGACCACCTCATCGTGGACCTGACGGAGGCCCCCGGGTACAGCGTCGGGGACACGCTGGATTTCACGCCCGGCTACGGCGCGCTGATGAAGGCCTACACCAGCCGGTATGTTGCCAAAGAATATCTCAACCGATAGGGGGACGTCATGCAAACCGTCGTCATCGCCCTGGGAGGTAACGCCCTGCAGGAAAAAGGAAAGCCCGCCACGGCGGAGAGCCAGCTGGAGGTCACGCGGAAGACCTGCGCGCACATCGCCCGGATCGTGACGAAGGGGTACAGGGTGGCGCTCGCGCACGGGAACGGCCCGCAGGTGGGCCGCATCCTTCTGCAAAACGAGCACGCCGCGGCTCTCACCCCCTCCATGCCCTTCGACGTCTGCGGCGCGATGAGTCAGGGAAGCATCGGCTACCATATCCAGCAGGCGATGGAGGAAGCGCTGCGCCTGCAGGGCTCGGACAGGCTCGCAGTCACCCTGGTCACCCAGGTGCTCGTAGACGCGCGGGACCCGCGCTTTGGCGCGCCCTCCAAGCCCGTCGGCCCCTTCTATTCCAGACAGGAGGCGGAGGCCATCGCGCGGGAGAGGGGCTATGTGATGAAGGAGGACGCCGGGCGGGGATTCAGGCGCGTCGTCGCCTCGCCGCAGCCCCTGGGCATCGTGGAGATCGAAGCGGTGAGGGTGCTGCTGAGGGAGGGCTTCATCCCCATCGCGGTCGGAGGCGGAGGCATCCCGGTGGTGAGGGAGGAGGACGGGACGCTGCGCGGCGTCGCGGCGGTCATCGATAAGGACCTGGCCGGCGAACGGCTCGCGGAGGATCTGGACGCGGATCTGCTGCTGATCCTCACCGCGGTCGAAGGGGCCTGCCTTCACTACGGCACGCCGGAGGAGCGCGCTTTGGGGCGCCTGACCGCCCGGGAAGCGGAGCGGCATATCCGGGAGGGGCATTTCGCGGCCGGGTCCATGCTGCCCAAGATGGAGGCCGCGGCGCGCTTCGCGAGGAGCCGGCCGGGGCGGGCGGCGATCATCGCCTCCCTGGAACAGGCGCTCCCTGCCCTGGAAGGGCGGGCGGGCACCCGGGTCGAAGGGGCCGACTGACAGGAAGGGAGCACGCGCATGCAGCGCATCCGGAACAGTTACCGTCACACCCTGGCCGCGTCCTACCTTGCCCTCTTCGTGCAGGCGGTCGTGAACAACTTCGTCCCTCTGCTGCTGCTGACGTTTCAGAGGGAGTATGGCATCTCCCTTGAAAAGATCGCCCTGCTGGTCGGCTTCAACTTCGCCGTGCAGCTCCTGACGGATTTCGCCTTCGCGCACCTCGCGGACCGCTTCGGCTACCGCAGGTCCATGGTGCTTGGAAACTTGTGCGCGGCTGCGGGCCTGGCAGGGCTGGGCTTCCTGCCGGAAGCGTTCCCGGACCCCTTTGCCGGGCTGATGGCCGCTGTGGCCGTCTATGGCTTTGGCGCGGGGATCATCGAGGTGCTCGCCAGCCCCATCGTGGAACACTGCCCCACCAAGAGGAAGGCGGCTTCAATGAGCCTGCTGCACTCCTTCTACTGCTGGGGGCACGTGTTCGTGGTGGTCGCCTCCACCGTCTTCTTCACCGCGGCGGGCATCGGCCGCTGGAGGCTGCTGGCGCTGCTGTGGGCGCTGTTCCCGCTGCTTGACGCGCTGTACTTCCTGCTGGTGCCCATCAGCGCGCCCGAGCCGTCCGGGAAGCGGGAATGGGGAAGACTCCTGCGCAGCCCGGTCTTCTGGCTGCTGTTCGCCTTGATGGTCTGCTCCGGAGCTTCCGAACAGGCCGTGTCGCAGTGGAGCTCCGCCTTCGCGGAAGCGGGCCTGAAGGTGTCCAAAGCGGCGGGAGACCTGGCCGGGCCCATGCTGTTTGCCCTGATGATGGGCGCCGCGCGCGTACTGCACGCCCGGGCGGGCGAGAGGATCGTTCTCAAGCGCGCACTGGCCCTCAGCGGGGGGCTGTGCGTCGCGGGCTACTTCCTGATCATTTTCGCGCCAGACCCGCTGCTCGGCTTCCTGGGCATGGGCATGGCAGGCTTCTCGGTGGGCATTTTCTGGCCGGGCACGCTGAGCCTGGCGGCTGTGGCGCTGCCGGCGGGCGGGACGGCGATGTACGCGCTGCTGGCGCTGGCGGGGGACGTGGGCTGCTCGCTTGGGCCCTCCGTGGTCGGCTTCGTGTCGGGCCGCTTTGGCGGCAGCCTCAGCGCCGGCTTCCTCGCCGCGCTGGGCTTTCCCCTGCTGCTGCTGGCCTTCCTGTACCTGACCGCGCGCGGCGCTGCGCGCCGCGAATGAAGACGCAGCGCGGCTGTGCATGAAGACACTGCGTTAATGAAGCGCGCCTTCGGCGCATGAAGACGCGCTGCGCGCCAATGAGGTTACTGACAACAAAGAAGGAAGACGATGCAATGGGGCGGATGTTGACAGGCGCGGACGCCGATGTCAGGATGAAGCGGCAGCCCGCCGGGACAAGGAGGGAAATCATGGAGATCACAAAAGCCGCGACAGCCGGGACCCTGGAATCCAGCGACGCCCAGGTCACGGTGGAACCCTGCGAAAGCGGCATCGAGCTTGATATCGGCAGCGTCGTGATGAGACAGTTCGGCAGCCAGATCAGGGAAAGCGTCCTTCGCACGCTTCAGCGCCTGGGCGTGACGGCCGCGAGGGTGACCATCGTGGACAAGGGCGCGCTGGACTGCACCCTGCAGGCGCGCGTGGAGTGCGCGGTGCTCCGTTCCGCGGGGCCTCGGGAAGACGCCCCGCGGGATGGACTGCCCGCCTGATACGGGGGAAAAGCGGCACATGGTGGAGTACGCGGTCGGGGAGATCTTCCAGGGTGACGCCCGGGCCCGGGGGGAAATGCGGAGCCTGCTGCTCAGGGAGGGGATCAGGCCGGACCGGAACCTGAGCTTCTCGGCAGGCGTGTACGACCGGGAGGGAAGGCTGGTCGCTACCGGCTCCACGTTTTCAAATACCCTCCGCTGCCTCGCCGTGGACAGCGGGCACCGAGGCGAAGGCCTGATGAGCCTGGTGGTTTCCAGGCTGGTCGAATACCAAAGCGGCATCGGGAACACGCACCTGTTCCTCTATGCGAAGCCGGAGGCGTCGGCCGTGTTCGCAGATCTTGGGTTTCATTTGATCGCGGCCGTCCCGGGCAAGGTAGCGTTCATGGAAAACCGCAGGGATGGCTTCGAACGCTATCTTCAAAGCCTCCCCGGCGGGAAGGGCATGCAGGGGGCGGTGGTCCTCAACGCCAATCCTTTTACATTGGGACACCTGCATTTGGTGGAAAAAGCCGCTTCGGAATGCGATACGCTGCACCTGTTCACCGTGTCGGAGGATTGTTCCCTGGTCCCCTTCGCCGTCAGGGAACGCCTGATCCGCCAGGGCACGAAGCACATCGGGAACATCGTGTACCACCGGACGGGGAGCTACCTGATCTCCTCCGCGTCCTTCCCTTCCTATTTTCTTCGGGAAGACGAGGAAATCTCCCGGGTGCAGGCAGAACTTGACGCAGAGATATTCCTGAAGATCGCCGGCCGGCTCTCGATCACGGGACGCTTCGTGGGCGAGGAGCCCGTCAGCGTCGTGACGGGCATATACAACCGCGTGATGGCGGAAAGGCTGCCCGCGCGGGGCGTCCGGTTCGTCGTCATCCCGCGCCTTGCCGAGGGAGGACGGGCAATCAGCGCCTCCACGGTGAGGGCGCACCTCAAAAACGGCGAGATCGGCAGGCTGCAGCGCATGGTCCCCCCGTGCACCTACGAGTTTTTCTTGTCTGAGGAAGCGGCGCCGGTGCTTGAAAGGATCCGTTCCGCAAAGGAAGTCGCGCACCACTGAGCCCATGTCCCGGCGCCTACAGAAAGAGCCGCTTCCTGATCTCCTCCCTGAGCGCCGCGTTCCGCTGGAGGTAAACGAACATCCCGGCGATCACGAGGATGGGAATGGCCGCGTAGACCGACCACGAGAACGCGAGCCCGCCAAAGGCGTACAGGTCCACGATGAACTCAAGCCCGATGAGGAAGACGGCCGCCAGCACGATGATCAGCGCGGTCCTGTCGAGGGCCCTGAGCTCCAGCCTGCGCGCGGCCAGCAGCGACAGCTGCACCGCCACGGCGAGGAGGACCAGCAGGGGCAGGACCAGGCCGAGGTACCACCTGAGGCCGTCGGTCAGGGCAGCGATCAAAAGAAGGTACGCGTAGGCCGACGCGGCGTCCACCGCGATGTAGGCGTACGGCCGCTTGAATTTGTAGAAAACGGGCACCAGGAGCCAGCACCAGGCGAAGGCCAGGGCACCCGTCACGTACAGGGACCAGTACAGCCTGACCCCGTCGATGAGATCCAGCAGCAGCACGGTGACCGCCGGGACCAGCAGCAGGTAGACGGACAGCCGCCTTGCGTACAGCCGGTCGATCCGCCGGATCGCAGGCTCTACCCTGTTCGGGTAGGGCATGCTCTCCGGCTTTTCCCATGCCTTTTCCGGGTGCAGGACCGGCGTGCCGCACAGGGGGCATTTGGGTTCGCTGGGGGCGAGTTTTACCCCGCACTCGACGCAGTAGGACATTCCGTTTCCCTCCGGTTGCTCTCCACCGTCACAGGGATCCCCAGGGCGACCAGCGCCGTGAAGAAGCCCATTTCCAGACCCGTTTCCCTGATCTTTCTGGAAAAATTGATGTAGGTGCTGCCCCCCGCGCTGACGCAGCCGCAGGCGCAGGGCGCGCTCTTCCCCGGCACCAGGATGAAATCAGCCCGCGCGACCCGCTCCGCCATGCCGCCGGGCAGTTTCAGCACGCCGATGTTGGACAGCGTGGCAGTGATGTACCTCATGCCTACCAGGCGGTACATGGTCATCAGCAGGAGTTTCTTGACAAACAGCGGCGCCGAGCGCACCGCCTTGATCCGCTCTGCCGCGACGTTGGCCGAAAACCGGGCGTTGAGCATCGGCTCGGTCAGTTCCATCCCGGCGAAGTGGTGCACCTGTGCGATGATATCCTCCAGGGAATACTCCCCGTAGTCCGGGTGGAAGGCCGCGTTGATATAGGACGAAAAATTGCGCAGCGTCCGCGAAGGGTAGAACCTGCGCAGGTTAACGGGCATCGACACCTTGACGGGAAGGCCGCGGCTGCGCCGGCGCGGGTCCCTGGAGGCGATATCGGCCAGAGCCTTGAGCAAAACGGAAACGAGGAAGGTGTTGACCGTCGCGCCGCGCTGCCGTGCCGCGGCGGCTAAGTTCTCCGTGGGGACGATCCCGGTGATGAGGCGCAGGTCGCCCTCTTCCGTCGGCGTTCCCCGGTAGCGGTACGCAGCCTCTTCGCCGCGGCTCCTCGTGGCCTGCCTGGCGTAGCGGAGGAAGCTGTCTTCCCATTCCCCGGCGGCGGGTTTGTCCCGGCAGTCGAGCACCATGGGCGCTTCGGGGATCTCATCGCCGTACTTGAGCCGCAGGTATTGGGCCGCGAGCGTCAGCAGAAAGGTCATGCCCCCCGCCCCGTCGGTCAGCGCGTGGAAGATCTCGACGGCGATGCGGCGCTCATGGCAGCGGATCCTGAACATGAACTGCCTGTTTCTTTTCGGGTGGATGCGCACGCAGGGGTTGGTGACATCCAGTTCGATGGCGGGGACCTCTGCCTGCCTGTCCATGTAGAACCAGAAAAATCCCCTCCGCAGCCTGTAGGAAAACAGGGGGATGCGCTTAAGCGTTGCCTTGAGCGCCGCGTGCAGCAGGGGGAGGTCGATCTCTTCCTTCAGCGTGACGGACAGCCTGAACAGAGCCGTCCATCCGCGCGTCATGGTGGCAGGGTAGATGGTGGCCGCGTTGTCCAGGCGCATCCACTGCGGCATGTGCCCCCTGCGGGGATTCTTTTTCTGCCCGTCCGTCACGTCATCCGCCTTTGAGCCATTGGCCGGCCTTCCTGAGCGCCGCCTTTCCTTCCGGCACGCCGTAAAGGGCATAGGCGTGCCACATCCCTTCCTCCGTGACGAGTTCGCTTGCGCAGCCGGCCGCGAGGAGACGATCATGCATCCTTTCCGCGTCGCGCAGAAGGATCTCGCGCGTCCCCGCGAAGATCAGCGAAGGGGGCAGGCCTCTGAGATCGCCGAAGACCGGGGACAGGTAGGGGTCGCTCAGCGGACGCCCTCCCGCATACAAACGCGCATTCTCAAGAAGCCCCTTGCGGCTGAGCAGGAGGTCCTTTTCCTCAAGGTCCAGGTAGTCCCCGGACATGCTGAGGTCGGCCCAGGGGGAGACCGTGACGATCCTGCCCGGAAGCGGCAGGCCTTCCGCGCGGGCGCGCAGGGCGAGGCCGTAGCACAGGCCGCCCCCGGCGGACTCGCCCGCGAAGGCGACATCCCCGGGCGCATAGCGGCCAAGCACGAAGCGCCAGGCTTCCAGCGCGTCATCAAGCGCCGCCGGGAAGGGGTGCTCCGGCGCGAGCCGGTACGCGGCGCAGAACACCGCGCGCCCGGTCCCCTGTGCGAGCAGGCCTCCGAAGCCCTTCGCATAGTCGAGGGTGCCTGCCGTATAGGCCCCGCCGTGCAGGTAAAGCACGGCCTGCCTTGCCCTCCCCTTCAGGGGCACCGCCCATGCCCCGTCAAAGAGGGCGAAGCGTTCCTCCCTGAAAGAGACGGAGGTCTCCAGCGCCCTTGCGCCGAGCCTCCCCAGCGTGTCCTGCAGCCTTCTGGATTTTTCGAGGTCCATCGCCTGGAGCAGCGGGTTGAGCAGAGCGATCTGGGAGCGGAGGAGGAGGCTGAAAAACGACGGCATAAGGCTCCTTCGCCGCGGGCGCCCGGCCGGTTCCGCGGCACAGGCGCATTGTAGCATGGACGGGATGGAGCGGCAAACCGGAGCCAATCGTAAAATCAGCGCCGGTTTTTGACGCAATTGTTGCGTATATGATAAAATTTCGTTACAATATGCGGGAATGACGGAGGGCGGTGAGAGAGATGGACTGGTTGCCCAATCTATCGTCGACCGTGGTCGAGTACCTTGTGTACACTGCGATCACGCTGGTGACGCTGGCGGGCGTGTCGAAATGCATCCTCCCGCTTCAACGCAGCGGCCGGCTGTTCCGCAGGGCGACGCGTTCCCTTGAGCTGATGGCCCCTTCGGAAGGGACGCGCCCCGTCTGGCAGGACGCGCTCTTTCTGGGCAAGCCCCTGCAGGCGCAGTGGAAGCGTTTCCTGATGAACGCGGAGCAGCTTGACGCGCGTTCCCTGTCCTGTGACGTAGAGGACTACATCAATGAGGACAGCGCCTTCGCCCGCTACGCCCACCTGCATCTGTCCGAGATCATCCCGGGCCTGCTGACCTCGCTGGGCATTCTGGGCACCTTCATCGGGCTGATGCGCGGCATCGGCAGCCTGGACGTGACCTCCGCTGACAAGACCATGGGGAGTATCACCCGCATGATCGGCGGCATGTCCTTCGCCTACGGCACCTCCATCGCCGGCCTCGCCTGTTCCCTGGGTTTCAACATCATCATCAGGGCTGCCCATGGCAGCGCGGTGAACGCGCTCAACGATTTCCACAGCGCCTTCCGCGAACTGGTCATGCAGCGTCCCGTGGACGACAACGTCCACAGCCTCTGCCGCCAGGAAGATCAGGCAGCCTTCCTCAACCGCGCGGTCAACGACGTGGGCATGCGCATCACCAGCGGCATCGAGAGCGCCGTCGAGCGGGCCTTCATCCCAATCAGCCAGTCCATCAGCGGCTTCATCATCGCGGAGACCCAGGGCCAGATCGAGGGCTTGGGCAGGATCGTGAACCAATTCGTCGCGCAGATGAACGGGGCGCTCAACGGCCAGTTCGTGCAGCTTGCGAAGACCCTTTCCAGCATCAACCAGGCCCAGAGTGTGAGTTTCGAGTCCATCAGCCACACCATGACGGCTGCGGACGCGATCATGGAGCATATCGACCGCACCAACGCGGTCACCCAGGCGGTCATCGAGCGTTTCGAAAGTTACGTCTCCGAGCTCTCCCGCGCGCAGAGCGGCGGCGCCGAGCTGGCCGGACAGATGTCCGCCATGGCGGACGCGATGCACAAATCGCTGCAGCAGCAGAGCGAAAGCTACGGCCGCCTGCTGTCCGGTCAGACAGACCTGCAGCGCCAGATGGAGCAGTACGCCGCCTGGAGCGGCCGGGTGCTGGAAGCGGTGGAAAAGCAGTCAGACGCCGCGGCCGGGCGCTCGCATGAGGTTGCCAACGAGATGTCCCTGAGCTCAAAAAAACTCGCGGACAGCTACGCGAACTTCGTGGAGAACATCAGCACGGGCCTGGCACGCACCATGGGCATGTTCGAGGAGAACCTGCACGACATGGTGGCGGAGATGGGCAGGCAGCTTTCCGCCCTGGCCAAGGCACAGGGGAAGAAGGGCGAAGGCGAGGGCGACGCGAAGGGCGGCGCGGTGATCGACCTGTCCGCGATGTCCAAGATGCAGCAGGCCATGGCAGACATGACCGCCGCGCTCAACAGGGCGGTCACCGCGGTCGAACAGTACGCGGCAGGCGCCTGACATGGCATCGGCGGGGAGGCGGACGGGCCGCAGCTACCTGAGGAACGATTCGGGATCCTACTGGATCTCGTTTTCAGACATGCTCTCGGGCCTGCTGCTCGTGTTCATCCTGGCCGTGACCTTCAGCATCTACCAGTACTACAGCATGGTGGAGCTCAAGACCAGGGAACTCAACGAGCAGCAGGCGGAGCTTGACAGGAGCCAGGTCATCCTGGCGCAGCGGGAGCAGGATCTGCAGACGGCCCAGGTGACGCTGATGGGCAAGGAGGAAGAACTCGCCTCCGTCCAGATCCAGCTCGACCAGCAGAGGGACGACCTGTTCGCGGCGCAGACGGCCCTGAAGACCAAAGAAGAGGAGCAGGCTGAGCTGCAGCTGCAGCTCAGCCTGCAGGCCGAGACGCTGGCCAGCCAGGAGATCCGGCTTGGCGCCCTTCAGGAGGCGCTGGCAGGCCAGCAAAGGCAGTTGGACGACCTGCTGGGCGTCAGGACGGCGATCATCCTGGAGCTCAGCCGCGCGCTGGCGGCGGCGAACGTGGCCGCCCAGGTGGACCCCGCGACCGGCGACATCGTCCTTGACAGCAGCCAGCTCAAGTTTGAGACCGGGCGCTTTGAAATCGCATCTTCCGGCCAGGCCCAGCTGAACGCCCTGATCCCCGTCTATCTCAACGTGCTCATGCGGCCCGAATACGCGGAATTTGTCGCCGAGATCATCATCGAGGGGCATACGGACAGCCAGGGGGATTACATGACCAACCTGGAGCTCTCGCAGAACCGCGCCCTGGCCGTCGCGAAGTACTGTCTGGAACTGCCATCCCTGAGCCTGAGCCAGCGGGCGAAACTGCAGGGCATCCTCACGGCCAAGGGCCGCAGTGAATCCAGCCTCGTCTACCGCCCCGACGGCAGCGAGAACATGGACGCCTCGCGCCGGGTGGAAATCAAGTTCCGCCTCAAAGACAGCGAGATGATTGTGCGGATGAACGAGATCCTCACCGGGGGCGGGCAGCCTTGAAAACGGCCGCGATCATCCTGGCCGTCTGCGCGCTGGCCGCCGGGGCCCTG
>CAZLYF010000089.1:13268-13966 GCA_964563725.1 uncultured Oscillospiraceae bacterium
TCGTATACTCCTTCATGCACCTTACCCTCGCGGTGGAGCCGCTGAAGGTCCACGTGATCCCCGCGTCCGACCAACCCACGGAGTTTTTGCGTTGGGCGGAGGCGCTGGACCACGACGCGGTGCAGGGGACGGTGTTCACGAACAGCGTTTCCGCCAATCCTGCTGACTACAGCTTCATGATCTATACCGTCGTGGCCGAAAACCGCGGCTTTCTCGCCGCCGAAATGGCGGAGCTGCAGGTGGCGCCGGCGGAAGGCGACGTGCTGAGCGTGTCGAAGGCGGCTTCGCTGAGAGGAAACGTGAACGAGCCCGTCATTATCCCCGCGATGGGGAAAGGCACCCTGCAGTGCATCCTCCTCACCCGCGCGGGCGCCCACGCCGTACGGGATCTGTTCGTGACCTACTATATCTGGGGACACCCCTTCACGGTGAAATGCACCTACGGCTGAGGACGAGGGTGGGGCAGCGGTAGGGGAGCGGCGGGGGACGGAAGGGGAACGACAGGGTAACGGAGGGGGACGGACCAGGGAAGGAAGGGGCGCGAAAAGGGCGCGGACGCGCCGTAGGTTACTGTTCAGCCTTAGCCATCTGTAGCCCAAACCCTCTTGCCTTGCAGTACGGTCAGGATAGCGGACAGGGGCGGGCGGTGACGGCGTTTGCAGGTCTCGATCAGGCTGAGTATTCGGCTGTACATCTGC
>CAZLYF010000090.1:0-10614 GCA_964563725.1 uncultured Oscillospiraceae bacterium
GGGGACTTGTTTCTTATACTCTCTTTTCGATTCTGTTTCCACGCAAACCGTCCCCAACATCGTCCCCAAATCGTCCCCTACAGGGCGTCCTCGATCGCTTTCAGGATGACCTTGCTGCTGTAAGTGGCGCCGGACACGGCGTCGACATCCAGGCTCTGCGCCTCGAGCACCTTGCCGATGACCGCTTCCGCCCCGCTCCCCTGCCCGTTGACATGCTTGACCAGCTCGATATCGGCGATGGCGTGGTCCCTGACCGTCACCCTGACCTCCGCGGTCACGGGGAACACGGAGTAGCTGCCGGAATAGTCCCCGTCCTCGAGCGCATCCAAATCGATCCCGGCGACCGGCATGCCCGCAAGAGCCGCAAGGTTCGCCTCCACGCGCGACAGAAACACCTTGCCGCCGATGACCGCGACAGCGATCAGCGCAAGAATGATCACAATAATCCTGGTCCGCTTCCTTTTCATCTTGACCTTTCTGCCAGGGGGAGGGACGGTTCTCTGTGTTTTCGAGAACACAGAGAACCGTCCCCTATGTTCCCACCTCCTCCGACTTCAGCTTTGCGGGGCGGGCGCCTTCACCACGATCAGTTCCAGGGTTTCGTCGTGGCGGTTCTTCACATTCATTTTGGTTTTGAAGGGGATCTTGAGCAGCGTCCCCGCCTCGTACGCATGGACGTCCTGGTCGTCAAGGCCGATGGAGAGCTTCCCGCGCAGAACGGTCATGTACACGTTGGAGTTGGAGAAATGCTCCGGCAGCCCCTCGTCCCTGTTGAACAACATGTGCAGGTAATGGACGTTTTCGTCAAAGACGACCCGCTCCACGGCCTTCTCGTCGCCGCGGGCAAGCCTGAAAACCTGTTCGATCATCCTCACGCACCTCCTTGAGCATTCTACCACGTTTTGTGATAGAATGTGACCCGAGGATGACGCGGCCGAACATATCCCATTGTGCCTGTTTCTCCACAGGAAAGACACCGTTTCGCCACAATTTCGGCGTATCATCCGGACGCGTCGTGATGTCCACTTTAAAGGAGCGTGTTGCCCATGAAAGCGAAAAAGAGCCGGATCCAAACCCTGCGCGCGGTGGTCCAGTGGACGATGTTCGTCCTGATCGCGGCCCTGGCCGTGATCAAGTACCTGAAGGAGAAGGGAGTGGCGATCCCGCTGCCGGAGATGTCCCTGCACGCCCTGTGCCCCTTTGGCGGGGTGGTCACGGTGTACGAGTTCCTCGCCACCGGCGGGCTGGTCCCCAAGCTGCACAGTTCCGCCCTGATCCTGATGGCGCTGGGGCTCGCGGTGGCCTTCCTGTTCGGGCCGATCTTCTGCGGGTATTTCTGCCCCCTGGGCACCTGGCAGGAATGGATCGGCAAGCTGGGAAAGAAGCTCTTCGGGAAAAAGTACAACCGGATGGTCCCGCCCAAGGTGGACAAGGTCCTCCGCTACCTGCGCTACGTTGTGCTCGCCGCGGTGGTCTGGATGACGGCGTCGGCGGTGAAGCTGGTGTTCGCGGACGTGGACCCTTACTACGCGCTGTTCAACTTTTTCACCGGCGAGGTCGCCCTGCCGGCCATCCTGGTGCTGATTGCGGTGACGGCCCTGTCGCTGTTCGTGGAACGGCCATGGTGCAAGTACCTCTGCCCCTACGGCGCGCTGCTGGGCCTGTTCAACCTGATCCGCGTGTTCCCCGTCCGCAGGCGCGCGGAAACCTGCATCAACTGCGCCCGCTGCGACAAGGCCTGCCCGATGGGGATCACAGTGTCGAAGGCGAAGGCCGTGCGCGACCACCAGTGCATCAGCTGCCATGAGTGCCTGAGCGGCGTCGCCTGCCCGGTGGAGGACACGGTGGTCGTGGCGTTTGGAAAAGGAGGCGAAAAGGCATGAAACTGAAACCTCAGACAACGGTCGTATTTTCCATCCTGTTCGTGCTGGCGGGGATATTGGTCAGCTGGGCCCTGGGCTGGTGGCAGACCGAATCGGACAAGACGCCAGAGCGGCTGGAGGCGGCGACTGAAACGGGAGAAGCGGGCGCGTATGACCCTGCGGACATCCGCGGCTCCTACACGCTGGAGGAGATCAGCAGGTTTTACGGGGTCCCGCTGGAGGACCTTGCCGACGCTTTCACCGTGGACAGGGGACGCGCCGCCGCCTTCAAGGTGAAGGACCTGGAGACAGTGTTCCCGGATCCGGAGAGCGAGGTCGGCACCTCATCGATGAAGCTGTTCGTCGCCTGGTACAAGGGTCTGCCCTATGAGTTGAAGGAAGAAAGCTTCCTGCCCGCACCGGCCACCGCGATCCTTCGGGAGAAGGCTGCGCTGACGCCGGAAATGGAGGAATATCTGACGACCCACACACTGCCCGAAAAGGAATAGCGGCAGACTCCCGCCCGGACCGCGCAGCTGCGGCCCGGGCGGGCCGGGCTGCCGTCTGCCTGGACGTTCTCCGGCCTAAAGGGGGCGTATGGCCGTGGCGAACATCTGGATCGTGGAAGACGAGGAACACGTCGGCCTGCTGCTCAAGGAGGTCGCGTCCCGGATGGGGCACAGCCCCGAATGGCTTGAGGACGCGGCGGAACTGGAGAGGCGCCTTCGGGACGGCGTTCCGGACCTGCTGCTCCTGGACCTGGCGCTCCGGGGCAAAAACGGGTTTGAGGTGCTGGCGGAATGGAAAAAGGGACGCGATACCCGCGAAGTCCCCGTGCTCATCATCTCTGCCCGCTCCGCCGAAACCGATAAGGTGCGCGGCCTGGGCCTGGGCGCGGAAGACTACATCACCAAGCCCTTCGGCCTGAGGGAACTGAGGGCGCGCATCGACACCGCGCTCAGGCGGCTGAGGCTGAAGGCCCAGCCCATCGCCGCGGGGCACCTGTTGATCCTGCCGGAAGAACGGGAGGTCAAGGCGCGCGGGAAAGCCGTCCCCCTGACCCATCAGGAGTATGAGCTGCTCTGCTGCCTCGCAAGGCGCCTGGGGTCCGCCGTTTCCCGCGCGGAGCTGCTGCGCGAGGCCTGGGGCTACCAGTATGAAGGAGACAGCACCCGCACCGTGGACGTTCACATCCGCGAGCTGCGCGTGAAACTGGACTGCGGGGAAGAAGGGTCCGGCGCGCGCATCGAGACGGTGCGCGGCTTCGGGTACCGGCTCACGGGCGGGCCTCCCGCATGAACCGCCGCTTCCGGAAGCTGTTCCTTGCGGGCGTGCTGGCCGTCCTGCTGACCGCGCTGCTGTTTGTCGCGCTGCTGACCGCCCTGCAGCTCTCTGCCCTGCGCGGGGGCCTGCGCGCCGTGCTCAGCGCCGCTGCCGCCTGGACGGCGGATTCCACATCCGACCTGAATTCCCTTGCCCGCAGCATCGCCCGCAGCGCGCCGCCCCTGCGGGTGACTTTTTTGCTGCCCGAAGGGATCGCGCTGGCCGACAGCCAGGAAGATCCGCTGCATATGGCGGGCTTCCGGCCCGGACCCGAGGTGGCCGAAGCCCTCAAGGGGGGGAGCGGCGAGCATCTCTCGCTGGCAGGGGGGCCCTTTTCCCCCGCGCTGGACATGGCCGGGCTGGTGTCCGGACGCCTGGTGATCCGGCTGCATTACCCGCTCTCCGAAGCCCTCCGGCCGCTCCTCGTTTCCCTGCTGGCCGTCCCGGCGCTGCTCCTGGCGCTGCTGTTTTTTCAGAAGCGCTCCTTCGCCCGTATCCGGAAGGAGCTGGACGGCCAGCTTCTCTTGGTGCGGGAACTGCTCCTTGGTGCAGGAGAAGGCGAAACCCCGCCGCCGGAGGCTTTCTTCCCGGAGATCCGTCCGGCCATGGAAGCGATCTGCCGCCAGATCGACCGGCTTCGCCGCGACCTTTTAGAGATCCGCAGGACGCGGGACATGCGGCGCGAATTTGTCGCCAATGCCTCCCACGGGCTGAAGAACCCGCTGACGGCCATCCTGGGCTTCGCGGAGCTGCTCTCGGAGGGGGCGGCGGAAAGCCCGGAAAAGCAGGCGGAATACCTGCGCGCGATCCTGACGGAAGGCGCGCGCATGATGGCGGTCATCTCCGACGTGCTGCTGCTGGAAAAGCAGGCGGAGGACATGGCGCCGCCCCCTGAAGCGGTCAGCCTGGCCGCGGTCGCGCAGGAGGTCGCCGCCTCCCTGCTGCCGATGTGCAAAAAAGCCGGCGTGACCCTGTCCATCGAGGGGGAAGCCCTGATGCGCGCGCGTCCGGAGGACCTGAGGGAACTGCTGGACAACCTGATGGGCAACGCGGTCCGCTACAGCCGCGAGGGGGGCTGGGTCAGGGTGCTGCTGGAGCCCGGCCGGATCGTCGTACAGGACAACGGCGTCGGCATTGCTCCCGAGCACCTCCCCCTGATTTTTGAGCCTTTCTACAAAGTAGAGCCCCGGGGCCGCAAGGAGACCGGGGGGACCGGGCTGGGCCTTGCCATCGCCGCGCGCATCGCGGCCAGGTACGGCGGCGCCATCCATGCCGACAGCGTGCCCGGCGAAGGCAGCGTGTTCACGGTCTCCTTTGTAAGGAATGCGTAAGAAAACGCCCGAAACGCTTCCCTGCCGCGCCGCAGGCCCCTATGATGAAGCCGGCGGCGGGAGAAGCGCTGTAAGGAAGGAGGACAGCAGATGAGCGCAAGGGGCGGCGGCGGGCTCAGGCGCCTGGCGGCAGCTTTGATCCTGCTCGCCTTGCTGGTTGCCCGCGCCGGCGTTCAGGCCCAGGAAAACTTCCTGATCGACGCGGAGCGAAGATGGGCGGATGCCCGGGACATCCGCGTCCCCGAGGAAAAGGAAAGGCAGGGCTTTCGCCTGCTGCGGCTTGTGATGGAAGGGGGTTTCAGCGCCCAACCGGTCGACGCGCTGGGCGCGAGGATCATGGCCGCTGCGCTGCCGCTACTGGCGGCGATACAGCCTGAGGACATCCCGGCCTTCGCGGAGGCCTACCGCCTGCCGGAAGCGCTTGTGGAACAGAGCTACTGGCTGTCCCTCGCGGAAACGCTCCGGGCTTCCCTCCGCCTTCAAACCGACGGAGCGGGGAAGGCCTCCCGTGAACGCCTGCATCGGTGGCTGGAGGCAGCCGCGCCCTCCGGCAGCGAAGACCCGCAAGCACCCCGGGAAGCAGTGGACGAGGAAACCGTACTGGACATCGCGCGGGAGTACGGGCTCCCTCTCCGCTTCGTCCGCTTCCTGGCAGCCGGCGCGGAAACGGAAGGCCCCGACACCGCCAACCAGCCTGCCGCGACCGCGCAAACCGCCGAAACCAGGCCGGGAACAGTCTCCCCGCAGGCTGCGCCCGGAAACGGCCCGGCGGGCGGCCCGACCGTCAAACCGGCCACGCCAAAGCCGGCCACGCCGAAACCCACCGCCCAGACCCCAAAGCCGGAAAGCGGAAACCATGGAGATCAGAGCCAGGGCGGGCAGGAGGGCAACGGCGCGGAAACGCCCGGCAAACAGCGTTAGCGGACAGCAACCGACCGACAAACTATAAAGAGGAGGAACCTTAAGATGAAACCGATGAAAACCGTCGCGGCCCTGCTTTCGCTCATCCTGGCGCTCTCGCTCACGGCGGCGCCCCTGGCAGAGGAGGCTTACGGCGCGGCACGCCTGAGAGAAGACCAGAGCTACAGTTATCAGGAAATGATGCGCGCCGCGCTGGAGGAGACCGAACTCCGTCTGGCCTTCATGAGGGGCGCGGCACAGCGCTTCCAGGGAGAGAGCCTTTTCGCGCAGGCTCTGGAAGCCGAAACCATCCGGGCACAGGTGATGCGACAGCAGTTCGCCGCCTGGGGCTTCACGGAGGAGCCTGCGGACCCGCCCCGGGCCCCGGAGGTCCCGCCGGGCTTCGAGCAGGCGCTCAGAGCCTTCAGGGACATGGCGGAAAGGGGCATGATGCTGTGCCAGCGCCTTGAGGGCGAGGGAGATCCCCCGGACGAGGCGAGGGCCTGGGCGCACATGTGGGGGCATGAGTACCGTCAGCAGCTGGACGACGCCGATACGCTGGCCGGGGAGCACCATTTCCAGTGGGCCTGGCAGTATGAAGAGGGCGAACAGGAACAGGAGCCCAACCAGGAGCAGAACCGGGAACAGAACCGGGAGAGGACCCCCGCTCCGGACGAGGGCCAACAGAATCAGGAGCAGAACCAGCAGCAGAATCAGCAACAGAATCAGCAACAGAATCAGCAAAACAACAACGATCAGGATGGCAACGGACAGAACCAGCCCGACAATGGCAACCAGGGCGACGGCGGACAAAACGGGAACGGGGACGGCAAGAAAGGGAAGTAGACGGGAGACGTCCGGGGCCGCGCCGGTATCGCGGCCTCCGATCCTGCAGTCCATCCAAGGGAACAACGGCGCGGTTCCATCAGCGGGGCCGCGCCGCCGCTTTGAAGGAACAGCTTCGCGCAGGAGCCCCGCTTTTCTTCCTGGCTGTTTCCCGGTACACATTGGGAATTGACTGGGCAAACCAGAAATTTATCCGTCAAATCAGCTTTCCGGCGGGACATCGGCGTTGACAGGTCCACACACCGGAACTAATATTTATGCGACATCATGCGACTTGACCGATGACCGACCTCTTGTTTTCGGATGTGCCGCTGAATATTCTGACTGACCGGGCCGCCGCGTACGAACGGCGCCCGACATACAGATCACCCTGCAATACGAAGGAAGCGACGGCCGAACGGACGGCTTGGCCTTTGGCCGTCGCTGCGGCGCGCTGGCGCGAAGGTCTTTCGCTGAAGCGCAGGCGGATGACGCCTTCAAAAGGGCGCCGGGATACGGGACAGCATGCTGTTCGCAGGTATAAAAAGAGAAGCGTGCATCACGCACGAGGGGATGGGCACGCGCATGTCGCACAGGGCCTTCGGGCTGCGCGCGCGGGGGGCGCTGCGCGCCGTCCGGGCCGAGGCGAAAAGGCTGGAACGCCTCCTGAGCCGCTTCAGGCCCGAAAGCGACATCGGCCGGCTCAATCGGTCGGCGGGTCTTGAGTGGCAAACGCTGAGCCGGGACGCGTTTGACGCCCTGTCGGCCGCCAAACGCTTCTCCCGGCTGAGCCAGGGGCTGTTTGACGCGACGGTCTGCCCCCTGGCGGATCTGTGGGACTGTCTGCACGCCACGGAAGCCCCGGACGACGCAGGGATCAGGCGGCTCCTCCCCCTGGTGGACCATGAAAGCCTGCTGCTCAACCCCAAGACCGGCTCGGCGCGCCTGGAGAAAAGGGGGCAGCGGGTCGACCTGGGCGGCATCGGCAAGGGCTACGCGGCCGACCGTTTCATCCGGATCTTTACAGAATTCGGCTGCGCGTCCGCCTATACGAACGTCGGGGGGGACGTCTGCCTGCTGGGAGGCAGGCCGGACGGCGCGCCCTGGAGCGTCGGCATCCGGCACCCGAGGATGGAGGGCCGCCTCCTGGGCGCGGTGTCCGCGAGGAACGGCGCGGTGGTCACGTCGGGAGACTACGAGCGCTGTTTCTTCACCCGGGACGGCAGGCGTTTCCATCATATCCTTGACCCGGCGACCGGATATCCGGCAGACGCGGGGCTGATCAGCGTCACCGTGGCCGCGGCCAGCGCAACTGCGGCTGACGCGCTGTCGACGGCCGTCTTCGTGGCAGGCCTTGAGAAGGGGATGATGCTGCTGCGCGCTTACGGTGAGGCGGACGCAATACTCGTGGACAGGGACCTGACGGTCCTTGTGACAGAGGGCCTGGCGGACCGCTTCAAAGCCGCGGAAGGCGTGCGCTGCGCCGCGCTCCGGTGACTGAAAGGAGAACAGTATGAAAAAGAAAAGGGGGAGACTCAGGATGTGGATACTGATCGTTCTGGGCGTGATCGTGGTGGGCGTGGGGATCGGCTTCCTGGTCATGGAGCCGGGAAGGCGGGAGGCGATGAACGTCACCTTCGCGGACCTCGACTTCAGCAGCCTGCGCGACGGGACCTACACGGGCGAGTACAGAGGCGCCAGGGACAGCCTGAGGAACTGCAAGGTGGAGGTCACCATCGCCTCGGGCAAGGTGGCGGCCGTCAGGGTGCTGGAAGGCGCCTTGGCGAAGGGGGACAAACCGGTCGAGATCCGCAGCGGCCAGACGATCGACGCGCTGTTTGACCGGGTGATCGATTCGCAGTCGCTCAAGGTGGACGTCATCAGCGGCGCGACCATCACCTCAAAGGTGCACCTGAAAGCGGTGGAAAACGCGCTGGAACAGGCGCTGGCGAAATAGGCGCCCGACGCAGACGAGCCCCGCGGCGGGAGGCCAAGGCCTGCCTCGGGGCAAGGTCACGACGGCCCCTTGCGGCCAGCTTCAGGGGCCTTCCCCAGGCCGTTCAGGATCGCGTTGACGTCCCGGATAAACGCCATCGCGTTCTTCCCGACGGTTTCCCTGAGCTCTTCCGGACAGTCGAAATCCGGCCGGTCGGCGAGGACCGATTCCAGGATGGAGTCCACGCCCGGGGCAGGCTTCGACAGCCTGTATTTCCCGACGGGCCTGCCGCCGAGCAGCCGGATGTATTCCGCCTGGACCTCCCTGCTGCTGCCGCCCAGCCAGGCCTCGAACCTGCCTTCCCCATGCAGGTACACGATGGCGATCTTCAGCTTCCTCTCCTTGAGTTCAGGCGGCGTGAAGGAGAAGTACGTCATGTCCAGGAAACCCGGATACAGGGCGCCGACGGCATGGCCCGGGTACCGCTCCCGCAGGTGCCTGCCCAAGCCTGTCATGAAGGAAAGGATTCCCCGGTAGGCCCGCTGGATCTGCCCTCCGCCCAGCTGGAGGGTGTATTCCCTGACGGCGCTATTGAGCGTGTCCATCAGCCTGTTCCTCTTTCTGCCCGGCCTTCCCGCTTCCGCGCGGGACAGGGGGCTCGCACTGGAGGCACTTCCCGGTATGGCAGCAAAGGACGCCGCCGCAGGCGGGGCAGCGCCATTTGGCCCTTTCCTTTTCAAGGAAGCTTTCCATGCCCTGCGCCCTAATCCGTTTCAGGTTCTCCACCATGCTCATGCCGTACTTGTCCCGGTATCGCTTGTCCAGGGCCTTCAGCCGCACGCAAGGGAAGGCTTCGCACAGGAAACAGAAGCGCAGTTCCCCTTTCCCAAGCCGCCTGCAGCTGCCGGCCATGTGCAGGCAATGTTCCCCCCTGGGGAGGCAACCCGGGCAGTACTTCCTTTGAAAGCCCTGCCGGTTCAGGTCCTTTTGCATGAACTGGTAGGATACGCACAGGGCGCAGTTCATCCCGCAGGGGGCGATGAGCTCCTCTTTCATCCCGAAAACAGCTCCTTCCGGCCGGACAGCGCGTTCCGCGCCTTGTCACGCCGTCTGCTTTTTTGCCCCAGGCACGGGAAAGCCTCCCCCAGCTGCCCGCGGGCACGGATCCCTGACCCTCCCGGTCAGCCATCGGTGTCAGTGTCCCACAGCATAGCACAGAGCCGGGTCGCGCCGCCATGCCCGCCTCCCCATGTCAAGTTCGTCGCGAGCGTGAGTTCCACGCAGCCGAATAGAGGGATTATCGGCAAACGCGGCGAATTCCATAGGGAGGCGGAAACAGGAAACTGCGCGCCGGCGCGGATCCGGAAGCGCATCGCGCCCAGTCCGCCTCCGGGAGGATCGAATGAAGAGAAACAAAGGGAAAAGGGCGTTGAGGAGGATCGGCCTCGCCGCGCTCTGCGTTCTGCTGCTGCTGGCGGCCCTGCCGTTTCTCTTCCCGCTGTCGCGGCCCGCGTCGATGACGGGCCTCCTGCCCTATGACAACAGCGAGAGGGAGGAGATCGGCGGGACATCCTTCCACTTCCGCAGCGTTCTTCCTCCCGGGGACCCGGCAAAGGGGAAGTTGCTGCTCGTGCACGGGCTGGGCGCTTCCACCTTATCCTTTGAGGCCTCCGCGCCGCTGATCGCGAGCGGCGGATACTTCGTGGTGTCTGTGGACCTGCCCGGTTTCGGCTACAGCGGCAGGGACCCCGCCTATGACCACAGCCAGCTGAACCGCGCCAAAGACCTGTGGCGGCTGCTGGCCGTCATCGACCGGGGCCTTGAGGCCGGGCTGGCGGCTGAACCCTGGCACCTGGCCGGACACAGCATGGGCGGGGGGACCGTGGCGGCCATGGCGCTTGCGGACGAAGCGCGGACGAAGAGCCTGGCGCTGATCGACGCGGCGCTTTTTGACGCCTCAAGGGGAAGCGCCGCCGCCGCCTTCCCCCCTCTCGGCCGCTGGCTGCAGGCGGCGCTGGAGCATTTCCTGCTGAATGAGGGCAGCATCAGAAATTTCCTCACCACCGCCTACGGCCGTTCCCCGACCCCCGAGGAGGTCGAAGGCTACCTCCGGCCGCTCACCCTGCCCGGGACCGCCCTGGCAGCCGCAGGTTTCGTTAGGACAGCGAGGAACGAGGACGCCAGGCTGCTCAGGGAGATCTCCACCCCCATCCTCGCGCTGTGGGGCGCCGAGGATACGGTCGTACCCGTCAGCGGAGCGGAAAAACTCAGGGAGATCCGCCCCGACGCGGCCGTCCGCATCATCAGCGGCGCGGCGCACTGCCCCATGGAAACGCACACAGAGGAATTTGTGCGGATCCTTCTCGACTGGCTTGCGTCGCAGGGCGTTACAGGCGAGTAAGGGCAGGATGGCGCGGCCGGTTTCAGGCGCGGGGAA
>CAZLYF010000090.1:10714-13915 GCA_964563725.1 uncultured Oscillospiraceae bacterium
CGCTTTCTCAAGCAGGCGGGCTGCGGCATATTCACCATGCGGGACCTGATGTCCCGCATCCGCGGCGGGCATAATTTTTCGCGCATCCGTTTCGGCGAACAGGCGCCAAAGGCGCATTCCGAACGGCTGGACGGCATCATTGCCATGAATGGCGATACCGTCGGGATCCACCGGGATCTTTTGCGGCCGGAAGGCTTCATCCTCTGCGAAAAGGACATCCAAACGGAGGATCCCCGCGCCATCCGCCTGGACCTGACGGGCATCGCCAAAGCGCTGGGCAACGCGCGCGCAGCGGGCAGCGTCGCCGTTGGGGCGGCGCTCAAACTGTTCGGCATCCCCCTGGACGCTGAACAGGCGGCCCTCGTGTTCCGCGCCTCGCTCAAGGCGGAACTGGTGGACGTCAATGTCAGGGCGGCGCTGGCCGGCCACGAAGCGGTCGGGAAGAAATTCGACCCGCCCGGCGGGGCATTTGCAGGCCACATGATCGTCTCCGGCAACAGGGCGCTGGCGCTGGGCGCCATGGCCGCAGGGCTGCAGTTCTATTCCGCCTACCCGATGTCCCCGTCGACCTCCATCCTGGAATACCTTTCCCAGAAGGCGGGGGCGCTGGGGATCGTGGCGGAACAGGCGGAAGACGAGATCGCCGCCATCAACATGGCTATCGGCGCTTCCTTCGCCGGCGGGCGCGCGATGACGGGCACGTCCGGGGGCGGGTTCTGCCTGATGGTGGAAGCGCTGGGCCTGTCCGGCATGGCGGAGATCCCCCTGGTCGTGGTGGACGTGCAGCGCCCGGGACCCACGACGGGCCTGCCCACCCGCACGGAGCAGAGCGACCTGAAATTCGTCATTTCCGCCGCGCAGGGCGAGTTCCCGCGCATGGTCATCGCCTTGCGCCATCACGAGGACGCTTACCAGCAGACCATACGGGCCTTCCTACTGGCGGAAAAGTACCAGATCCCGGTCATCCTGCTCAGCGACCAGTACCTGGCTGACGCCACCGCCACCATCCCGATGCCGGACCCGCGGGCGGCAAGCCTCTTTGAGCCGGAGAAGCTTCAGGCGCGGGGCGACTACGCACGCTACCGCATCACGGACAGCGGCGTCTCCCCCCGCATCCTCCCCGGAGACAAAAGGGGGTTCGCGGCGGCGGACTCCGACGAGCATGACGAGCACGGCCGTATCATCGAGGACGGGGACAGCCGCGTCCGCATGATGGACAAGCGCATGCGCAAGCTGGAACTGCTCAAGCGGGAGCTGCGGGAACCGGAGCTGCTGGGCGAGGGGGATCCCGGGGTGCTCCTGATCGGCTGGGGCTCCCTCTACGGCCCGCTGGAGGAAGCCGTGCGGCTGCTGAACAGAAAGGGCGGCGAAACCTACGGCGCCCTTGTCTTTGGCGACATCTGGCCGCTGCCGCACAGGACGCTGGAAGAGATGGCCGCCAGGGCAAAAACCGTGATCAATGTGGAGCAGAACTTCACAGGCCAGCTCGCTTCCCTGGTCCGCGAGGCATGCGGGATCAGGACCGACGCAAGCGTGCTCAGGTACGACGGCAGGCAGATGAGCGGCGAGGAGATCGCCGACCGCGTCACAAAGGAGGGATTCTGATGGACCAGCGTGCGTACGAACCCCTGGAAACGGCCTGGTGCCCGGGATGCGGCAATTTCGGGATCCTGAAGGCGCTGAAAAGCGCTTTGGAATCCCTCAATCTGGATCCGCACGATGTGCTGCTTCTGGGCGGCATCGGCCAGGCGGCCAAGACCCCGCAATACTTCCGGGCGAACAGCTTCTGCGGCCTTCACGGGCGCGCGCTCCCGCCGGCCGCTGCCGCCAAGATCGTCAACCCCGGGCTGACCGTCATCATCGACACCGGGGACGGCGACAGCTACGGCGAGGGCGGCAACCACTTCATCCACAGTATTCGCCGCAACGTGGATATCACGCATTTCGTGCACGACAACCAGCTGTACGCCCTGACCAAGGGGCAGGCTTCGCCCACCACCCTGCAGGGCATGGTGACCGACGCGCAGGCGGACGGCAGCAGCCATATCCCATTCAATCCGCTCCTGACGGCGCTCGCGGCCGGGGCAGGCTTTGTGGCCCGCGGCTTCAGCGGCCGTCCCGAGCACCTGACAGAGATCATGAAGCGCGCCATCCGCCACAAGGGCTACGCACTGGTCGACATCCTGCAGAACTGCGTCAGCTTCAACAAGCTCAACACCTACGCCTGGTACAACAGCCGCGTATACGAGCTGGACGAAAGTCACGATCCCGGCAGCCTCGCCAAGGCCATGGCGCTTGCCATGGAGCCGGGCGACCGCATCCCCATCGGCGTGCTGTACGAAAAGCGGCTGCCCACCTATCATGAGCAGCACAGGTCCCTGAAGGACGGTCAGGTGCTGGCCGGCCGTCGGAACGACCCGGCCCTGATTGCAGGCTTCATGCGGGAGATGCTGTAACGATAAAGTCAGGGAGGTCCCCGTGAAAAAACCGCTGTGTGTCCTTTTGGGCTTTCTGCTGGCCCTTGGCGCGCTTGCCGGCGTTTCGGCGCAGGAAGCCCAGGACTGGATCATCTTTGTCTACCTTTGCGGGACGGACCTGGAATCGGACGGCGGGGCGGCCACCGGCGACCTGCTGGAAATGGCCGAAGCCGGGACCGGGGACAACGTGCGCTTCGTCGTGCAGACCGGCGGCGCGCGGGAGTGGGCGGCGCCCGACCTGATCCCCAATGACCGCATCAGCCGCTTTGAGATCCACAGCGATGACATCTTCCCCGTGTATGAGGGCGCGCTTGAGAACATGGGCGAAGCGTCCGCTTTGGAACACTTCGTCGCCTGGGGCTTTGACCGTTACCGGGCGGCGCGCTACGGCCTGATCCTGTGGGACCACGGCAGCGGCAGCATCAACGGCGTATGCTTTGACGAGCTGTTTGACAACGACAGCCTGTCGCTTGAGGAAATCGGGGAAGCCCTTTCGGGCCATGAAGGCGCGTTCGAGTTCATCGGCTTCGACGCCTGCCTCATGGCAACGATTGAAACCGCCCAGGCGGCGGCGCCCTTCGCCAGCTACCTGGTGGCCTCCGAGGAGCTGGAGCCGGGCTCCGGCTGGGATTACGCATCGCTTGGGGGCTTCCTCGCAGGGAACCCGGGGGCGGATGGAGCGGCCCTGGGACGGGTGATCGCAGACGGCTTTCTGGCCGCCAAC
>CAZLYF010000091.1:0-13792 GCA_964563725.1 uncultured Oscillospiraceae bacterium
GGGAATGGTGCGGCTGTCCAGGACCTCGCCGCAGTTCACGCAGCGCTTGACCTGTGTTCCCGTTTCATACTGGGTCGCTTCCTTCGTGGTTATCCAGCCGCCTGGGACATGGTCCAGCTTGGGGAGCGTTTCCGTGCTGAGGACCGCCGAGCACATGACGCAGCGCTTGACCCGGGTCCCCGTGTGCGTACAGGTGGGTTCCACTGTGGTCACCCAGCTGCCTGGGACATGGGCGAGCTTCGGGATGGGGATCGTCTCAAGCACCGCGCCGCAGTCGTCGCAGATCTTTTCCATCTTTCCTTCCGCTGTGCAGGTGGCGGGTGTGGTCTCCCAGTGGGTCGTGCCGTCGTGGTCGCAGATAGGGATTATTACGCCGATATCCGGGCGTAGAAAGTTCGGGTTGACAGTGATCATCGGACTGAAGTCGAAGGGAGGCGGCGTCGCGGCGAAGACTTGGATGGTTGACAGGATGAGGAGCAGGGCCAGCAGCAGGACGACGATCTTTTTCTTCATGAGGATGCTCCTTTCATGGTGTCATGGGAAAGGTGCCGCGTCGGCGGACTGGTGAAATTGGACAGGCTTCACTGGCTGGATCGTCGGTCGGGATGATGAACGCCGCCCTTTTCAGAGGGCGGTTGCGCAAGCGTCCGATGTTCCTGAGGAAGAACGATCCGCCTGTATGATAGCGCGTTCTCAAGCGGTTTACAATGCCGCGGGAATAAAATCTGCCGCCCTTCCCGGCCGGCTTGACAGGCGGACCCGGACGGGGCGATGATAGGCGCAAAAGCGGCAAAGGAGACGGGATATGGAACGCAGGGCGGTCATCTACGGCGCGGGAAAAATCGGCAGGGGCTTCGCGGCGGAACTGCTGCTGGACGCGGGACGGACGCCCGTGTTCGCGGACGCGTCGCGGGAACTGGTCGGCCTGCTGAACCGAAACGCGGCTTATACCCTGCGCAAGCTGGCATCCGAAGCTGAGCAGACCGAAAGGCTCGTCAGCGGCTATGAGGCGCTCGCGGCGGACGACGGGCGCCTGCCGGAGCTCCTTGCGGGGTCCGGGCTGCTGTTCGCCTGCGTGTACCCGGCGGCCTTCGGGGACCTGGCCGGGCTCATCGTGGACGCGCTCCGGCTCAAGGCGGAGCGCGGGGACCGAAGCCCCCTGGAGGCCGTGGTGCTGGCCAACCAGGTCGGCGCGGGGGAGGCCCTGAAGGAAGCGGTCAGGCGAAGGCTGACCGGGAACGAGGAGACCTTCGCAGAAGGCGTCCTCCGTATCCGCGGCGCGGCCGTGATCCGCGTCGCGACGGACCCCGGCGAAGAACTCAGGCGCCGGGACGCGCTGGCGGTGGTGACCGACGGCTATCCCGTCCTCCACGTGGAGGGTGAACGCGCCGGCGGCCTCGCGGAGGCCCCCGGGATCCGCTTCCACGAAAATTTCAGCCACGTCGAGACGGGCAAGGTGTACACCTACAACATGGCGCATGCGGCGGCCGCCTTCTTTGGCGCGGCCGGAGGATACGGGACCGTCGCGGAAGCCCTGGCGGACCCCGGGATCGGGGCGGCGGTCGAAGGCGCGCTGGAGGAATCCTGCGCCGCGCTTGTGCTGGCGTACCCGGATCTCCATGACTTCCTGGACGGCCTGCCCCGGCGCGTCTTGCTGAAGTTCAAGAATCCGCTCCTGAGCGACAGCGTCGCGAGGGTCGGCGCCGACCCGGCCCGCAAGCTCTCGCGGGAGGACCGCGTCATCGGGCCCGCGATGCTGGCCAGGAGCCTGGGGATCTATCCCCTCTTCCTGTACAAGGCTGCGGGGTACGGGTACCGCTTCCGCCCGGAAGGCGACCGGAAAGCCGCGGAGATCGGGGAAGAGATCGCAAAAAACGGCATCGATTCCGCGATCCGCAAAGTCTCCGGGCTCAGGGAAGCGGACGCCGTCTGCGCGATCAGGGAAAGCTTCGCCGAGGCCGCTGGGGGATTCAGCGGGGAAGACCCGGACAGGGCAGCGCTGCTCAAGAAGGCTTACGCCCTGGGCTTCGCGGCGGAGAAGCGCTTCAAGGGATGCGCCCAGTGCGCGCTGCACGCGCTGGGCGAGCTGACGGGGTCGACAGACCCCGCGGTGTTCAAGGCCGCGACCGCCTTCTCCGGCGGGATCGCCCTGTGCGGGGACGGCGTCTGCGGCGGCTACGCAGGCGGCGCGATGTTTATGAGCCTCGTGCGGGGGCGCAGCCTTGAGCGGATGCCTGTCGACGGCGACAAGGAGAACCAGTACGCGGCCTACGGCATGGCCCAGCGGCTGCACGACCGCTTCATCGCCTGCTACGGCTCTCCCATCTGCACGGACATCCATGTGGGGATGTTCGAGACCGGCGAACGCTATGTGCTTCGCACGAAGGAGCGTCGAACCGAGTTCGAGGCGGCCGGCGCGCACGCCCATGTCTGCACCACGGTGGTCGCCCTGGCCGCGGCGTGGACCGCGGACATCCTGTACGGAGAGAAGCTCCTGGACGCGGGCGGACGCCTGCTGTGACGCCCTTGCGGGGGGAGGCTGCCCTGCTGGGCATCGACGTTGGCACGGCCGGCTGCAAGGCCGCGGCCTATCGCGGGGACGGCGCGCCCGTCCGCCGCGCCCAAAGGGCCTACGGGCACAAGGCCGACGGATGCCGCGCCGAGATCGACGCCGAGGAAGTGTGGCAGGCCGTCTGCGCCTGCGTGCGCGAAGCGCTCGGCGGACGGGGCGGGGAGGTAAAGGCCGCCGCTGTCTCCGCGATGTCAGATTCCCTGGTCGCCATCGACGCCCGGGGCCGCGTGCGGGGCCCGGGCATCCTGTCCTTTGACGCGCGGGCGGCAGAGGAATACGCGGACATCGCCGCGCGTTTCGGCGACCGGGAGGTTTTCGACGCCACGGGCATCCCGCCGCACCCGATGCACCCCTTCTGCAGGATCCTCTGGCTGCGCAGGCGTGCCGGAGAGGCCGGCGCAGCCAAGTACCTTTCGTTTGAGGATTTCGTGCTGCTCAGGTTGGGAGCCGGGCCTGTGACCAGCGTCACGACGGCGGCGCGGACGATGCTGTTCAATGACCGGGAGCTCCGCTGGCACCGCCCCTTCCTCGACTGGATGGGCATGGACGAGAGCTGCCTGCCCGCCGTGGCCCCCGGCGGGACGCCGGTGGGCCGGGTCTCCCCGGAGGCTGCGATGCTGACGGGCCTTCCCGCCCGCGCGATTCTCGTCGCGGGGGGCTTCGACCAGGCCTGCTGCGCGCTTTCCTGCGGCGGCCTGACTGGCCCCCGGCTCACGGACACCACGGGCACCAATGGGATCCTTTTTTTCACCGCCACGGAGGGGATGCGGGAAGCCCTGTACCGCAACCGGCTTCCCTACAACCGGCATGCGGATACCTTTTCCCACGCCTCCTTCACGCAGATCATCAACGCGGGCGGCGCCTTTGAATGGGTCCGCGGGCTGCTGGGCGGGCCCGGCTACGATGGGCTGGAACGCCGGATGCAAAGGCGCCCCACGGGGTTGTTCTTCGTGCCCTTCCTCAGCGGGAGCGGCACGCCGGAGATGGACCCCGGGCAGCGCGCGGCGCTGTTCGGGCTTTCGCTGGATACGGACGCGGGGAGGCTTGCGCAGGCGGTGCTCGAGGGCGTGACCTTCGAGATGCGGCATCACCTCACGATCCTGGAGGAGGAGCTCGGCCTGCGCCCGGAAAAGATCACGGCGCTGGGCGGGGCGAGCCGTTCGCCCTTCTGGATGCAGCTGAAGGCGGACGTCACCGGGCTGCCCGTGGAGGCGCCGCGGGGCTATGACCCGGGCGCGGCCGGCGCGGCAATGCTTGCGGGCGTCGGAGCCGGCGTCTTCACAGACCTTGCCCAGGCCGCCGCCGCGATCTGGGACCCCGTGCAAAAGGATCGGTACGAGCCCGGGCCGGAGGCGGGGGAATACCGGGACGCCTGCCTTGAGTACCTGCGCTGCCGCGCCCGCTGCGCGAGGCAGAGGCCTCCGCGTGAGGCTTGAGGCGGGCGGGGAAGGTGAAAACGGGATGATTATCGACCACGCCGCGCTGTACGCGCTGGACATCGACAAGCTGGGAGCATTCTATGAAAGGTACTTCGGGGGCGAGCCCGGGAGGCCCTACCACAACCCGAAGACCGGACTGCGCAGCCTTTTTCTGCGCTTCGGGGACGGGGCCAGGCTGGAGCTCATGGTCCGCCCGGAGGTCGAACCGAGGCCGGAAGGCCCCGTGCGCCAAGGCTTCGCTCACCTGTCCTTCAAAGCCGGTTCAAAGGAAGCGGTGGACCTGCTGACGGAAAGGCTGCGCGCGGACGGATACGCCGTCCTCAGCAACCCGCGCGTGACGGGGGACGGCTATTACGAAAGCTGCGTGCTGGACCCCGAAGGCAACCAGGCGGAGATCGTGGCCTGAGGGGAAACGGCGCTGCCGCCGGGGCGGCGCAGCGTGACGTTCAGCGAGGCTTTTTCCGCCCCCACAGGCCAAAGGCGATGCCGCAGGCGCCGCCCGCGATATGAGACAGCTGGCTCACGGCGTCCCTTGAAAAGAGCCCGTCGGCGACCTCCCTTCCCAGGTAGATGACGATCACCAGGATCAGGGTCAGCGGGACCTTGCCGTCTTTTTTTCCCGCTACGGCTGACAGGAAGATCAGCATGAACACGACCCCGCTGGCGCCCAGCACCGCCGTATGCGCGGAGACCAGCACGTGGACCAGCCCGCCGACGAGGGCTGTGCCGAGGATCATCAGAAGCAGCCGCTTCCCGCCGTACTTCTCCTCCACGCCCGGTCCCAGCACCAGCAGCAGCCCCATGTTGGCCGTGAAGTGCGTCAGTCCGGAGTGCCCCAGGACATGCAGGAAGAGGCGGGGCCAGAACAGTGGGTCCAATGGGGAGGAGCGCCAGGCGCTGAACAGGAGCCGGTTCGCCCTCCCGCCCGTGAGGGCGCTGACGGCCAGCGCCGCCAGGGACAGCAGCGTGAAGCCGAGCGTCACCGGGGAACTCAGCCCGACCCAGCGGCGCGGGTCGAGCCGTATGAGCCATTTCTTCATGGGGGAGACCTCCTCCGCGCGTTCCGCCGTTACCCTACGGTGCGGCCAGAGACATGTCAAGCGTCTGCTCCGCAGCCCACCGCGGCGCAAACAACAAAAAAACAGCCGGGCTGTTGACGGCGCCGCTTTTCCCTGATACAATTCGCCAATCAAACGGAAGGAGCGAGCCATGCCCGTCCGGTCACTGAACAGCCTGATCCTTAGCGGCATCATTGCCCTCGTACGGATAAGCGTAGAGGGTGATGATGCGGGCGTGTATACACGGGCACAGGAAAAAGGCTAAATCGCGACACCGGGACATCGGAAGCCAAACCCCCTGCGACCAGGTATACGGGAGCAGGGGGGTTTTTTAAGAGGAGGAGCAGCATGAAATTCACCGGCGCGCAGGTCCTCATCGAGGTGTTCAGGGAAGAAGGGGTGGATACCGTCTTCGGCTATCCGGGCGGGGCGGTGCTGAACATCTACGACGAGCTGTACAAGCATTGCGGGGAGATCCGCCACGTCCTCACCTGCCACGAACAGGGCGCCACGCACGCGGCGGACGGCTATGCGAGGGCCACGGGCAAGACCGGCGTCGTGATCGCCACCTCCGGGCCCGGGGCGACCAATCTGGTCACCGGCATCGCCAACGCCTTCCTGGACTCCGTCCCGCTCGTCGCGGTCACCGGCAACGTCGCGACCCCGCTCATCGGAAAGGACAGCTTCCAGGAAGTGGACATCACCGGCATCACCATGCCCGTCACCAAGCACAACTATATCGTCAAGGACACGGCGAGGCTTGCGGACACCCTGCGCCAGGCTTTCCTGCTGGCGCGGTCGGGGCGCCCGGGGCCCGTCCTTGTGGACATCCCCAAGGACGTCCAGGCGGGGAGCTGTGAATTTGAACGCAAGGAAGCGCCCGCCTGCCCGGAGATCCGCCTGCCCCCGCAAAAGGCCTTCGACGAGGCGGCCGGGCTCATCGCCGGCTCGCGGCGCCCCTTCATCTACATCGGTGGCGGCGTGGTTTCTTCCGGGGCTTCCGAGGCGCTGGCGCAGCTCGCGGAGGAGATCGACGCGCCCATCGGCTCAAGCATGATGGGCCTGTCCGCCGTTCCCTGGGACCATCCGCGCTTCCTGGGCATGACCGGCATGCACGGGCTGTACGCCGCCTCCAAGGCGCTGTCCCTGTCCGACCTTCTCATCGCGGTGGGCACCCGCTTTTCCGACCGCGCCACCGGCAACAAAAAGCTCTACGTCAGCGGGCGCAAGGTGCTGCACATCGACATCGACCCGGCGGAAATCGGCAAGAACATCCCCGCCTACGCGTCGCTCGTGGGCGACGTGAAGGCCGTGCTGCAAAGGCTCCTCGGCATGGGGGTGGGCCGCGCTAGGCCCGACTGGCATCAGGAGGTGGAGGCGATCCGCGGCGAGCCCGACAGCCACCTGAGCATGGACATGTCGCGCCTGAACCCGCAGATGGTCATCGAGGAGGTCCGCGGCCGCGCGGGCGGCGCCTTCGTCGCCACCGACGTGGGCCAGCACCAGATGTGGGTGGCGCAGTATTACCGTTTCTCCAGGCCGCGCACCTTCATCACCTCCGGCGGGCTGGGCACGATGGGCTTTGGGATGGGCGCGGCCATCGGCGCCTGCGTGGGCTCCGGCGAAAAGAAAACGGTGCTGTTCACCAGCGACGGGAGCTTCCACATGAACATGAACGAGCTGGTGACCGCCGTTTCCTACCGCCTGCCCCTGGTCGTGGTGGTCCTCAACAACGCCGCGCTGGGCATGGTGCGGCAGTGGCAGGCGCTGTTCTACCAGTGCCGCTACTCCAGCACGAGCACAGGCAGGGTCACGGACTTCGTCCGGCTCGCGGAAGCCTTTGGCGCGGCAGGGCTTCGCGTCGCGGGAATGCAGGAGCTCGGCCCGGCGCTGGACGAAGCCTTTCGCCGGGAAGGCCCGGTATTGGTCGAGGTCGCCATCGACCCCGATGAAAAAGTGCTGCCCATGATCCCGCCGGGCGGCAGCATCAACGACATCATCCTGAGGGGGTGAACAAGATGGAAGCGGGCAAATTCATCCTGTCGATGCTGGTCAGCAACGAGTCGGGCGTGCTCACGCGGGTATCGGCGCTCTTTGGCCGCAGGGGGTACAACATCGACAGCCTCTCCGTGGGCGAGACGGAAAACCCGGAGGTCTCCCGCATCACGGTGAAGGCGGCGGGGGACGCGGAAGCGCAGGAACAGATCCTCAATCAGCTCAAGAAGCTTCCGGACGTACGGGTGGCGGCCGTGATGGACCTCGGGCGCACGGTGCTCCGGGAGCTGATGCTCATCAAGCTCAGCGTGGGGGCGCAGGAGCGAGGGCACGTGATGGAGGCCGTCAACGTCTTCCGCGCGAAGGTCGTGGACCTGTCGCCGGAATCGATGACGGTGGAGATCACCGGAGAGAAAACGAAACTCGACTCTTTCGTCGTCTGCCTCGAACCCTACGGGATCACGGAGCTCTGCCGCACGGGCGTCACGGCCATCGGCCGCAATGGTTACAGCCTGAAAGAAGAAAGCGAAAAGGAGTAGACACCATGGCGAGGATGTATTACGAGAAGGACTGCGACAAGGGGCTGCTTGGCGGGAAGAAGATCGCCGTGATCGGCTACGGCAGCCAGGGGCATGCCCACGCGCTGAACCTCAGGGAGAGCGGCATGGATGTCGTCGTCGGGCTCTACGAGGGATCGAAGTCCGCCGCGGCCGCCAGGGAGGCGGGATTTGAAGTGCTCAGCGCCGCCGACGCCGTGAAGGCCGCGGACCTGACGATGGTCCTGGTCAACGACGAAAAGCAGGCCGCCCTGTATAGGGACAGCATCGCCCCGAATCTCCGTCCCAGGGCCGCGCTGGCCTTCGCACACGGATTCAACATCCATTACGGCCAGATCGTGCCGCCGGAGGACATCGACGTGATCATGGTCGCGCCCAAGGGTCCGGGACACACCGTGCGCAGCCAGTTTCAGGAGGGGCGCGGGGTGCCCTGCCTGGTGGCCGTGCAGCAGGACCGCTCCGGCTCCGCGCTGGGCATTGCCCTGGCGTACGCGGCGGCCATCGGCGGCGCGCGGGCGGGCATCCTTCAGACAACGTTCCGCGAAGAGACGGAGACGGACCTCTTCGGCGAACAGACGGTGCTCTGCGGCGGCGTGACAGCCCTGATGAAGGCGGGCTTCGACACGCTGGTGGAAGCGGGCTACCAGCCGGAAAGCGCCTACTTCGAGTGCGTGCACGAAATGAAGCTCATCATCGACCTCGTGGCGGCGGGCGGCCTTTCCTTCATGCGCTATTCCATCAGCGACACGGCCGAGTACGGCGACTACAGCGTCGGCCCGCGCATCATCACGGACGAAACGAAGAAGGAAATGAAAAAGGTGCTGGGCGAGATCCAGGACGGGAGCTTCGCCCGGAACTGGATCCTGGAGAACCAGGCGAACCGGCCCTCCTTCAGCGCCCTGCGCAGGATGGCCCGGGAAAGCCTTCTTGAAAAGACAGGCGCGGAGCTGCGCGCGAAGATGAGCTGGAAGGACCCCCGCACCGCGCAGGGGGAAGGGGGCAAATGATGAATTCCGACCGCATGAAGGCGGGGCCCGACAGGGCCCCCCACCGTTCCCTGCTCAAAGCCTGCGGACTGACGGACGCGCAGATCAGAAAGCCCCTGGTGGGCATCGCAAATTCCTTCAACGAGGTTGTGCCCGGGCATATCCATCTTGGCAGCGTCGCCCGCGCGGTCAAGGACGGGGTCCTGTCGGCGGGCGGGACGCCGCTTGAGTTCAACACCATCGCCGTGTGCGACGGGATCGCGATGGGACACGAGGGGATGCGCTACTCCCTGTGCACCAGGGAGCTCATCGCCGACAGCATCGAGTGCATGGCGCGGGCGCACTGTTTTGACGCCATGGTGTTCATCCCCAGCTGCGACAAGGTGGTCCCGGGCATGATGATGGCGGCCGCCAGGCTCGACCTGCCCTGCCTGTTCGTTTCCGGAGGCCCCATGCTGTCTCTTCGCCGCGGGGGAAAGGACCTTGACCTCAACAGCGTGTTCGAGGCGGTCGGCGCGCTCAAGGCCGGGCGCATCGCGCCCGGGGAGCTTGCGGAGATCGAGGACTGCGCCTGCCCGGGCTGCGGGTCCTGCTCGGGCATGTTCACGGCCAACTCCATGAACTGCCTCTCCGAGGCGCTGGGGCTGGCGCTGCCGGGTAACGGCACCATCCCCGCGGTCTTTGCCGCGCGCACGCGGCTGGCGAAGCGCAGCGGCGAGCAGGTCATGGAACTCCTGCGCGCGGGCATCCGCGCGCGCCAGATCCTGACGGAGGCAGCCTTCCGCAACGCGCTGGCGGTGGACATGGCGCTGGGCTGCTCCACCAACACGGCGCTGCACCTGGCGGCGATCGCCGGGGAGGCGGGCATCCCCTGGTCGCTCCGGGAACTCAACGAGGTCAGCGCGCGCACGCCCAACCTGTGCCGGCTGGCTCCCGCGGGCCCCCATCACGTGCAGGATCTGGACGCGGCCGGCGGCATCCCAGCCGTCATGGCGGAACTTGACAGCCTGGGGCTGATCGATCCGGACTGCATGACGGCTCAGGGACGCCCGCTCGGAGAGACGCTGGAGGGGGTCCGGACGCTGGATCCTGAGGTGATCCGGCCCGCAAGGCAGCCCTATAGCGCGAAGGGAGGCCTGGCGGTGCTGTTTGGCAACCTTGCGCCGGAGGGAGCCGTGGTCAAGCAGAGCGCCGTGGCGGAGGGGATGCTCAGGCACACGGGGCCGGCACGGGTCTTTGACGGGGAGGAGGCCGCCGCGGAGGCCATCTCGGCAGGCGGCATCCGCGGCGGCGACGTGGTGGTCATCCGCTACGAAGGGCCCAGGGGCGGGCCGGGCATGCGCGAGATGCTCGCGATCACATCGACGCTCGCGGGCATGGGCCTGCTGGATGGCGTCGCCCTCATCACCGACGGCCGCTTTTCCGGCGCCACCAGGGGCGCCAGCATCGGGCACGTCTCCCCGGAGGCCGCTGCCGGCGGCCTGATCGCCCTCGTGCGGGAAGGGGATCCCATCGCCATCGACATCCCGGGCAGGAGCCTGCGCCTGCTGGTGGACGACGCGGAGATCGCGCGCAGGAAAGAGGGCTTCACGCCGCCCAGGCGCCCGGAGCTTTCGGGCTACCTGCGCCGTTACGCGGCGCTGGTGAGCTCCGCGGACAAGGGCGCCGCGCTTTTTGTGGAGGAGGGCAGCAAGCAATGAAACAGATCAGGGTGTTTGACACGACGCTCAGGGACGGGGAGCAGGCGCCGGGCTGCAGCATGGACCTGCACGAGAAGCTGGAGATCGCGGAAGCCCTGGAAAAGCTCGGGGTGGACACCATCGAAGCGGGCTTCGCCATCGCTTCCCCGGGGGATTTTCTGGCCGTCCAGTCAGTCGCCGCGGCGGTGAAAAACTGCCGGGTGGCGAGCCTCTCGCGCGCGGTGAAGGCGGATATCGACGCCGCCTGGGAGGCGGTGAAGGGCGCGCGGGCGCCGCGCATCCACACCTTCATCGCCACCTCGCCCACGCACATGGAATACAAGCTCAGGATGAGCGCCGATGAGGTGCTCGAGACCATCGGCGCCATGGTGTCCTACGCGAAACGCTACTGCCCGGACGTGGAGTTCTCCGCGGAGGACGCCACGCGCAGCGACCCGGAATTCCTGGCCAGGGCCGTGGAGGCGGCGCTGCGTTCCGGCGCGACGGTGATCAACATCCCAGACACCGTGGGCTATACGACGCCCGGGGAAATGGCCGCGCTGATCAGGGGCCTCATGGAGCGTGCCGCGGGGATCGAAAAGGCGGAACTGTCCGTGCACTGCCACAACGATCTGGGGCTCGCCGTGGCCAACACCCTCGCCGCGGTGGAAGCCGGGGCGCTGCAGGTGGAGTGCACCGTCAACGGGCTGGGCGAGCGCGCGGGCAACGCGGCCCTGGAAGAGGTCGTGATGGCGCTCAACACCCGCCGGGACCATTTCAAAGGCGCCTGCGGGGTGGACACGACCCGCATCTTCCCGACCAGCCGGCTTGTATACAACGTGCTGGGCATCACCCCCCCGCTCAACAAGTCGATCGTCGGCCGCAACGCCTTCGCGCACGAGGCGGGCATCCACCAGCACGGCGTGATGGCCAATCGTGAAACCTACGAGATCATGAAGCCTGAATCCATCGGGCTCACGCACAACACGCTTGTCCTGGGCAAGCACAGCGGTAAGCACGCGGTGGAAAGCGCCCTGAAGGCGCTGGGCTACGACCCCGGCAAGGCGGAAATGGAGCAGATCTTCGCCCGCTTCAAGGAACTGTGCGACCGCAAGAAGACCATCAGCCGCAAGGACCTGGAAGCCCTGGCCTCCCACAGCGCCGCGGAGGAGGCGGGGCCCTTCCGCCTGGAGCGCTTCGCGGTCAACAGCGGCAACTACGTGGCCGCCAGCGCGGTCGTGCGCCTGACGGCAGGCGGGGAAAGGAAGGAGGAAGTGGCGCTGGGCAACGGGCCCATCGACGCGGCCTTCAACGCCATCGACCGGCTCATGCCCGTCAGCGAGCATTCGCTGGAGGACTATTCCATCCAGACCATCTCCGAAGGCAAGGACGCGCAGGGCGAGGCCGTCGTGCGCCTGCGCTGCGGCGACCAGGCGGTGACCGGGCGCGGCCTGTCCACGGATATCGTGGAAGCGAGCCTCCTGGCCTACGTGAGCGCCATGAACAGGCTGCTGCAGGGAGGGGACCGCGGTGAGGCTTGAGGTGCTGGACAGCACGCTGCGCGACGGCGCGCAGGGGGAGGGCATCTCCTTCTCCGTCAGCGACAAGGAGGCCATCGCCAGGGCGCTGGACGCCTTCGGCGTGGACTGCATCGAGGCTGGGAATCCGGGCAGCAACCCCAAGGACATCGCCTTTTTCCAGAGGATGCGAAGCGAACCGATGAGGAGGGCCAGGCTCTGCGCCTTCGGGAGCACCCGACGCAAGGGCCTGCGCGCGGAAGAGGATGCGAACCTCCAGTCCCTCCTGAGCGCGGAAACGGACACCGTGACCATCTTTGGCAAGGCCTGGGACCTGCACGTCCGCAAGGTGCTCGGGGTGAGCCTTCAGGAGAACCTCGCCATGGTCTCCGACACCGTCGCTTTCCTCAAAAGGAACGGCCGGCGCGTCATCTTCGACGCCGAGCACTGGTTCGACGGGTTCAGGGAAAACCCCGCCTGCGCGATGGACGTCCTCCGAGCGGCCGCCGCCGCGGGCGCGGACCTGCTGTGCCTGTGCGACACCAACGGCGGCGCGCTGCCGCAGTCCGTACGGGAAGGCGTCCGCGCGGCGGCCGAAGCCTTTCCGGAAATGAAGCTTGGCATCCACTGCCACAACGACACCGGCTGCGCCGTGGCTTCCTCCCTGCTCGCCGTGGAAGCGGGCGCCGTGCATGTGCAGGGGACCTTCACCGGCATCGGGGAGCGCTGCGGCAACGCGGACCTGAGCGTGCTGATCCCCAACCTCCAGCTGAAGCTCGGTCACGCCTGCGTGGACGGGGACCTGTCCTCCCTCACGCGCACCGTCCACCGCATCATGGAGCTGTGCAACCTGGCCCTCCCCTCCAACAAGCCCTATACCGGCGCCAGCGCCTTCGCCCACAAGGGGGGCATGCACATCGACGGCGTGACGAAGGTCACCGCCTCCTTTGAGCACGTCGATCCCTCCAGCGTGGGGAACGCGCGCAGGTTCCTGATGAGCGAGGTGTCGGGCCGCACCACGGTGCTGGCGAAGCTCAAGGACCTCGCGCCGGAACTGACCAAGGACTCCCCCGAAACGGCCGCGATCCTCAAGCGCCTGAAGGAACTCGAGCACGACGGGCACCTGTTTGAAGCGGCGGACGCGAGCTTCGAGCTGATGGTGCTGCAGGTGCTCGGGCGCTTCCGGCCGCATTTCCGTCTGGGCATGTACCGCACCAGCGGCGAGTTTCCGCCCCATGACGGTCAGGCCAGCGCCTCCGCGATGCTCAGCGTCCAGGTGGACGGCACGACGGAGACCACGGCCGCGATGGGCAACGGCCCCGTGCACGCGCTGGACTCGGCGCTGCGCAAGGCGCTGAGCGTGTTCTACCCCGAACTGGCGCGGGTGCGCCTGACGGACTACAAGGTGCGCGTCCTGACCGGCAGCGCGGCGACGGCCTCGCAGGTCAGGGTCCTCATCGAGAGCACGGACGGCGCGCGAAGCTGGACCACCGTGGGCGTGTCGACGGACATCATCGAGGCGAGCTGGCAGGCGCTGTCCGATTCCATCGAATACATCCTGCACAGGAAGGAAGGCTGAACGGCATGGCCATGACGATGACGCAGAAGATCCTTTCCGCGCACTGCGGCGGTAAGCCCCTCGCGCCCGGGCAGATGATCCTGGCGGACCTGGACCTGGTGCTCGGCAACGACATCACCGCCCCGATCGCCATCATGGAGTACCGCAGAGCGGGCTGCGCCGGGGTCTTCGACCCCGATCGGATCGCGCTGGTGCTGGATCACTTCACGCCCAACAAGGACATCAAGGCGGCGGAGCAGTCCAGGCTGGTGCGAGACTTTGCCCGGGAACAGGGCATCACGCACTTCTATGACGTGGGTCAGGTGGGCATCGAGCACGCGCTGCTGCCCGAAAAGGGGCTGGTCACGGCGGGCGACCTGGTGATCGGCGCGGACAGCCACACCTGCACCTACGGCGCGCTGGGCGCTTTC
>CAZLYF010000092.1:0-959 GCA_964563725.1 uncultured Oscillospiraceae bacterium
TGTTCTTGCAGCAAGGTAACAATACCTTTTGCCTTCTCAGGATCGGCATGGAGTTCTTCCTTCTTGCTCGTATTCGATATTTTTACATATCAAAGAATATTCTTTTTCGTTCAAGTCGTAAATCAAGTATTGTTCCGCATCTCCAAAGTGACATGAAACAAAGTGAACGCCGTCATTTGTGGCACAAGCGATGATCATCATAACCTCCATATCAGCAGTACTGCAACACGGCTGAAGCATACATACCCCAAACTTTAGGTACTTTCATTGTCCGAGCGGGCGAAAGCCGATGACCTTTCTTGCCGCCTCATCCATTTCCTCAGGGGTTAGCAGAACAACCGCCTTAATCCCGAAGGCGCCGCTGATGACGCCGGCAGCCGTTACCGCAGCTGCGCTTGAATTGTTTGGCAGATCAACAATGATGTAGAAGTCATTGTCGCCAAAGGCATAATAGAACGATTCCAAGGTTCCACCAGCACTTTTAAGCGCCTGGCGCGCCGCCTCAACGCGTCCCGTCCCTCCCTCAGCCATGAGCCCTTTGAGACCTGCCGGGGTATACGCACCGTAGAACAGATACCTAGACATAGGATACCTCCTCAACTGTCGCACGGTCAGATGGGCATAACCGGTTCTTCAAGCCTGCGCCTATTCTGATGATTTCTCCATTTGCGCGGCGGACGTGTCCTCCGGCGTCAACGGTATCCTGCTGCAACAGCATATGGAAGCGCTGGAAACGCCAACCCTACCGGACAGTGACGGTTCCTGTATAGACGCTCGCCTTCGTTTTGCCGTCCTTCACGATCACCCGCACCCTGTAGCTGCCCAGCTTCTGAGGGTAAAAGGTGAAGTTGGCGGAAGGGGCATAGTCGCGCGTGATCCCAGCCGGGCTGCCCTCATGGTAGACCGTGAAATGGTACTCATAGGACCCCGTGCCGCCGTGGGCAGCGGCATTGACCTTG
>CAZLYF010000092.1:969-13712 GCA_964563725.1 uncultured Oscillospiraceae bacterium
CAGCCTCCTTGATGGAGATCTCGGCCGGATATGCGTTTGCCTTGACCGTCAGCGGCTCCGGGAGGGGGGCGGCGGTAACAGGGGCCGGCGTGACCAATTGGACAGGTCCCAGGGTTGCCGTTGCGTCCGGCTGCGCAGGGGACCCCGTCCGCGTCGGGGTCGGGTGGCTCATGGGAGCCCTGCTTGCCACGGGTGGCGCGGGCGTCGCGGTGACGATGGCGAAGGTCGGCATGACAACTCCGCCGTAAAGGCGCAGGGATACCTCGAGCTCTTCGCTGTCTGCCTCCGCGCCCCCGGTTGCGTCCGCCGCAGTCGCATGCAGTCGGTATCTGCCCGGCTCGTCGAAGGCGAAGCTGAAGGCGCTCGAAGCGGACCCCGTTCTGCTGGACTCGATCACCTCGTCCCTGTACAGTTCAAAGTCGTAGGCCCTCGCCCCGCTTCCGCCCACCGCGAGGGCCGTCCAGGTAACCTCGTCCCCCACGGCAGCGGCTGCCCTGTCCGGGAACACGCCGACGATTTGGAGCGGCAGAAGTGTATAGGTCCCGACATAAACCTCCTCGCTCATCATCCAGTCCTTCACAACATCGTCGGCGACCTCTCCCTCCGCCTGCCAGACCCCGGCGGAAAGGCCTTCGGCACGAAAGCTGTTCACAGCTCCTGTCATCGTCTCGCTGACAACTTCGCCATCCCGGTAGAGGATGAATTTGTGCCGGACCTCTCCTAGCCCTCCGATGGAACTGATCGTCCAGGTGACACTGCCGCCCGGCAGCGCGTGATTGCTGTCCGGCGTCACGCTCAGGATCGCAAGCTGCGGCCGCACCAGGGTGTCACCGCTGTGACCAATCACGAGGTCGGTATGGGCGTTGACCCACACGGCCACGCGGTAGGTTCCGGCTTCTTCGGGCGCGTAGCTCCAGGTGAATTCGGTCTCGTTCCATGAGCTTGTCATACAGTCGCTCCAGGCGTAGGGGGCATCGTCCCGGTATAGCACGTACTGACAGCGGATCTCGTAGCCCGTCCCGCCGGAAACGGCGGTGGTCCAGGTGACCCTCTCGCCAGTCTGCGCTTCGGTTTTGTCCGATGTCACACCCGGCACCGCCAGCGGTGGCATCAGCACATACCGATCGATAATTCCTCGTGTGGCGCTGCTGTCACGCACGTAAGCATGCACAGAATAGACGCCTTCTCGGTCTGGCGTGTAGGTGAATCGGCTTGACGTTCCCCATGGCTGAGAAGCGAGTTCTTCCGTGCCCATGTAGGTGCGGTCACGCATGTCGCCGCCCCAGTAGACGTGAAAGTCATACTCTTTCGTCCCACTTCCGCCCGATGTCGACAGGGTCCATGTCGAAGAAGCGCCTATGGCAGGTTCCGGGGAAACGGCCAGTCCCGTGACCTGAAGCATCTCCGAAGCGCGAACGTATGATGTCATGCATCCCGTCGCAATCAGCAGGACGGCTGCCAAAACCAGAGCTGCAAATTTTGTTTTCATGTCATATCATTCTCCTTTTCGTTCGGTAGGGCATTCCGCGGTATGTGGTCCGCAAGACAGGGATCAACCGGCGAAAGCTCTCGGATTCAGCAGGATGGATTTGCCGCGGAAGGAACCGGATGCAGCGTGATTATACCATGATATTCAAGATATCGTAATATCCAGGCATTTTGAGCCCCTGTGTGTTCAAGAGGACGGGACCGCAATCGAATCAAACTGGTGGACAAGATATGCTGTCTGCGTTATGCTCGGCGTGATACAGAGTAGGCGCTTCGACCAACGCTCGTCCTGCAAATTCTATACGACTCGCCGCCAGCCGGCGTCCTTATCGTTGACAAACCACTGTCAAACAGATTCGCCACTTTTCAAAACCATGACACGAACGCAGCAAACCGCGTGGCTTGAACCAAGGAGGAAAATATGAAAATCATCAGGGGAATTGCTGCTATGGCAGCTTTGGTCTGTCTTGTGGCCGTCACAGCTCCGTCCGGTTCACAAGCCGACAGTTTTCCCTCCTACAACGGCAATGAATGGAGCACGTTGAAGATTGTCAACAAAACGAGGATCAATGCCGGAGTGCTTCCGTTGACGATGACGGCAAAAATGCAGAAGGCTGCGGATATTCGCGTAGGCGAAATAAAAACAAAATTCAGTCATACGCGACCCAACGGGAAGCCTTTTGAAACGGTCTTCGGTCAGGTTGGCCTTAACGTTACTTATGGGATATGGGCGGAAAACATTGAGGGAGGGTCGACAAGCGCTTCCGGCGTCATGCAGAGCTGGATGAGCAGCTCGGGGCACAAGACAAATATCCTGAAAGGAGGATACGTCCACATCGGCATCGGTTATGATGCGTCTTATTGGGTCCAGCTGTTTCTGTATGCGAATGGCTGTTCCACCAAAGGGTTCTCCCTGAAGCTGCCCGGCGGCGCGCTGCTCTATGACGCGAACACGAAGATCGAAGACTTCAACATCATCGCCGTTGTCGATTGCTCCGTGCATGGCGCCTCCTATATGCCGCTGATCAGCGAAATGTGCACCGGATTCAACCCGTCCGGCACCGGCGCACAAACTGTAACGGCACACCATGATGGAAAAACAGCCACGTTTGTTGTGATCCCGAAGAATATGATGCAAGTCGCAGAACTCGCATCGAAGTTTCCACGCTACTCGGGCATTCAGCTTCCGGAGACTGTCCTGGTTCGGATGATCCCTTTTCCAGTCGTGACGGCCAAGAAAACAGCGATGCCCACGCTTTCCATGATAACGCCGGCGCCCAAGTCTATCGACAATGAGCAGATTACCCCGACACCCAAGCCTGTCACCCCGACACCCAAGCCTGTCACGCCGACACCCAAGCCTGTCACGCCGACACCCAAGCCTGTCACGCCGACGCCGACAATGCCAGTCTTCATTGTAACGATGTTCATCATTACGCCGGCGCCTTCAGTGACGCCTTCGATTGAACAATGACTGTTGCTCCGGCACCGGGGTTGGCGCATACCGGCGCTGCCCTGCCATGGGTTCAAGGCATACCGACGAAGCGATCGGCAGCAGATGCGCCGACATACCCATATTACTGAGACTCTCGGAATGCCGTTCCATGCGGTTATACGCCGCTCCTCGTCCATTCAATCCATTGGTCACCCGCCTTTCGCAGCCTGACTCGCTTTGTCAGCGCGAATCAGCGCACAGGCGGAAACACAAGGAGGTCATCCATGAAACGGGATTTATCCGCACTGCCAACCTTCATCGCACACCGGGCGGTCCGTCTCGCAAGCTTCGGCAAGGCCGTTTGCGCCGCTGTCAGAAAAGCACGGATCATCGTAACGGTAAGCGTGTGCGCAGCCCTTTTCCTGCAGGCAGGAACGCCCCGGGCGGCCAAAGCGGAAAACCTGTTCACCTCGATGCAGACGACGGACATATTCGCCGCGCCATTTGAAGCCGCCATGTTTGGCGAGCGTCCCACACTGATGTGGCTCTGGGCAAGCTCGGACAGCTACTGCAACAGCGAACTGCTCGAGCTGGAGGCCGTCAGCCGTGAATACGCGGGCAGGATAAATGTCGTGGGCGTGCTGCTGGACGCGGTCAGTCAGGATGGAAAATCGATCATGGACACTGTGCTGGCCACCGCACGCAATGCTCTGGAAGAGCGAGGAGTAAGTTTCCCCAGCATCGTCGCTTCCCCCGGACTCTATGATGTGATGAGATATATGGGAATCTCGGCGGTCCCGACCACCTGGCTCGTGGACACCGGTGGCGCCATCCTGTACCAGGCAGTCGGCGCAATGGGCGGGGAAGGCTACCGGCAGGCAATCATCGATGTTCTGTTTGATCACACAGATCCCTTCCCCACGGAAACTGAGAGGGAGCGCTCCGGGGAATACAGCCTGTTCTTCGACGGTTTTGACGAAGGCAGCCGCAACTGGCGCCTGGAAGAGGGATGGATGCTTTCGGAAGAAGGCGGCAATGCTGCGCTGAGGGGAACCGGACACAGCTGGGCGGTGCCGAAAGGGGGCGTATGGAGCAACTATTCGTTCTCCACCAGGTTCAGGCTCGACACCGGAACGATCCATTTCAGCTTCCGAAAGAATGAGGTGCCAAACGGACTGGAGCGATACTTCGTTGGAGTAACCCGGGACTTTGTGTATCTCAGAAAACAGATTGGAGACAGCTTCACTGAACTGTCTGAATTCCGTATAAGCCTGAATGAAGAATGGCACGCCATCGAGATCAGGGGGTACGAGGGCTTGCTCAGCGTCCTCGTCGACGGCGTCCCGTGCCTTACGCATGAAGACGCGGACGCCATCACGTCCGGGGGCATCGCGTTCGAGATCCTCGATCATTCCGTGTGCCTTGTGGACGACGTGAACGTCGTGGCAATCACCACCCCCGGCGATATGCCTTTCGGGACAGAAGAAGGCGGCTCGGTCCACGGAACGGAGTTTGAAGCGGCCGCATACGGAACGCTGAAGGTCGGCGACGTCGATCCCGGCGTCAGGAGGATCCGGGACCGGCTGTATGAGCTGGGGTACTATCAGAACAGATACGACCATGACCGCTATACGCAAAGCACCGCGGACATCGTCGCGCACTTCCAGCGCGTGAACGGGCTCCCCGCGGACGGCGTCGCGACGCCCGAGACACAGGCGCTGATGTTTTCAGACAGGGCGATGCCCAAGCCGTGAACCCGGATCGAATCTCAAAGCTCCGGGATACCAGCTCATTGATGCCGGCTTACTAAACAGATCTGCGTATCGCCCTCATCAGGGGGCATCCTATTCCTCTTTGGCCCCTCCATATGGCTTGGCGGCGATGAAGCAGCTTGGGAGGGGCTGTTCACCTTCAGCGCCTTCCTGTGTCACTGTGAGCTCCCTTGTCTGGTTGTGACCAGATTCGATGTATCCGTCATGCAGGATACCGAGTTACCTGAGGATGTTTCTCCAGATGCCGTCCGTCCGGTCTTATACGATGCGCACTCATGGCGACGCAAACATTTTCAACCGAGGAATGATACAAGACCCTGTTCGCTTAACCCAAGAAATCCCGTTTATGGAAAAAATAGTATGTTCCGGCGATGAGTGCTGCTGTCAGACTCCCCGACAATAGTATGTAGGGCAGGCGCATCTGGCGCTCGAACATGACTTTCAGCGAATCAAAATATCGGAACGGGGTCAGGAAACTCAAGTAATCAATGCCGCTGCTTAGGTCGATGACCGTTTTCAATACGAAGGTGCCCAGGATTACCGCAGTCGCAATGCCGGATGCCCTTGCGGCGTTCTTTGACCACGCGCCCAGGAAGAGCCCAATGCTCAGGAACAGGACCTGGATGATCAGCAGGGCCAGCGAGACCCAGAAGATGGGGCCTGTGAGGGAACGGCCGCTCGTATTCATCGAGCCCACCGCCACGATGGAGGCCAGGGATGTTACCAGGTTGTAAAGGATCACAAAGGTCGCCGCGGCCAGGACCTTCGCGGTTACGGCTTGACGGCGCTTGATGGGCTTGACCAGCAGGAAGTCAGCCGTCCTGTCCCGCTCCTCCTTGGCCATGATATTGGCGCCCAGCAGGCAACCGTGCACGCTGGTCAGAAGGAGGAAGTAGAGGAAAAAGACGCTGTAGAACACGCCAATGGAGTTCAGGTCCATGCCCGGCTCAATCCCCAGCACCTTCATCAGGCCGGCGGGCAGGGCGGAGAACAGCTGGTTGACGGATTCGCCGGTTTTGGCGAACGCGGCGTATTTCATCATGCCGGCAAAGATCAAGAAAACCATCGCGGCTGACCAGACCAGGAAGGACCTGGTGTTGGCTTTCAGTTCCCGGCGGTAGATGTTCATGACGGGCAGCCTCCCCTTCTCACGCGGCATGGAAATCCTTCTTTTGGTAAATCAGGCAGGCAATCGTCGAAAAGGCCGCAAAGACGGCCAGGTCGATGAGCAGGAACCCTGCGTCATAGCCGCGAGCGCTGAGGATGCCCGACCCCTTGAAGTACGCGAAGGGCGTCAGGTAGCTCAGCTTCACATCCCGGACGGATTCATTCACCAATTCGATGATAAAGAAGAAAAAGACGACGCCCAGCGCGATGGGTGTGACGGATTTGATTCGCTGCGCCAGCGCTGCGACAGCCAGGCCTATGCCCACAAAGAACAGCTGGACAAAGAATGCGGAAAAACTCAGCAGGGCGTAGACGCCCAAATCCAGACTCTCCCCGATGACCAGTCTGATCATCATGACGCCAACCAGGTAGAGGACAATATTCTGCGCGACAAGGCTGAGGAGGATGGCGGCGAATTTGCTCCGGAACACCGCGCTCCGGCGCACCGGCCTGGTCAGCAGGAAATCCACGGCGCGCCTGCGCCCTTCTTCGGACAGGAGCTGGACGCCCAGCTTCATCCCGAAGACCGCGCCGATAAGCACGATGTAGCTGCTGATAAAACTGAAATAACCCTCGATCCGCGACAGGTCGACATCGGCGAAGCCAAAAGCGGCTTTGAACTCAGGCGGGAAGTTCTGCAGCATCCGGTTCATCAGCTGAACGTCCGCCTTGAGAGAATTGAAAAAGGAACCGAACAGGACGACCGTAGCCGCCATGCCAAGGGTGAAATACAGCCAGGACCGAAAGGAACGCTTCAATTCCTGGACCAGCATATTCATGGGCGGCTCATCTCCTTTATTCGTTCCGGGTGTAGTAGTGCATGAAGATCTCTTCCAGGTCGGGCTCCTCGATTGTCAGATTTTTCAGCTTTTCCGTGCTGATCCGCTGCACGATGGCGTTGACATCCCCGGCAAAGAGGAAGCTGGCCTCGCCATTGTCCCCATGAAAGGCGCTGACGCCTGGCTCACCGGCTAGACCGTCGGGGACGCCCTGGCTGAACTCGATCCTGATCTTCTTGTAGGTCGTGTTGCGCAGCGTGCCGATGTCCTCCAGCTTCACGATCCTGCCTTCCTTGATGATGGCTACACGGGAGCAAAGCTTCTGGACCTCGGGCAGGATATGCGAGGACAGCAGAACCGTGGCGCCGTTCTGGTTCTCCTGTCTGATCAGTTCAAAAAACGTCTTCTGCATCAGAGGATCAAGCCCGCTGGTCGGTTCATCCAGGATGATCAGGCTGGGTTCGTGCAGCAGCCCCTGAACGATGCCGACCTTTTTTTGTTGCCGTAGCTGAGGTCGTCGATCTTCCGGTTCAGGTCAAGGTCCATCGCCTCACATAGGTACTTGAGCCGCTTCATGAGATCCTTGCCGTAAAACGAGGCGGAGTATTTCAGCAGATCGATCACCCTCATGCCGTCGTAGTAATAGACCTCGCCGGGCAGGTAGCCGACCGTTTGGCGGATCTCATCGCCGAACTTTACGCAATCCTTGCCATAGATCAGTGCAGTCCCGGACGTCGGATACAGCAGTCCCAACAGCGTGCGGATCGTCGTCGACTTGCCTGCTCCGTTGGGGCCGATAAAGCCGAATATTTCGCCTTGATGGACATCAAAGCTCACGTCGATGATGCCCCGCGCCTTGCCGTAGTATTTGGTCAGGTTCCGGATTTCGATGACTTTATTCACGAATGACCCTCCTTGCCGCGGATGGGTGCTGCAGGCAACTGGAAAAAGCGGACGTTCAGCGTCGTGAAAAGCATAGTGAAGGCGGCACTGTATGTCAATGGCAAGGGAACCGGAGATTGTTCCATCTCCTGCTTGGACGCACATATCTGTGTCCTACAGCTATAAATAAGCAGCACCCCCTTGCATAATCATCAGGCCCCATCAGGGGTCATAGCATTTTCCGCATGGCTTGGCGGGGATTTGAAGCTACCTGCTGGGTGTGCGAAGCTGCTGTGGCATAATACCCATTACGTCTGCACGAGCGATCTGGATTGACTGGGCAGCATAAAATCGATCCTCTGCCTTGTTCCGTTGGTTTCACTGTCAGGTTAGCCGCTGGCTTCCGAAGCCGGTTGTTCTTTCGCGAACGCTGGACAGCAGCCGAGGGCCGAGGCAGCACAGGAAATGATCGCAACAACCTTTTCATCAACGTCGCTTACGGTCTTTAGGAACAGATGCCGGCGGGATATACCGTTAGCATGGTGCCCAATTGCGTCCTGCTGAACCCTTGCCCAAATGAGCCAAATGAACCTTCACCCGTTTGAAGAGGTTCCGGGTCAGGATCTCGGCATGGATATCCATCTCACAGGTATGCTTCAGACGCATCATCACAAGGTCCAGTACGCTTTTTCATATGCGATATCCTTGAATGGCGTCCTCCGGTCGTTGACAAATCATGTAGAAGGGTTTATCTTCCAAGGAGCATTTCTAACTGCATTTTCGGCAGACTGTTGCAAAGATAAGAGAGGAGAAATGAAACCATGGAGAAAAAGACGAGCTTCCCTTCCCTGCGCAGATTCAACATTTTCATGGGGGGCCTGCACCTGATTCAGGGCGGGCTGATGGTGTTCCTTTTCCTAACAGTCGACAAATTCAACGCCTTCCGGCTGCCCATGCAATCCAACTTCCTCAGCTTTGACTCCGTTGCCATGCGCCTGGTCACGGACACGAAGCTCGTGTGGAACGTGCCCTTCGCGCTGTGTGTGTCGGTATTCCTGTTTCTGTCCGCCATCGCGCACTTCCTCATCGCTGCCCCCGGTACGAATGAAATCTACAACCGTGGCCTGTCAAACCATATCAACCCCTTCCGCTGGTATGAATACGCCTTGAGTTCGTCCGTCATGATCGTGCTCATCGCCATGCTCCTTGGCATGTACGACATCGGCGCGCTGATCCTGCTGTTCGGGCTCAACGCATCCATGAACCTCTTCGGCCTGCTGATGGAAAACTCAACCAGGGCAGGGAAAAGACCAGCTGGCTCTCCTTTTGGTACGGCACCTTTGCCGGGCTTGTGCCATGGGTGGTGGTGTTCCTGTACGCCTTCGGCAATTCGGACCTCTCCCAGGTGCCTTGGTTCGTGTACGCCATTTTCGGCTCCTATTTCGTGTTCTTCAACCTCTTCCCCATCAACATGATCCTTCAGTACAAAAAGGTCGGCAAATGGCGAGACTACCTCTACGGGGAGCGGGGTTACATCATCCTGAGCCTCGTCGCCAAGAGCGTGCTGGCCTGGCTGGCCTTCGCGGGAGCGATGCAGCCCAGCTGAGTCTGATCCATCACACATGGAATTCGGTAGTATCCCTGGTTCACAGCCTTACAAGAGCTCCCCGCCATCGGGGGCTCTTTCGCATTCGCCAGAACGAACGAGTCCAAAGCAAATAGCCTGTATCGGTTGTTGTGTTCAGATAAAGATGATTCCTTTCTGTCTGGTAACCCGATTTCCGCAGTCTTATATGATGGTGTCGGAGCAGATTGTGCAGTCAGATCGGAATATTAGTGAAAGGTTGGCGGAAAAAGAATGCTGAAACGCCAATTTGAAATACTCAGATATCGGATGACCCCCTTTTTAATGCCGCTCTTCTTTTGCGGAATTCTATGATTGGCGCATCACCTTGTATAAGGTTTTCGCCCATTTCAAGCTCAGTCTTTCTGGGTATCTGTGTCAGGACAACTCTTCTATCCTGGTGAAGTATGTATTTGTTGCTGATATTGCTGATGCTGTTCACGAACTGCTTTATGCCGGGAATTTTCATAAATTTCTGATAAAACCTCAGGTATATGCGTGTGCTTCCCTCATCAATCGGTGCAAATACCGCAACGATCCTTATATCTTTGCTGATGATGTTCTGCCACATGTTTGGCATCTGCAGCTGCAGATGGAAAAGATCGCGGTAGTTCTCGATTTCCTTCGGCTTCAATGGCTTTATATTGCCATCGTCTTTAACATTGCTGACATAAAACGTCATAAGGTTGTCGTCCCATGTAACGACCGGGCCGTTGACAACCGTTCGGTTCCCACGTCCGATTGAATTTGCATGGACGAACGGCAGATGTACAACATCGAGTTGGTTTTCGATAGCTCTCGTATAGTGTACCGGCCATGTCTCGGAGAACCCGCCATACGAGAAACCCTCCCGCAGGTCCCTGAAGAAAGGAACCTCGGGCAAATCTTCTGAACAATCTCCGTACCAGAGCCAGACAATTCCGTATTTTTCGACCACCTTATATGCATGGACCCGATACCGGTCAGGAACAGGCGCAGCAATGCCGTTTGCCGGGATCATAACAACTTTCCCGGACGCATCGTAAGCAAATCCGTGGAAAGGGCAACGGATTGTGTCGTGTACGACTTTTCCGGCACTCAGGGAGGCACCCCGGTGACAGCACTGGTCATACACGCAGCTAATGTTTCCGTTTTTTGTTCTCCACAGAACCAGTTTTTCGCCTAAGCGTGTAACGCCAACAGGATTGTTCCCTTTGATTTCCTTTGCATCCAGGATCCCGTACCACTGATTTCGGATCATAAGGCCACTCTTCCGTAAAAATTCTACCTAAAAAGGAAAGCGATCCAAAAGTCGGGGTCTTTAGCCGGTGCCGCCTGGGCAGCGGATAGGCCCCCTATGGAACTGCCGATCATCAAAACCATTGGTTTACACTTCAATCCCAAGCAAGGCTTTTGCGGCAAGGCCGATGAGGAAAGAAATAGCGGCGACGCCCAGGCTGATGCTCGCCATTTCCAGGAACCTCCGGCCGAAAGGCTCTGACTTGGCAACTGAGATATAGTAGTTGAACAGCATGATAATGACGATAACCACTGCAATCATGATGGCAAAAGCCAGCAGGTACAGCCTGTTTGGCAGCAGGAGGTAGGGCAGTACCAGAAAAGCGACGGTTATCAGGTACGCCGCTCCAGTATACAGGCTGGATTTCAGGGCTTTCGCGTTCCCGTTTGCACGTTCCGCAAGGTAATTAGACGCAGCCATGGAGAGTGTAGCCGACACGCCGGTGATGATACCTGACAACGCGATAAGCCTTGTGTTTCCAAGAGCAAACGTCAGGCCGGCGATTGTGCCCGTCAGTTCGACAAGCGCGTCGTTGAGCCCGAGCACCATCGCTCCCACGTAATGCAGCCTTTCCTCATCAAGCATCTCCAGCAGCGCATCCTCATGCTCTTCTTCCTCCGCGATAATCACGCTCGCTTCGGGATATTCCGCTTTGATGCGCTCAAGGTTTTTTATCCCGGAAGCTTCATTCTTCTCGAAGAACTTGATCGCGAAGGTATCGCCCAGGATGAATCGAATCACCTTGAACAGTATTAGTCGTGCGCGGTCTGGCCCGGCCGCCTGCTCGGTCAAGCGCTTCCAAATCTCATAATGACCTCTCTCTTCTTTTGAAATCCGCAGGAGGATATCACGGTTGGTCTCAGATTTCTGACGCTTAGCCATATAGGCATACAAGGCGCTGCCGGTAATCTCATCCTTCTGAAACTGAAGGATGCTTTCTTTCATCTGTGGTTTTAGTTTCCTGTCATGAGGATGATGATTCAGTTGTGCGTCTTCCATTTTTCCCACAACACTTCACCGCTTCCTTCAATTACCCCAAAGCGACATCAAGCACCATCATTACCGCGAAACCTACCATCGCGCCTATGGTCGAGATATCGGTTTTTGATCCGCCCTCTTCCCTTTGTGCTTCGGGAATAAGCTCCTCAACAACAACATAAATCATGGCGCCTGCGGCAAAGGCAAGTGCATAGGGTAGAATAGGCTGAATTTTTATGACAGCATAAGCACCCAGGACGCCAGCTATTGGTTCTACAATCCCTGACGCCTGCCCATATAGAAAAGCTTTGCTCCTGCTGAAGCTTTCGCGTCTCAAGGGAATAGAAACAGCTGCTCCTTCGGGGAAATTTTGCAGCCCAATACCTATTGCCAACGCGATTGCTCCTGCCAGGGTAGCTGAGGTCCCTGTGCCTGCGGCAACAGCACCAAAGGCCACGCCAACAGCAAGCCCTTCAGGAATATTGTGCAGCGTAATCGCCAGCACCAAAAGAATGCTTCTCTGCCAGGTTGTCTTTATTCCTTCTGATTTTGTTGTATCAAGGCCCAGGTGCAAATGAGGAAGCAGCTTATCGACCAAATAAAGGAATCCTCCGCCTGCCAGAAATCCTATCGCTGCGGTGATGAATGCCACTTGGCCCAATTCTTCCGCCATCTCAATTCCAGGCGCAAGCAAGGACCAAAAGCTCGCTGCGATCATCACCCCCGCTGCAAAGCCCAGCATCCCGTTAAGAACCTTTTTGTTGATGGTTATAAAGAAAAATACGAGGGACGCGCCTAGCGCGGTAACCCCCCAAGTGAACAGCGTTGCCATCAAGGCCTGCTTCACAGCTCCAAATTGACTCAGCCATTGAATCATTACAATCCCCCCCCTGATTTTCTATGAACTGATCTGTAATTTTCTAATAGCAAAACCAACCGCTTAGTCTCTGTTTTGTGGAGCTGTCGCTCACCAATATCGCCTTCACCACCGTCGCTCAGGGATCTGTGGAGCCCGGCGGGAGCGGCGTCATGAAAGCCGCGAGAGCATGGTAGATCAAGATGCAAAAACGTCCCAAGCTATGGCCGCGCATGTGTGCCTCCTTTTCTGGTCGGGAGAGGGCAGGCGTTCTGCTCGTGGAGCCGCGGGACCGTTTCTACCGCAATACTGATGCTATGGTTGATTCAAAGCATTCTATATCGCCTGTCATTAGACTGTCAATGGGAGGCATACCGTGGCCAGGGCATGTTCATGAAAGAAAATAAAGTTTAAAAGGGCAGCCAAAGCCAAAAGGAGAACATACGTTTGGTGTCGAATCATCACCATGAGGTGATGAAAATG
>CAZLYF010000093.1:0-13646 GCA_964563725.1 uncultured Oscillospiraceae bacterium
GGCTGTTAGGTCCACATATACGTTCCGGTGGAAGCGGGCCATCATGGCCGCTTCCTCATGCCAAGGCATGCCCAGGTGTGCAAGGACCATCCTCAGCTTCGGAAAGTGCCGGGCGACCCTGTCCAGAAGAATGGGCCGCATCCTCGCGCTGGATACGTCGTCCTCCCTGTCATAAGGGGTCAGCAGCTGCATGCCGGTATGAAACAGGATCGGCAGGGAAAGCTGTTCCGCCCGCTCATAGACAGGCATGCAAAGATCATTGTCATAATCGATCCCGGAACGGGCGATCTTCAGGCCTTTGAAACCGGCGTCACGCAATTCGTCGACCTTTTCAGCCGGGTCCTTTCCCAGGCGGATGACGCCCAGGCCGATCAGGCGGCCCGGATGCCTCTGCGCCGCGCGCGCGACATCCCCGTTGTCGGCGCTCAGGTCCCCCAACACACAATCAAACGGTTTCCGCGCCCCTTGCGCGCCCTGCCCTACGCCAAGGCCGCTGACGCAGGCGATATCGATCCCGGCCTGATCCATGGCCCTGAGCAGCGTGTCCTCATATCCTTCCTCAGACAGGAGGTGATGATGAAAATCGATGACCAATGACGCGCCCTCCCTTCCCGGGTCCTACCGCAGCCTTCCTGCCGGCGCTTCCGCGACGAAAGAGGCGATGGTAAGCCTGGCGTCGTGATGCTGCTGCAGCAGCGAACAGGGAACCAGCGGGGTCACCGGCCCCAGACACGCTTTCCTGACGATCCCCTTCTGCCATTCCCGGTTCAGGTACAGGCGGATCTTTCGCGACGAGAGGATCTCGCGCATGCCGATGGTGATGCACCACTTGGGAACGCCGTCGATGTAGCCGCCGAGCGCAGTGACGGAATTGATGGTCAGCGTCTCCCGGGAGAGCCGAAGTTTGCGGGTGGGAAGGCTTGCGAACGCTTCGACGGTCATTCCTTCGCCCTCTTCGGGCGGCTCATTGAAGGCGATATGGCCGTTGATGCCCACGCCGCCAATGGTCATGTCGATGCCGCCAAGCCCGTCCGCAAGGCGCTGGATCTCATCCTCCTTGCCGGGCTGCGGAAAGTGACGGTTTTTTAGCGGGATCGCGGAAACGCCTTCCAGCCTTGAATAGAGTTCCCTGTCCATCAGCGCCCGAAAGCTCAGCGGGTGGGTTTCCGGGATCAGTTCGCGCTCATTGGCCATGTACTCGTCCATGTTGATCAGGTGCGCCCGGCTGCAGTCAAGCCGGCGCATGCGGGCGAGCCGGACGAAACGCCTGTACTGGAACACCGGCCCCACGGGGACCACCAGCACCGCCGGCTTGCCCCTCTCGTTGCACTCCTCGATGGTCTCCAGCATCACGCGCGCGATGTCATGATAGATGTCGTCCTCGCTGTCCAGCACCTCGATGGGGATCTTCGTTCCTGCCAGCAGATCCTCGCGCGTTGTTTCCCGGTAGTCGGTCATTCGCAAGCCTCCCGATCATCAAACTGTCGGTCTTTCCGTCTCTCAGGGTTTTTCGTCTGAATGGTACCGTTTCGCAGCCGGCCGGTCAAGGAACTGCAGATTCGTTTTCGCGGACAGGCTGACAGAAATGTGCGCGAAAACCGATCCCGGCCTGTGCCAAACCGGCCGGCGCATGGTATGATATGCGCGATAGAGGAACACAGACGAAAATGCCGGGAGGCTGAGGAGCATGGAAAGACCCTCCTTGATCGATGAACTGACAGGCAAGGCCCGCGCTGCCCAGCTTCTTGTATCGGACTGCTCCCAGCAGCGGGCCGATCTGATATGCACCGCCGTCGCCTGGGAGGTGTACTGTGATGAAAACATCCGTCTTCTTGCGGAGCTGGCCGTGAAGGAGACCGGCATGGGCTGCGTTGAGGACAAGATCCAGAAGCATAAGAACAAGGTGCTCGGCGTGATGGATGATATCCGCAAGGCCAAAAGCGTGGGGCTCATCGAGGAGGACCCGCAAAGGGGGATCCGCAAGTACGCCAAACCCGTGGGGGTCGTGGCGGCGCTGACGCCTGTGACCAACCCAACCGCCACGCCTGCCAGCAACGCGATCTCCATCCTCAAGGGGCGAAACGCGGTCATCTTCGCGCCCCATCCCGCCGCGAAGCGGAGCACGGCGCTTGCCGTAGGGATGATGCGCGACGGGCTCAGGAAGGTCGGCGCGCCGGAGGATCTGATCCAGGTCATCGAAGCGCCTTCGCTGGATCTGACTGCGGAACTGATGCGCCGGGTGGACCTGGTCGTCGCGACAGGCGGGGGACCGATGGTGAAGGCCGCGTATTCAAGCGGCACGCCGGCCTTTGGCGTAGGCCCCGGCAACAGCTGCCAGATCGTCGCGGAGGACGCCGATCTCGCGGACGCGGCCAAAAAAATCTGCGCGAGCAAGAGTTTTGACTACGCCACCTCCTGTTCGTCGGAAAACTCCATCATCGTGCAGGAGGGCGTGTACGCGGGGATGATCCGGGCCCTTGAAAAGGAAGGCGCATACATGCTTTCCGGAGAGGAGAGGGAACGGCTGCGATGCGTCATGTGGCAGATGAACAAAAATGGCCAGCTCGCGCTCAATCCCACCGTCATCGCGCGCAGCCCCCGGATCATCGCCGGCCTGGCCGGGCTTCGGGTGCCGGAAACCGTCAGGGCGCTGCTGGTGGAAGGCACCCTGCCGCTTGAGGAGGACAGGTTCTCCGAGGAAAAACTGTCCCCTGTGCTGGCAGTCTGGCGCTATGGTGATTTCGAAGAAGGGGTGGATCTCCTTACCCGCCTCACCAACCACAGCGGCCGCGGACACTCCTGCGGCATCCATACCTTCAATGAGGACTACATCGAAACCCTGGGGCGGCATGTGCAGACCAGCCGCATCATGGTGCGCCAGCCGCAGGCCGCCGCCAACGGCGGCGCGTTCTTCAACGGGATGCCGTCCACCGTCACCCTGGGCTGCGGGACCTGGGGCAGCAACATCACCACAGAGAACATCACCTACAGGCATTTCATCAATGTGACGTGGCTCTCTGTCCCGATCACGCCTCACCGCCCCTCGGATGAAGAGGTGTTCGGATCCTACCTGAAAGGGCTGAATGCGCGATGAAACTGTTTGAATACCAGTCAAAGCGCTTGTTTGGCGACAACGGCATCCCAGTTCCCAAAGGCAGGCTGATCACTGGCCCGGAGGATACGCGGGCCGCCGCCCTGGAAGTCGGGTTTCCCTGCGTCCTGAAATGTCAGGTCCTGTCCGGCGGACGGGGAAAGGCCGGCATGGTTCGGCGCGCGGATGCGCCTGACGAAGCGGAAGCCATCGCCCGGCGCTACTTCCGGGAGGTTCCCGGCCTGAAAACCGTGCTGGTGGAAGAGGCGGTCCGGGCGGAAAGGGAGCTGTTCCTCTCGTGCAGCGTCGATGCCGTCTCGGGCAGAGGGCTTCTCATGGGATGCGCGCTGGGGGGCGTGGACATCGAAAGCGTCGCAAGGGAGCATCCAAACGACATCCTGAAGGAATGCGTCGATCTGGACAGGGGGCTCCAACGGTTTCAGCTCAACGACTTCCTCTGGCGGCTGGATCTGCGCGGGGAGCCCTTCAAACAGGCGGCAGCGGTCACGGCCGCGCTTTTCCGGTTGTTTCTCGCTCTGGATGCAGAACTGGCGGAGATCAACCCCCTGTTTATCACGCCTGACGGCAGGGCGGTTGCCGGCGACGCCAAGCTGGTGATCGACGACAACTCCCTGTTCCGCCATCCCCAGTTCACGATCGACAGGGAACACTACCCAAGCGACATGGCCTTTGAGGCGGCGCAGGAAGGGATCCCCTACCTTGAGTTCGGCGGGGACATCAGCCTGATGTGCGCGGGCGCGGGCCTTGCGAACACCGTGTATGACCTTGTCAGCTTCGCGGGGGGCAAGATCGCCAATTACCTGGAGTTCGGGGGCCCCAATTACATGAAGGCGGGGACCGCGATCCGCCTTTGCCTCGCCAACCGGCCCAGGGTGATCCTGATCGTGACCTTTGGCACGATCGCCCGCGCCGACGTCATGGCTGAAGGGATCGCCGGAGCCATCCGTGAGCTTCGGCCCGACTGCCCGATCGTGGCCTGCCTGCGGGGGACCGGGGAAGAGAAGGTGGAGGAGATCCTCGCCGCTTCGGGGGTCCTGCGCGCGCCGGACACAGAGGAGGCTGTCCGGCTGGCGGTCGAAATCGCCGGGAAAGGGGGGATGGGATGAGCATCCTGCTTGATTGCGAAACCAGGGTGATCGTCCAGGGCATCACCGGCAAGGAAGGCGCTTTCTGGACAGGGCACATGCTGGACATGGGTACCCGCGTGGTCGCGGGGGTGACGCCCGGCAAGGAAGGGCAGACCTGCTGCGGGGTCCCCGTCTTCCACAGCGTGCGCAGCGCCCTTTCAAACCAGCCGGCGGAGGCTTCGGTCCTCTTCGTTCCGCCGAAATTCGCGATGGACGCCGCGCTGGAGGCGATGGACGGCGGGCTGCGCCTGATCGTATCCCTGGCGGACGGCATCCCGCTGCATGAACAGGCGCGCATCCGCTCCGCAGCGCTGCGCTGCGGAGCGACAGTGATAGGCGGCAACTCTTCCGGGCTCATCAGCCCCGGCAAGGCGATGATGGGGATCTTCCCGTACTGGCTCCAGCGCGTGTACCGTCCGGGGCGGATCGGCATCATGACGCGCAGCGGGTCGTTGACCAACGAGGTCACGTCCATGGTGGTCGAGTCCGGGTTCGGCGTGTCCACGCTGGTCGGGGCAGGCGGGGACCCGGTTCCGGGCACGCGGTTTTCCGAACTGCTTCCGGCCTTCCAGGAGGATGGGGAAACCGACGCGGTCGTTTTGATCGGCGAACTGGGCGGCACCATGGAGGAAGAGGTCGCGGACGCCATTGCCTCCGGGCGCTTCACAAAGCCGCTGGTCGCCTTTCTTGCCGGGCGGACCGCGCCCTCCGGCACGCGCATGGGGCACTCCGGCGCGATTGCCGGCGGGATGGACGGGACGGTCGAAGGCAAAAGCCGCGCGCTGGAAGAATCCGGCGCGCTCGTTGCCCGCACGCCGCGCGAGACCGGGCGGCTCCTTAAGCGCATGTTGACATAGAGGGATGGTCTGCCGTGCCATACCGGAGAAAACCCCGTTCCGCGCTCAGGGCTTACGCCTGGATCGCCCTGGCCTTCCTGCTCCTCGCCGCCGCCATCCTTCCGCGCGTCCCCCCGGAACTTGCGGATCTGGAAGGAGCCCGGCTGACGCAGCAAGGCAGGGTCACCATCGGCGTGCTGTTTTTCTGCCTGCTGCTGTGGATGACGGAATCGCTTCCGTTCCATATCACAGGGATGCTGGGGATGATCCTGCTCGTCCTGTTGAAGGCGGATCACTTCAAAAGCATCGTACAGCTTGGATTCGGCAACGATACCGTCGTGTTTTTCATCGGCGTGCTCACCCTGTCCGTCTGCGTCGCGAAAGCCGGCCTGGGGCAGCGCCTCTCCCTGATGATCCTGGCGCTGACGGGCAACCGGACCCGATACATCCTGCTGGGCCTGCTCATCGCGGGCGCGCTTGTGGGGATGTGGGTCACAACGCTGGCCGCAGCCGCGTTCCTGACGCCGCTGGCGCTGTCCATCGCGGGGAAGGAGGGCTTGGTTCGCGGGGAGAGCAGGTTCGGGAAAGCCCTTTTCATCGCTGTCGTCTGGGGAAGCCTGATCGGCGGCGTCGGCTCGCCGGCGGGAAGCGGCGCGAATCCCCTGGCCATCGGTTTCATGCAGGACACGCTGGGTGTGGACATCAGCTTCATTGATTGGATGGCGTTCGGCGTGCCCCTGATGATCGTGCTGATCCCGATCGCATGGGCGGCCCTCCTGCTTTTTTTCCGGCCTGAACGCAGCGGGCTTGCGCGCAGCAGCAGCGAACTGCGCCAGGAATACAAAAACCTTCCGCCCATGGGGCGCAGCGAGCGCTCCGCGCTGCTCATCTTCTGCGTGACGGTGCTGCTGTGGCTGCTCAGCAAGCCGCTGGAGTCCCTGACCGGCGTCAGGATCCCCGCCTCCATGCCGGCGCTGCTGGGCGCCTGCCTGTTCTTCCTTCCCGGGGTCACGGACATCAAGTGGAGAGACGTTGAGCAGGAGATCTCATGGGGCGGCATCCTGCTGATCGCAAGCGGCATCTCCCTGGGAATGCTGATGTACCAGAGCGGCGCCGCGCAATGGATGGCAAGCCTGCTGCTGGGCGATATCGCCCGGGCCAGCGAGCCCATGCGGATTTTCGCCGTGGTCCTGATCGTCTCCCTGCTGAAGCTGGGGCTGTCCAGCAATTCCGTCACCGCGACCGTCGTCATCCCCATCATGATCGCGCTGGCGAAGCAGGCCGGGCTTTCACCGCTGGGCCTGGTCATACCCGCCGCGATGACCATGAACACCGCGTACATCCTGGTCACGAGCAGCCCGGCAGGCATCATCCCGTATTCTTCCGGCTATTTCTCGATCACCGACATGGCGCGCGCAGGCGCGGCGTTCACCATAGCCGCCGCCATTGCGATGAGCGCCGTGATCTATGCCCTTGGCAAACTGATGAATATCTATTAGCGAAGGGAAAAGAGCATGCGCATCCAATGCACTGAAGGGGAAATCCTCGTCACCTGCCGGGGCAGGCCCATCCTGCGACACAGCGTGGAACGCCCCTGCCTTGACGTGGGCGTCGGCAGGGAGACGGTTTTCATGCGCCACGGCAACTTCGACGTCCGCGACAGGCTGGCGGAGCGCATCCCCCTGCGCAGGTTCAAGGCCGAGAAAACGCACGACGGACTCAGGATCCTCTTCACCTGCGATGAGGATACGATACGATACGAACTGCGCCTGTCCATGCGTCCGGGATACCTGGTCATGGAAGGCGCCTGCGGCTCGCCGCGCTTCAACCGTATCTGGCTGCGGCTGGAAGCGGATGGGCAGGAGCATGTGTACGGCCTGGGGGAACAGTTTTCGTCTCTTGACCACCGTGGCCGGCGCTACCCGATCTTCACATCCGAACAGGGGGTCGGGCGCAACAAGCGGACGCAGACGACCTTCCTGGCGGACTGTTCGGACAACGGGGGCGGGGATTACTGGACGACCTATTTCCCGCAGGCGACGTTCATCTCCTCGCGCATGTATTTTTTCCATCTGTACGGCCATCCCTACGCGGAGATCAGCCTGGAGGAGCCTGACTGCCATGAGGTCCACCAGTGGGGCGCCGGTCTGAACGCTGTGATCGGTTACGCTGACAGCTATCCTGGCCTGATGGAGTCGCTCAGCGGCCTCCTCGGACGGCAGCCGCCCCTGCCGGCCTGGTCTTTTGACGGGCTGTGGCTGGGCGTGCAGGGCGGGTCCGCGCGCAGCAACGGAATGCTGGACAGGATGCTTGAAGCGGGGACGGCCGTATGCGCCGTGTGGACCCAGGATTGGGTCGGACAGCGGGTCACCTCTTTCGGGAAGCGCCTGAAATGGGACTGGCTCTGGGACAGGCAGCGGTATCCGACCCTGAAGGACGATATCGACCGGCGCGCCGGGCAAGGCATCGCCTGGATGGGGTACATCAATCCCCACCTGGCGCAGGATGGGCAGCTGTTTAAAGAAGCTTCCGGGAATGCTTACCTTGTCAGGAATCGGGACGGCGAGGACTACCTGGTAGATTTCGGGGAGTTTTCGGGCGGTTTTGTGGATCTGACCAACCCGGACGCCTTTGCGTGGATGAAGGGCGTCATCCGCCGAAACATGATCGATCTGGGTCTGAGCGGTTGGATGGTTGACTTTGGAGAGTACCTCCCGGTCGATTGCGTGCTCTTTTCGGGTCAGGACGGTATCCAGGCCCACAATGAGTGGCCGGTCCTGTGGGCCAGGGTGAATGATGAAGCGGTCAGGGACAGCGGAAAGCTTGGCGAAATCGCCTTCTTCACGAGGGCGGGCGGCTCCGGCGTGCAGCGCTTCTCCCCGATGATGTTCGCGGGCGACCAATGCGTCGACTGGTCGGCGGATGATGGACTGCCCAGCGTGCTCAACGCGGCGCTTTCGCTTGCCATGACGGGCTTTGGGATGTTCACCTTTGATATCGGCGGCTATACGGCTCTGTTCGGGATGAGCCGCAGCAGGGAACTGCTGCTGCGGGGATGCGAGTTGGCGGCATTCACGCCGGTGATGCGCACGCATGAGGGGAACCGGCCGGACGTCAACCACCAGGCCTACAGCGACGGGGAGACCATCGCGTTCTTTTCCCGATTCTCACGCATCCACAGGGTCCTGGCGCCCTATATCCGCAGCCTGGCTGCCCTCAACAGCGAAAAGGGCCATCCGGTGATGCGCCCGCTGTTTTACCATTATCCGCAGGATGAGGAAGCCCATCGCGTCCTGTACGAGTTTCTTCTGGGGCCGGACATCCTGGTTTCGCCGGTCGTGGAAGAGGGAAAGGAGGAGCGCCTCCTCTACCTGCCGCAGGATCAGTGGATCCACCTGTGGAGCGGGAAAGGCTATGACGGAGGATGGCATACTGTCCCCGCGCCGCTGGGGCATCCGCCGGTCTTTTTCCGCGCCTTGGGGGAAGCGGCTTCTTTGATCGGGGAAATCCGTCGTATCTGTTGATTCTGGGCGGAATGATCCCGGTCTTTACATGGAGCGCGGAATCCTGTATAGTGGATCGCGAGGCATTTATGAATAGGAAAAGGAGGAACACAGTCATGAAGAAACTGCTTCTCTTCGCCTTGTCAACCCTGTTGCTGATGTCGGCCTTCTGCATTGATGTCCATGGAGAGGGCTTTGCGCCCGCGCAGGAGGTGACGCTCAACTTCCCCTGCATCTGGGTGGGCACGGATTCCAAGGCCGCCGTGTTCGGCGAGATGGTCGCCGCCTTCAACGAGCAATATGCCGGGCGGGCAAAGGTCGTCATCGAGGAACAGACGGATTACCAGGCCTACCGGGACAAGATCCGCACCATGATCACCGCCGGCGAGGCGCCGGACCTGTTTTCCGTGGACGGCACCTTCAAGCTTGACATGCTCACCGCGTCCAACAAGCTGATGGACCTTGCCCCCGCGCTCAGCGAAGGCGGGTGGGGCGAGCGCTTCGGTACGACAGTCCTGAGCGAAGCGACGGTGGACGGGCAGATCGTAGCGCTGCCTTTTGAGAGCGCGGCGTTTGGGATCTACTACAACTCTGAGCTGTTGGAGCAGGCCGGCTATACCGAGTTCCCCGGCACATATGATGAGCTGCTTGCGCTGGGGGCCAAACTGAAGGAAAGGGGCGTCATCGCGTTCCCTCTGATGACCGGGGAGAACGCCTGGACGAGCATGCTTTGGTATTCGCAGATCGTGCATGCCGTCGGAGGCCCGGACGTGTACAGGGAGGGCTTTGACAATCCCGCCTTTGTGAAGGCGGCAGAGGTGCTCAGGAGCATGTTCGACTATACCTCCTCCGACGCCGTCGGCGCGGGCGCCGCGGTGGTCAACGGCCACTTCCTCAACTTCAGGGCGGCAGTGTACACGAACGGCCCCTGGTTCCTGCCGCGATTCGGAAAAGAGGGCATCAACGACCTGGGCGCCAAGGTGCGCTTCGCGCTCCCGCCCGGCTATGAAGGCGGCGCGGGGACCTATGGCGGTCTTGCCGCGACGGTGCAGGCCTACCTGTGCGCCGGCAGACAGAGCGACCCCGACAAGGCGGCCGCGGTCGTCGAGTTCCTCAAGTTCGTCACCCAGCCCGAGCTGCTGTTCAGGCTGGCCGAGTCTTCCGGAGCCATGTTCACGGTCAAGCTCGATGCGAACCCCAAGGACCTGCAGATCAAGCAGGATCTGCTTGCCGCCGTGAACAGCGCGCCCTACACCATCAAGCATTTCAACGACAGCGTGCCCACCGCGGTCGCCAACGCCTTCCCGGCGGCCCTGGATGAACTGGTGCTGGGCACTGTTGACGCGCAGGGCTTTGTGGATCTGCTCAAAGAGGCAGCCGAGTAACCGGGGCTGACGTGGCCGGACGGCCGAAAATGCCCTTCCACCGGATGCGCCCCGGGAACGCCGGTGTGCATCCGGTGACCTTATTTCTTGTTTGTCGGAGGACGGCATGAGGGCATCCAGAGAAGAACGCTTCGGCATCCTGGTATTCGTCACGCCGGGCCTGCTGCTGTTCGCGGTGTTCTTCATCATCCCGGTATTTTATGTCGCTGCCGTCAGCCTGTTCAAATGGGACGGCATGACCCGGCCTGTATTCACGGCATTTCAGAATTACCTGACGATCTGGAACAACAGCGTGTTTCGCCGCAGCGTGACGAACAATCTCCTGTGGGCTTTGGTCGCCTGCCTGGCGCAGGTTCCCCTGGCTGTGCTCATGGCGCTGATACTCAACGGCAAACCGAAGGGCTGGACCGTTTTCCGAACGGTCTATTTCTTTCCCCAGGTGATTTCCGGCGTCGCCATCGCGATGCTGTGGTCAGCCATGTACAACAGCGAGTACGGGCTGCTCAACGGTATCCTGAAGACGCTGGGGCGCCCGGATCTGGCACGGAACTGGCTGGGGACGCTGGAGACCGCGCTGCCGGCCATCCTGATATTCTGGGTTTTTTATATCGGGTACTACATGGTGATCGTCATGTCGGACCTTTCAAACATCAACCATGACTATTACGAGGCGGCCGAGATCGACGGAGCCACGAAAATCAAGCAGGCCTGGTATATCTCCCTGCCCATGGCGAGGTACAGCATCCTGACCTGCGTGACGCTGGCGGCCGTGCTGAGCCTGCGGCAATTTGAACAGGTATACCTGCTTACAAACGGGGGGCCGGCCAACCGGACGAGCACCATGGTGCTCTACCTGTACAAACAGATCCAGAACATGCGCTACGGCATCGCGAACGCCACGTCCGTGATGCTCATCCTGGTCGGGGTCGCGGTGATCCTGGGGATCCGCGCCCTGTTCAGGGCCTGGAACAGGGTCCTTGATTGAGCGGAAGGAGGATCGCAGGGGTGACGGCACTTGGGCTTTCCGCGCGTAAAATCAGGACAGCCGGGCTTCGCGTTGCGGCGGCCCGGACCGTGAAGTGGGTTTTGATCATTTTCTTTGCGGTCTATACGGTCTTTCCCCTGCTGTGGCTGATCATGTCCTCATTCAAAACCAACACGGAACTGTTCGGCAACCCCTTCTCCCTGCCTGGCCTCTGGCAGTTTAGCAATTATCGCAACGCCGTCAGGGTATCGGGGCTGGTGCAGATGATGGGCAATTCCGTCTTCATCGGCCTGTCCTCCACCCTGTTCAACGCCGCGGCGGCCAGCATGCTGGCCTACTGCATTTCACGCTTCCATTTCCGCGGGCGCGAAACGCTCTTCACGCTTCTTTCAGCCGGCATCCTCGTCCCGCTCAACGCGCTGATGGTGCCTTACTTCATTTCCATCAACACCCTGGGGCTCTACAACACCCGCGCGGGCCTGATCCTCCTGTACAGCGCGATTGGCATTCCCATGTCAACCTTCATCATCCGCGGGCTCATGGACGGCATATCGCGGGAGGTGGAAGAGGCGGCCTTCATTGACGGCTGCGGCTTCTTCGGGCGCTTCTTCCGCATTATCCTGCCTTTGTCCAGAAACGGCCTGATGACTGCCGCGACCTTTCAATTCCTGACCTGCTGGAATGAGTTCGTCTTCGCGAACCTCCTGACGTCTTCCCAGAACGTCCGGACCATCCAGCTGGGGATACGGTATTTCACCAATCAGTTCTCCACGGATTTCGTATCCATGTACGCCGCGATCGTCATCAGCATCGTCCCGAGCATCCTGGGGTACCTGCTTTTCCAGAACCAGATCGTATCGGGGCTGACAAGCGGCGCAGTCAAAGGGTAACCGCGGCAAGGCCGGGAAGGCCTCAGGGAGTTCATCGAAAGGGAGGGGTACGAAATGAAAATCGCGATCGGGTCGGACAAGTCCGGCTTCAGCCTGAAGGAAGCCGTCAGGGAATACCTCATGGAAAAAAAGTACAGTTTTGACGACCTGGGCACGCTGGACGAGGCAAACCCCAAAGGGTACTTTGCGGTGGCGCCGCTGGTCGCCCAAAGGGTCCAGGCGGGAGAGTATGACCGCGCCATCCTGGTCTGCGGCACCGGCGCCGGCATGAGCATCCTCGCCAATAAATTCCGGGGGGTGCATGCGGTCGCCTGCGAGAGCGTCTACGCCGCCGGCATGGCGCGCGCCGTCAACGGCGCGCAGATCCTGTGCATGGGCGGCTGGATCGTGGCGCCCCAGATGGGGGTCAGGATGGCCGAAGCCTTCCTGACCACCGAGTGGCTGCAGGGACTGGAAGACTGGCGGCAGGAGTGGCTTCGCAAAGCCGGCGAAGCTGTCAGCCACCTGGAAGGCCAGTTGTTCGGCCAGGGAGGGCATGCATGAAAGGTCCCGTCAAGCTGGGCGTCGTCTGCCTCGCCCGCGCCACCTTTGATTTTGAAGCGGCTGAAGGCCTGTACCGCGGCATCCTCGATGACCTGCGGATGATTGAGAACGCGCAGATCGCGGCCTATGATGCCCTGGTCCTGGACCCCGGGGACGCGGTCAAAGCCGCGAACATGTTTGCCGCCGAGTTGGTGGACGGGGTGATCGTCATCAGCGGCACCTTCCACCTTGGGCACCTGATCCTTGAGCTCAAGAAGCGCGCCGACAAGCCCCTGCTGCTGTGGGCGCTGCCCGAACTGCCTTACAACGGCGGGAAGATCCGGCTGAATAGCGTATGCGGCGTCAACCTCAACGCGAGCAATCTGTACAAAAGCGGGTTCAGGGACTACGGCTACACTGTCGGCATGAAAATCGATGAGGACTGGGTCGACGCCGTGCGGATGATCCGGGCGATGAGGGAAGCGCGCCTGGGGCTGATCGGTTCCCACGCCCACGGCTTCTTCAACGTGGATGTGGACGAGCTGTCCCTGTACGGCAAATTCGGCGCGACGGTCGACCATTTCCCCCTGCACGAGTTGTGGGAAATCCAGCCGGACCGGGACGCGCAGGAGCATTTTCTAAGGAAGATGAAAAGCGGCTTTGACCTGTCCGCACTCACGGAGGAAAAGGCGCAAAAGGTGGCGGCGCTTGCCGCCATGTACCAGGCTTTCGCGACAAAGCATGGCCTGACCGCGGTCGCAACGAGGTGTTGGCCGGAATTCGCGGCCGGTTACGGGATCTCGCCCTGCGCGGCCATGTCCCTCGCGCAAAGCGAAGGGCTCCCGCTCGCCTGCGAAGGAGACGTGGACTGCGCGCTGACCATGATCTGCCATCAGGCCGCCGGCGCGGTGACCCCCTATATGGCAGACCTTTCCCAGGTCAACCCCGGGGACAATTCAGCGCTGATGTGGCATTGCGGCGTCGCGCCCTCCAACCTGGCAGACGGGGTGTGCGCACCCACGATGGACATGTATTTTGCCGGCGGCCGGGGGGTCACGGCGGGCTTTGTCCTCAAACCCGGGCAGATCAGCATGGCCAGGCTGGATAGCGTTGCCGGGTGTTACCGGCTGTTCAGCCGCGTGGGGGAAGCCATGCCGATGAAGAAGGAGCTTGCCGGGACATATGCCAGGGTCCGTTTCCAGCAGCCGATGCAGGAGATGCTGGAAACCGTCCTCTACAGCGGGATCGCGCATCATGTGTCCATGGCGTACGGGGACTTCAGCAAA
>CAZLYF010000094.1:0-12555 GCA_964563725.1 uncultured Oscillospiraceae bacterium
TTTGAAGTTGAGATGTTCATGTCATAGCTATAATTTTGGCGGGAATTTAGGTTCATAAGCCCTGACATCGACCATATGCCAGTCATTGTTGTCAAGATTGATCCGCGTATCCGCGCATTCGTAAAATTTGTCCCCGATTTGTTTTTTCAGATAAAGGCTGCTGTTACTGACCCCAACGAAATAGCGGTTCAGCCCGATTTCGTCGTCGAATTTACGGAAGCTTAAGTGCATGGTTCCGGAAAACATCCTGATCATTGAAGCGAATGAATAGTTGCACCAGTTGCCTGTCTTGAGCCCAGCCCACTGATGGCCGGATCCTTCCAGTACCCCATTCCCATCAAACTCTGAATGTCTCCAGCCGTCGTCGAGGTCCCAATTCATGCTTCCCTCCTCGAAGTTATCAAAAAAGGACGCCGCGGCACTGGCAACCCTGGACATGTCTGTAGGGATGCCCAACAATAAGAGCAGCGTCAGCGTAAACGCGACGCAACGTTTTCCTGTTTGACAAGTTTGCGCGATATTGAAGAAACCCCCTTGTTTTTTCATCTGATTTTCCTTTCTTTCATCACAAAGATGCAGCATGCCTTTTTGGACGAGTGCAGCCAAGGTGGATGATACCCAGCAGAAGAAGTCATGCCGTATTATTTGGCAATGGAAGTTACTTCGGAAACAATAGAATTGTTCATCGGTCAAGAAAACCTGCACAGCGCCCCGCGGCTGGCAGCACAAAAATCATCAGATTTAATTGTAGACACAAATCGCCGCCATGTCAAATATCTTGAGTTACAAACAAGAAAGGCGGATCTGTGGATTCATCCAACCTTCGATGCCGCTTCAAGCCACGGCCAAGCTGTATGGAGACATTGCGCGTTAACTGCATGAACCATCAATAAGACAGATCGTATATGGATTTTTGTTTCTTCATTCATCAATGACTGCTGGACCTTCGAAAAAAGGCGTTCCGCGTTGTCCTGTAGCGGGACGCCTTGTGCTATACCGTCCTGTTCGGAAAAACAGGGCGGCTTTCATGATCGATGCCGGATCATGATCGATGCCGGATCCGGGTGATTATTTATTTTTCACCGGGATCCAGATCTCACTCAAGTAGTTTTCATCCTCAGTGCCCCTGGGGCAGTTGGCCGGGTCGGAGTACATTTCGATGTTATAGCCGGCGGCAATTTCGTACTCCTTGCAGCCGGGCAACCACTCCGAGAAAATCTTTCGGTTCACGTCCTGCAGGGAACCGGGCAGCGGGCCCCTGCACGCAAAGACCGCCCAGGTATGCTTGGGAATGGTCCTCGTGACGAAACCGTCGGGCGTTTCCATCCAGGGCTTGTAATTGTCTGCGATCAGGTACTCAAACGTCCCTTTGGCGGTGGTTCCCTCGATGCACACCCCGTACAGGCCGCAGATCGGGCTGTTCTTCGCGGTCTTCATGAACTCATCCCAGAACTTCGGGATCTCTTCCATCGCTGTTTCATACCTGAATACTTTCACTGCTCCCGTTACGGTGAACGCTTCCTTTTCGGTGATCCTGTAATCCAGCATGGTTCCGCCCTCCAATATCAATTTGATCCTCAGGGAAGAGAATGACCTTGCCATGGCCCCTTCTTTCCTGACCTGGGTGGGGGTGGCGCCATGGAAACGGGTGAAGGCTTTGGTGAAGCTGTCCGGTGAATCGTAGCCATACTTCGCCGCGATGTCGACGACCTTCGCGTCCGTAGCCACAAGTTCGCTGCCTGCAAGGCTGAGCCTGCGCAGACGGATATACTCCCCGACTGTGTGTCCGCAAAGCATCGCGAACCCTTTCTGGAAATAAAACGGAGACAGGAATGCCTTTCCGGAAATATCCTCAATCCGGAGTTCCTCTGTTATGTTTTCTTCTATGCACCGGATCGCTTCGCCGATCCCTTCGATCCATCCCATGGACCTCACCTCCTTTCCACAGGGTGATTGTATCATCTGATTGGCAGATGCGCCCGATAAACTCTGCTGGGTTTTGTCCTCCCCGCCAGTCTCCAGAATGGAAATTCATGTCGGAATTTTATGCTTTTCACGCTGCCGGGCGTATGCCAAAAGTCGATGACCATTTTCAGTGAAGAACCCGCTGTTGGCGCAATGGATACATGCCCGTAGGATAACCCCTGATGGGCCTTGCTGCATAAGCCCTGTATGGCCTGCCGGTCTTTGTTTGGGCAGCGGAAGCCATGCTTATATCTCAGCATGGCGGATTCTCGCAACCTGTGATGCTGCCTCAAAGCGCTGCCAAGCCTTATGGAGGACTTAAGGGGGAAACACCATGATCCCGGATGATACTCGATCGTTTGTCAGTCATCAATGAAGTCGGGCTCAATCAAGGATTCTCCCCAACCTGGATATTTAGCGCAGGAAAGGCGCAATGGTCATCGCGGTCACGGAAAACATGGCGTTGCCCCTGGCTCTGGGCGCGGACATCGTTTTGAAAATGCACATGACCCGGGAGGTTGACCCCTTCAATTGCCTGGACACTGCCAGCGCCACGGGTGCTCAACATGGTGTTTGACACCCTGCAGGCCGCGCTGACGGTCGAAACGGGGTACGTCAACAAGCAGTTCGCATTGGTACATCCGGGCGGCGCAGTCAGAGCCAGGCAAAACAGGGAGGGCCGGAAATGGGTCAATTGGCCGAGAAGTGATACCAGACACCAGAATCCCTCGGTCAACGCATAATCAGACAGTTGTACTTGATTTTATCATTTTCACGGATTATAGTTGACTCAGATGCTAAATTGATACGAAGCATCCTTCCCTGGAAATGTGCGCGCTGCCGATTCAGGCTACCATCATGAAGGAGGATATTCGTGCCTGCCAGGATTGTCCAGGAAAGCATCAGGGTCCGATCTGAGGGTCTGCACCCTGCCTTTCATAACGAATCCTCGCATGACAAGACTTTTATTTCGGCCTTGAATACCTGCAGCAGGACTTGTGCAACCTAATGGAACTTGTTTTATTGGCTTGGACCAGGTACGCGCACGGAAACGCGTGGCCAAGGTAACGATGATCGGTGAATGATTTCTACCGCTTCGGGCAAACGCATTACGGGGGGAACAAGGCATGAAACCAAGCATCAGGATACCGTATTTTGAGACGAGCGTTAAGAACTATATTTTCGGCGACGATGTGCTTCAATTCGCGAAAGCCGCGGACGCGTCTGCTAAAAGGCACGATATTGACGTCCTGTTTATTTGCCCCTATACAGAAATCCGCCGTGTTCGGGAACATTGCGGAAGATTGATACTCCTTGCCCCCTATATGGATACGCTGCGGCCGGGGCGGGGTATGGCGGACGTCCTGCCCGAAGCTCTGAAGGCTGCGGGGGCGCAGGGGGTCGTGATTAATCACTGCGAGCGCCCAATGACGCTGTCGGCTATCAAGAAAACCATTGACCGGGCAAGAGAGCTGGACATGCTCTCCTTTGCCTGCGCTGATTCTGTTGCTGAAGCAGAGGCAATCGCCCAGCTGCATCCTGACATCCTCAACCCGGAGCCCAGCGAATTGATTGGTTCCGGCGTATCCAGCGATATGGGCTATGTCCGTGATGTAATCAAGGCAATCAAGGCAATCGACCCCGGTATTCTGGTGGAGCAGGCTGCGGGAATTACAACTGCACAGCAGATTTACGACTACATCATGGCCGGATCGGAAGCCGCGGGCTCAGCCTCTGGCATTCTGAAATCCGCCAATCCCTTCGCGCTGATGGACGAAATGATTGCCTATGTCAGAAAAGCCGGGGAGGCACTGGGAAAACTGGCTCGGCGTGATTAACCATTCAGGGAGGTGATCTGCCTTGGTATATAGGGAAGCGGTTGAACTTCATTCCAATAGCGGAATGCCGACTTTTCACAACGTAACGGATGCCGCGAAAGGCGTCGTTGATCGCTCAGGGATTGCCAACGGAATCGTTGTGGTGTATTCCCATCACACGACCTGTTGCGTCATCACGCAGGAATGCGCGTTTGACATGTCTATGACCGGCCTTGAGACCCTTCAGCAGGACTTTGTCGAGATATTTGGGCAGATCATCCCGGAGCAGCGAAAAGAAGGCCAGTACCTTCATCCCGGCCCAAAAGCGCTCGTGTTCGCTGCCGAGCACGGCGAGGACGCGCGGGGCTGCCACAACACGGATGCCCATCTCCGCTCCGCCCTGGTCGGGCGCAGCGAGAGCATCACCCTGATTGATGGAAAAATGGATTTGGGCGATTATGGGTTTATCTATTTCGTCGATTTTGATCAGACACGGGCCCGCAAACGGACGGTGCAGATTACTGTAATCGGCGAATAAAAAATCCGAGCCTGAACTATTCACAGCAAGCCATCTTGCGCGTATTTGATATCTTTCTTTTTTTGACTTAACGATCCTTCTGCCGCACGGGTATAAGGAGAAGGCCCGCAATGAATGAGTTAAGCCTGATCATCACCAACGAACAGGTTAAGGCGAACATGACGCTTGAAAAAGCCATCGAATGTGTGGAGGAAACGTGGCGCTGGCACGGCGAGGCAAGAATCGTAATGCCGTCGAAGATCACGACGGATATGCAGGAAATGGGCGTTTCGAGCTGGTTCAATTCGATGCCCAGCTACATCCATCCGCTGGATATGGCGGGCATAAAGGTTGTCGGCGGTTATTCTGACAATCCGAAGAACGGACTGCCCTACATAAAGTCGAATCTCATGCTGCTTAACCCGCATAACGGAAAACTGCGCGCGCTGATATGCGGCGATTGGATCTCCGATGCGCGCACTGGCGCACAGCCCGCGATCGCGATGAAGTATCTTGCCGCGAAGACGGACATCATCACGGTGATTGGCGCAGGTCAGCAGGCGTTCTACTGCATCTCATGCATTTCCCGCATGCACAGGATTCGTGAGCTGCGCGTATGCGACATTAACCCGGAAGCGAGTGAAAGGTTTGCTGCCCGGTTCACTGATGCTGATTTTAAGACCGTTCTATGCGAAGGCAACCAAATCGGCTGCGAAGGCGCAGACGTGATTATCACAATCACAACGGCGAACGCGGCGCTCGTTGAGGAGGCATGGTGCAAGCCCGGCTGCCTGGTGCTCACGATGGGCTCGTATACCGAGACCTCGGATGATGTGCCATTGAAATTCGACAAAATCTTTATTGATCACGCCATTCAGGGTTTGCACCGCGGCAACTTTAAGGAAATGGCTCAGCGCGGCATTATCAGCAGGGAAAGCATCGAGGCGGAACTGCCGGAAGTCGTATGCGGGAAACATCCCGGACGCACGAATCCGAACGACCGAATTGTATGCGAACTGGTGGGCATGGGCAGCCCGGATTTGTGCATCGCGACGCATGTCTATAACTTGATCATCGAGAAGGGTGCAGAGGGCGTTTTACGCCTTGATATGAACGGGTAATTGATGAGTTCTGGTTCTCTGTCCCTTCCGGGCGCTGCTCAGCAAGGGGATTGCCGGAATACGCGCTGCCCGCATAGGGCGCTCTGTCTTTTTCATCCGTCAATCCAATCAGCGCCTGGCTGTCGTGCACTGAATTGAAACAGACGATTTGCTTTTTCAGCAGGCCATGAATCATCTGTTTTATTTGAGTTTTTCGGCCATTTGTTCTGTTGACACAGGATAACTGATGCGCTACAATGACTGCAGAAAAGGACAGGTATCCAGCCCAACGCGTTCAATATCCGAGACCTTGTATTATTTGCAGGCGTTTTCCATCCACTAACCGACTGAGCCCCGCATGAAGCCCGCCAAACCCGGAGCGTTTCAAGGAGACGGCCTGATGGCACAGTATCTGCTAGGCATCGACGTTGGCACCACAAACACCAAAGGCCTGCTGGTCTCGGAAGCGGGCGGTATTCTGGCGCAGGCGGAGCTTTCCTACGCGCTGAGTTCTCCGGGGCTGCTGATGAACGAGCAAAACCCGGACGACTGGTGGAACGCGGTTGTCAGCACGGTGCGGAACGTTACAAAAGACATTCCGGACAAGGAGAACATCACTGCGATTTCCCTCTCCACGCAGGGGGGCACCTTGGTTTCAGTCGACAGCAGGAACGTCCCGCTCCGTCCGGCCATTGTCTGGAGCGACCAGCGCTGCGGGCACATAGCGGAGAGTTTTGCGCGCAGGTTCGGCGAACGCGCTATGTACGAGAAATCCGGGTGGCAGCTTCACCGAGGCCTTAACGCGCTGCAAATCGCCTGGCTGAGGGAAAATGAGCCTGACGTGTTCAGGAATACACGGCTTTTCCTGTCCGTTGCGGATTACCTATCCCTCAGGCTCACGGGGATAGCTGCTGTTGATATGAGCAATGTGGGCATCAATCAGCTCGCGGACATCAGAAAGTTCAAGTACGACGCCGACATCCTCGATTTTGTTGGTATTGATGAATCCCAGCTGGCAAAAATCGTTTCATCCGGAACCCCGATCGGGACTTTGACCGCGGATGCCGCGAAGGTACTCGGGCTGCAAGCCGGCACATTGCTGGTTTCCGGCGCTCACGACCAGTATGCAGCATCATTGGGCGTGGGAATCACCCAATCCGGACAGGTTCTAATTGGCACCGGGACCGCCTGGGTTGTTACAGCCCTGACCGATACTCCGAATTTCGATTCCGGTTTTTCACAGTCCGTTTCTGCCATCCCAGGGAAATGGGGCTCCATGGTTTCCCTGCCGACCGGTGGGGTCAGCCTGGAATGGTTTCGGAGTGGGATTGCGGGCGGACGGCATATTCAGGACCAGCTCAGTTTTGACAGCATCGACACGGAAGTGGCGGGAAGGCGGGCATCTGCCGACGGGCTGATGTTTTTCCCGTATTTCAATGGGGGGACGTTCCCGCTCAAGCAGCAGAGTGCCAAGGCATCCCTGCTCGGCCTTGACTTGTCGCAGGATAGGTTCAGTGTTGCAAGGGCTGTGATGGAGGGTGTCTCCTTCCATGTTGCCTGGATTCTGGAACACTTCAAACAGTATCATCATGTGACAAGCGTCAGTATGTCAGGCGGGGCCGCAAAAAGCGCCATCTGGACGCAAATGGTAGCCGACATTGCTGGTTGCCCCATCGGGATTCCGAATGTGCGCGATCTGTCCTGCGTCGGCGCGGCTATCCTTGCCGGCGTGGGAAGCGGGGTATTCCAAAGCCTGGAACAAGCCTGCGGCTTGTTTTCATCCGGCCAGGGGCAAGCTGTTGCCCCAAACCCCGGCAGCTCCGAAGAATACGCCAAGGCCTTCACGATATACAAGCGCCGCGCCCAAGGCCTCGGTGTTCTCTATGAACCTATTCCGGCTCATCGACAGCCGGAATAAAATATGAGGGAGGTATCTGGTAATGAAAGCCAAGAGGACCATGACTGTGATCGCAGCGCTTCTGCTGGTGCTTTTACTAAGCATCCAGCTGCCGGCGTTCGCAGCCGACAAGAAACCCGTCACCCTTGAAACCTGGATTGTGCAGACCGACTGGTCGGACGCGTGGGACAATGAGATGAAACCCCGATTCGAGGCGGAATTCCCCTGGATTACTGTTGAGGCGGTTGGCCTTGGCATCGATGGGGTTCAGTTCATCACCACCCAGATTGCGTCCGGCGAACTTCCCGACGTCTGGCAAGTAGACAACAACACCACAAACTACAACGCAGTCGACGAAGGCTTGCTGAGGGACCTCAACGAACTGGAAATCTCGAAAGGCATCCCGCAGGCTTACCGTGACGCATTCACCCACAACGGAAAGCTATTCGGGCTGACCCAGGGCGCGGCGTTCAGCGTGCTCTACCTGAACATGAAGATTCTCGAGGAGGCAGGCTGTGCAGCTGCCCCAACCAACTGGACTGAATTCATCCAGTGCTGCGAAGATATCAAAACCAAGACCGGCATCGCTCCACTGACGCTTGCCGGAGACAAAACCACAACCAATTGGATGCTATTTGAGCTGATCATCGCCAACACCGTTGGTGACGAGCTTGGGCTGGGCGTGTATGAGGAGCAATTCCTCAACGGCACCTTCGACTTCCTGGCAAACCCGGGAATCGCTGAAAAGCTAGCGCAGGTCGCCCCCTATATGCTGCCCGGAACGGCCACCATGACTGAGGACGACGTAACCGCCGCGATGACCGACGGTACCGCGGCGATGTGCATCGCAGGCAATTGGACCGCGAACAACATCTGCAGCGGCATCGAGACGGCTGCCGGCGACCTCAAATACGTCAAAGCCATCCTTGCCCCATTCAATAACGAAGGGAAAGGCGTATGGATTTCTGTATCTCCTGAGACTGCCTTCGGCCTTCTGGCGACTGACGCGGAGCCGGAAGTGCTTGAGGCACGCGAAATTTTCTTTAACTGGGTCTTCCAGCCCGAGAACTTCGCAATTATACAGAATGCCCGCGGCACCGTGCCTGTGCTGGAGACCATGACCGCAGAGCAAATCAAGCTTCCCGCCGCCATCGCCGAAATCGTTCCCGCGATGAACGCGGCCAAATTTGTCAAGATGGGCTTCAACCTCTGGACTGAGCCTTTCCGTGATGCGGCCTGCACCGCCCTCAGAGACGTGTATGGCGGCAACAAGGACGCTGCTGTGGCTGTCACTGAAATGGATGCCCTCCTGAAAACGTCCAACCGCGCTGCCGACTGACGGCAGGAACCCACGCCGGCGGGTACCAGGTTCGGTTCCCGCCGGCACCTTTTCCGATGAGCCATTCCCAAGAGGACGGGATCATATGAGGCCAACAGCATCAGGGGTCAATACAAAGAAGAAACACACCAGGTTTGAACGCTCGCGGTTCCGCTGGGGCGTGCTGTTCATTATTCCGTCTGTTGTTCTCTGCGCTTTGTTCATCGTTTATCCGCTGGCCAATGTATTCATTTACAGCCTGCATGAGTGGAATGGCGTCAGCGCGCAGCGGCTTTACGTCGGGATGGACAATTTCAGGTACCTGCCACGCAGCGAGGGGTTCTGGGATATGTCCAAAGCTACGGTATTCTTCGCGGCCGGATCTACCGTACTGGTGATCGTCATTTCCTTCTTCGCAGCCCTCATGCTTGACAATAAAGGCAGATGGCGCATTAAAAGAGGCTTAATGCGTTCGTTGTGGTTCTTTCCCTGCATTCTAAGCGGCGCCGTTGTCGGCATCATTTGGCGCATCATGTACAACTACAGCAACGGGGTCATCAACTCCGTCCTGAAGGGCGCCGGGCTCAGCCCCGTTAACTGGCTGGAAACTTACGGCCTTACCAACGTATCCATCATCATCGCCGCAACCTGGGTGCAGGTTGGGCTATGCATTGTCGTTTTCCTCGCAGGGCTGCAGAGTATCCCGACGGAACTGATCGAATCTGCGTCCATCGATGGAGCGGGCGAATGGCGGGTGCGGCGGCATATCACCATTCCCATGCTTGCTTCGGCGATGACCATCAATGTGATTTCGACCAGCATCACGTCGTTTAAAATGTATGAGCTGCCGTGGCTTGTCTCCAAGGGACTGCCAGGCTACTCTACGCGGCTTCTCACCCAGCGGATCTATTTTTTCGCTTTCCAGTCCGGGAAGTTTGGCATCGGCTCAGCGCTGGCTGTACTGCTGATCTTGATTATCACAGTCATATCGCTCGTCCAGTTGGTGCTGCTGCGGAAGCGTGAGGAGATATATTGATGAAGAAGCGCCTCAGCATACGCACGATTGCTTCGGAAGCGCTTCTTGTATTCGCGACGGCGATTTGGTGGCTGCCGATTTACTATTTCGTGATCGGCGCATTCAAGACAAGAACAGATATTGTCAAATTCCCGTTGGTTATACAGCCTGATATGATGTCCTTTGGCAACTTCGTCTACTCGGTGAAAAAGATGAAGTTGTTTTCCGCACTGGGGAATACCGGCTTCATCACGTTGGTGTCTCTGCTGGTTGTCGTCGCGCTGGGCTCACTGGCAGGGTTCGCGGTAGCGCGGGTAAGGCATCGTCTTTTTACCTGGTTCTATTCCATCATCATCGCCATGATGGTCATCCCTTTTATTGGCGCACTGATTCCAATTGTCGTGCTCATTCGCGACGTTGGTTTGGTGAACTCTCTTTGGGGATGCATACTCATCCAGGCCGCATGGAACTTGCCTTTCTCCATTTTTCTCTATACCGGCTTCATGCGTACGTTGCCCAAAGAACTGGAGGAGGCAGCCTACATTGACGGATGCTCCATGTTCCAGGTGTTCTACCGAATATTCCTCCCGCTTCTCGCGCCTGTTACCGCAACCTGCTGCATCCGCTGCGGCATCGGCATCTGGAACGATTACCTGGTGAGCGCATCCCTGCTCAACAGTGTCAGGCAACCTACGCTGATGGTCGCGGTTTATTCCTTCTTTGGTCAGTACGTGTCTGAGTACGGCTATGCTTTCGCCGGGATTATTATGGCGTCGCTGCCGATTATCCTGCTGTATGTTTTTCTGCAGAAATACTTCATCAAGGGAATCGCCGCCGGAGCGGTGAAGGGATAAGGACGCAAGAGAACGAGGAGGAATGGGAATGCCATTGTTTGAAGTAAAGGAAAACGACAAACGGATTTATGAAGAAGAACTCGCGGCTTTCCTGCCGCCCAGGATGATTGATATTCATACACACATTTGGCTAGAGCGCCTTCATCCCCCGAAGAAATACGAAAATGGGCAGGTAAAGCGCACCGTCACCTGGCCATCCCTGGTGGCGAAAGACAACAGCGTCGAGGATTTGCAGGAAACCTACCGGCTCATGTTTCCACGCCAGAATGTAATGCCGATGATGTTCGCGAGCGCCAGAAGCGACACGCTCAACGCCTGCAACGAATACGTGCGCGAGTCCGCTGTCAGGACTGGCTACCCGGCCCTGTACTACTCCCATCCCCAGCAGAGCGGAGATGAGCTGGAGGATAGAATCCGGGCAGGTGGTTTCCTTGGGCTGAAATCCTATCTGGACCTGGCGCCCGCTTACCTGCCGGAGGCTGAAATCCGCATTTTTGATTTTTTCCCCAAACATCAGCTGATAAAAATGAACGAGCTTGGCGCCATTGTAATGCTGCACATCCCGCGGCACGGCAGGCTGAAGGACCCTGTCAACCTGGCACAAATCATTGAGCTGAAGCAACAGTTCCCCAAAGTCAGACTGATTATCGCGCACATCGGGCGCGCGTACGTGCAGTCCGATGTTGGGAACGCCTTTGAAACCCTGTCCGTCTGCCCGAACCTGATGTTTGATTTCTGTGCCAACACCTGTGAGTACGCGATGACCAAACTGCTGGAGTCTGTCGGCCCGCGGCGGGTGATGTTTGGGAGCGACCTGCCCATCCTTCGGATGCGTATGCGCCGCATCGAAGAGAACGACAACTACATCAACCTGATTCCGCCCGGGCTGTACGGGGACCCGAAACAGGACAGCCATCTGCGCGAAGTTTCGGCTGAAGAAGGAGAAAAAATGACCTTCTTTATGTATGAGGAGCTCCTTGCCTTCAAGCGTGCCGCGCGCACTGTCGGCCTGACGAAAGACGATCTGGAGCGGGTATTCTATAAAAACGCGCTTGAACTGATCAACGGCGCCAAAGAAAGCATTTTCGGAGAGTAGGGAGAAACGACATGGAGAAAATCAAGGTTGGGTATCTTCCGTTGTACATCAAGCTTTACGATGACAGCAACCCGCGCTACCGGGACCCGATGGTGGAGCACATGAGGATGCTCATCAAGATGCTGGAAAGCGAGGGTTTGGAAGTCATTCAGGCGGACGTATGCCGTGTCAGGGAGGAGTTTGAAGCAGCCGCCCAACTGTTCAGCCAGGCAGGGGTTTGCGCAGTCATTACGCAGCATCTTGCCTATTCTCCCTCGCTTGAGTCCATTGACGCGCTGCTTTCCATGAAGGCACCGCTGATAGTGCTGGACACGACGCCGGATTATGAGCTCATTTCCGCAGCCTCCTACAGGAACGGGATTCAGGCGAACCATGGTATCCACGGGGTGCAGGATATGTGCAACCTGCTGCGGCAGCGGGGCCGGCATTATGAAATATGTGCCGGGCATGCCCTGCACAGCGAGGTCATCGCTGAAGCTGCAGGCTTCTGCCGCGCGGCGGCAATCAAACAGGCATTCCAAACGGCTAGAATCGGATCGGTCGGCGGATCCTTTGAGGGGATGGGGGATTTTTTCATCACGCCTGCCCGCCTCAAGAAGGCCATCGGGGCGGATGTGGCGTTGATGGGCAGCGACACAGTGAAGCAGTACGTTTCATCCGTCAGCCAGGAGGACATTGACAGGGAAATTCTCTGGGACAAATCTCATTTCACCTACGAAATCACAGATGAAGCCAGTTACCGGAACGCGGTACTTTCCGGGCTGGCTGTCCGCAAATGGGCGGACGACCAGCGCTTGACCGCCTGCACCATCAATTTCCTGACGCTGGACAAATGCGGGCTGCCCAAGATGCCCTTTGCGGAATGTTCCAAGATGATGCTGCGTGGCATGGGGTACGCAGGCGAAGGCGACGTGCTTACGGCAGGGTTTGTCGGAGCGCTGCGCAGCGTGTACAGCAATACAACCTTCACCGAGAT
>CAZLYF010000094.1:12565-13418 GCA_964563725.1 uncultured Oscillospiraceae bacterium
GATGTTCTGCCCGGACTGGAAGAGGGACGTGATCCTGCTTAACCACATGGGTGAGATGAATCCGTCACTGGCAAAGTGGAAACCCGTGCTGAGCAGCGTCCCTTTCAAATACAACACCTGCGGGACTACGGCGGCGGCCTACGGCTGCATGAGGAAGGGGCGGGCCGTTTTTCTCAACCTGGCGCCGATGGGAGAGGGGTTCACCCTGATCATTACACCGGTGGAGATGTTGGACGAAGGGCTGGAGTTTGGCGCCTACCGGAATTCCATCCAGGGCTGGATGAAGCCTGTCAAGCCGCTCAGGCAATTCCTGAAGGCGTTTTCGCTGGCCGGCGGGACGCACCACTCAGCGCTGGTATATGACGCCGATTGCCAGGAGTTTGAAGCGTTTGGCAGGATGATGGGGTTTGAGGTCGTCACAATCAACTAATACCGTGTATTTTTAGTATTGCCTCGGTCATTCAAAAGTCGCAATTGATATTGGCGAGTTTGGGATGCCTGTAGAAGGCTTTGACCCGGTATGGCTTGCGTTGCATTCTCCGCATGGAAGACTGTGATCTGTGCCGTATGTCCGATTTGGTCCTTGGATTGATCCCTTTGTGGACATCCTGTTTCATCGCCTGGTTCGTTTCACCATGCGGCTCATGAAATCCATCAGCCGCTGCTGGTTCATGCTGTCCTCATAGAACGTGAACCTGAGCTTCCAGGACCGGTCACCCGTATCTGCGCGTGGTTGACAACAGCACGGATTTTGAGAAGAAAATGCTCCGGCTCAGGGGTTTTGTCCACGATGATTCCCCGTATCTCTTTTTCCTGCTCCGAGGTCAGTCTGCGCTTTTCCCCGACTTTGCGG
>CAZLYF010000095.1:0-13362 GCA_964563725.1 uncultured Oscillospiraceae bacterium
CGCCATAGCCAAGTGGTAAGGCGAAGGTCTGCAAAACCTTTATTCTCCAGTTCGAGTCTGGATGGCGCCTCCACATGCCAAACGCTGTCTGCCTTTGCGGACGGCGTTTTGCGTTGTCGGGCAAGCCGCCGCGGCCTGTGATATAATGCCGGGAGGATCTGGAAGCGGAGGACGGACTTGTCTTCGGAAAGCTATGAACTGATCGCGATGGGCCTGCGCTACTGGTTCGCGGCCCTTGGGGCGCTTGTCGTCCTCAGGGGCTTGATGTGGCTCATGCGCGACAGAAGGGAATACTTGAGGACGCTCAGGGATCTTCCCGACGCCGGGCTCATCGGGGAACTCGTCGACTTCTCCTCCGGTGAAAGCCACCCGCTCGCGGAGGAAGGGATCCTTGGCTCCGGCCATTCCTGTGACGTGCGCATCGTCGGCTTGAGGAAAAGGCATCTCGAATTCAGCTTCGCAAAGGGAAAAGGCGTGCGCCTCAGACCCTGCCACAGGCGATCGGAGATCCTTGTCGACGGACGCAGGATCGCGAGGGAGGGCTACGCGCGGCACGGGTCGCGGATACTCGCCGCGGACAAGGCGCTGCTCATCCGTCTCTTCTCCGCGGAAAGCCTGTCCGCCTCTCTGCGCCTGACACGGGGCGGGTGGGAGGACCCCCCTGCGTCCGGACCTGCTCCCGGCGGGCGAATGGAGGAGGGGGAAGGGGCGGACCTCCTGCCTGCCGAAGCACCCGGATCCGAAGGGGCGGAGCAATTGAGTTCTGGCGCTCCGGAAGGGCTGTTCCCGTACGGATCCTTCGAAGCGCCGTTTGACTCTTCCGGAGCTCCGCCAGGCGCAGTGCCGTTCCCTGACGGCGGGGAGGACGGGACCGCTGCGCCGCAGCGTCGCAGGCGGACCCGCCGGGCGCGGTACGTCCATGAGGACTAGGAGGGGACGCGCGCCCGCTGGGCGCCTGCTTGGCGCCGTCGTCGTCTTCCACCTGACGGCCTTCCTGCTGCTGACGCTGAAAGATCCCCAGCCGCGGTATTTGCTGCTGCTTGCAGCCATCCCTTCCCTGCTTGCCGCAAACACCGTGTACATCGGAAAAATCTTTGCCGCGGACAGGCTGCTCCTCACCCTGGTCAATTTCCTCTGCGCGCTGGGCGTCCTGGTCCTGTGCCGGATGGATATCGAAAAAGGCCTGGACCAGGCTGTCAACTATGGGATTGGCATCCTCGCGATGCTGACCTGCCTTCTCGCGTACCGCCTGCGCAGGGGCAGAGGCCTGCTCGTCAGGCTGGCTGCCCTTGCGGCTGTCCTGCTGATGGCGTCCCCCCTTCTGTTCGGGAAGGAAAAAAACGGCGCGCTCGCGTGGGTCTCATTCGCGGGGGTCAATTTCCAGCCAAGCGAGATCGTCAAGATCGCGCTCGTGCTTGTGCTCTCGCAGCTCCTCTCCAGGCGGAAAATGGCTCAGGCATACCTGTTTGCGGGCCTTTGCCTGGGCTTGCTGCTGTTGCAGAAGGACCTGGGGACCGCCCTTCTGTACTATGCGGTGGCGCTCATCATGATTTTTTCTGCGACCGGGCGCTTTTCCCTGCTGGCGGCCGGCCTGGCCGGCGCTTCGGCAGGGGCCCTGCTGGGCTACGGCATGTTCAGCCATGTCAAGAAGCGCGTCCGGATCTGGGTTGATCCATGGTATGACTACAACGGCGCGGGGTACCAGATCGTCCAGTCCCTCATCGCGATGGTGAACGGCGGTCTCTGGGGCGTCGGGCTTGGCGTCGGGAACGCCAACGCGATCCCGGAATACGCGACGGACTTCATCTTCCCGGTGATTCTCAATGAGTTCGGCGCCCTGTTCGGTATCTGCGTGATCCTGATCTATCTGCTGATCTTCGCGCGGGGGATCGGCATCGCCCTCAGGGCCAGACAGAGGTCCGACGCGCTCCTTGCCCTGGGCTGTTCTTCCTTCCTCGCCCTTCAAACCTTTGTGATCATCGCGGGAAACATCAAAATGATCCCGCTGACAGGCGTGACGCTGCCTTTTGTCAGTCATGGCGGGACGTCACTGCTTTCGAGCCTGGGCATCATCGGCCTTCTTGAAGGGGTCGCGGGCGAAAACAGCAGAAACCTCAGGGAAGACGGGAGGCTCGCCTCCCTCGGAGGGACCGGCGCGTGAAACTGCTCAGGAGAAATATCCGCCTCGTCGCAGCGGCTCTGTGCATTCTGCTCGCGTCGCTGGTCGCCTATGGCGCCTACAGCGTCCTGAGCTACGGAAACCGATGGTTTTCCTCCGGCGCGAACAATTACGCGCGCAGCGCCAGGTCAGACGCCACCGCAGGCGGCATCCTCGACAGGAACGGCGTCGCGCTCGCGATCAGCGGGCCCGACGGCGGAAGGACCTACCATCCGGACGGGCTCGTGCGGTCTTCTGTGGTCCATGTCGTGGGCGACGGAGCGAACATGGTGGCCAATGGCGTTGAAAACTTCATGTCCAGTCATCTGTACGCTTTCAACGAGACCTGGCTTGAAAAGATCCGACGGATAGCCAGCGGGGAAAAGCGGAAGGGCTACGACGTCACGCTCACGATCGATTCCGGCCTCTCAAGAAGGATCTCGGAACTCTTTCCGTTTGGCAGGAGCGGCGCCGCTGTCGTGATGAACTACCTCACGGGCGAAATCGTGGCGCTGCAGAGTTTCCCGGGTTTCGATCCGGCGCAGGTCACAGCGGCGGACGAAGAGCATCCGCTCAAGCCGTTCTGGAATCGGGCGACCCAGTGGGTCAGCGCGCCCGGCTCGACCTTCAAGATCGTCACGCTCGCTTCCGCGCTGGCCAACATTCCCGGATTCGCCCAAAAGAACTATTACTGCAGCGGGATGCTTCCGGTGATGGATACGGTCATCACGGACGCCGGCAATGCCGTCCACGGCTCCCTTTCCCCGCGGGAGGCGCTGGCGCTCAGCTGCAACATCACGTTTGCCCAGATCGCACTGGAGCTGGGCGACGAGAAGCTGCGCGGCACGGCGAGGAGCTTCGGCTTTGGCGACCATTTCCTTTTCAGCGACATCGTCGTGGAAAACTCAGCGTATCCGGAAACGAACAGGACCGAAAAGGAGATCGCCTGGACGGGGGCCGGCCAAAGCGCCATCGGCGCGACCCCGCTGCACATGTGCATGGTCGCCGCGTCAGTCGCCAACAAGGGCGTGATGATGGAACCGCGCCTGCTGCTTTCCGCGAAGACGGCGGACGGGGAAGTCAAGGCTTCTTTTCGCCCCGGCGCGTACCGCAGGGCGCTGACGGAGGAACAGGCACAGGTCATCAAGGATTACATGCGCGGCGCCGTGCTCGGCGGCACCGCGGGCGGGGCGGCCGTGGACGGGCTCGCCGTGTGCGGGAAAACGGGCTCGGCCCAGATTGATGGCCAGGAAGAGACAAATGCCTGGTTCATCGGTTTTGCAGACGATCCCCGCTGCCCATACGCCGTCTGCGTCGCTGTCGAGAATGCCGGCAGCGGGGGAACGGTCGCCGCTCCCATCGCGGCCGGGATATTCAGGCGCCTTGCCGGAGGAGACTGAATCCGGAGCATCCGGACCGAATCCGGACCGCCGCCATCCGCCCGCTTGATTGACGATGCCGCCGAGGCTATAATCGTGTCTGTTTGGAGGGATGCGTTTATTTTTGAAGGATTCAGGGGCAGCCTCATTTCATTCATGCTTGAGCTGCGCTTCAACAACAACCGGGCGTTCATGGCTGCCCGGAGGGACGATTACGAAAGGGACATGCGCAGCCCGTATTACGCTTTCATCGGGGAAATGGCGCCGGGGCTGATCGGGATCGATCCGCTGATGGAGACGAGGCCCGCCAAATGCCTCTCCCGGATCTACCGGGACACGCGCTTCACAAAGGACAAATCCCCTTATCGCGATCACCACTGGGTCGCTTTCAGGCGCGCGGGGGAGCCCCGGGAGGGGGGGCTGTTCTTCTGGTTTGAGATCAGGATCGAGGGCGCCGGCTGGGGACTGGGCATCTGGGGCGAAAACCGGGACATGCTTGACCGTTTCCGCAGGGCGATGCTCGCGCGCCCGGATTCACTGCTGCGGCATCTGCCGGCCCTTCATGAGAGCCACATCGCGCTTGGCGGCGCCCTCCACGCAAGGATGCCCATCCCGGAGGAGCTTCCCCCGCAGCTCAAGCCCTGGTATCCCCGCCGCGAGCTGTACCTGGAACGGACGGGGGCGGACAGGGACCTGGTGTTTTCAGGGGATATCGCCGAAACGGTGCTCAGGGACTACCGGACGCTTGCGCCGATCTACCGCCTGCTGAGGGGCGAAAGCGGGGAAACCGCGGACGGGGGGGCGGCATGACAGACCCGCGCGCCCTGAAAAGCGGAACGGACATCCGGGGAAAGGCGGTCGGCGACGGGGCTCAGATCACCGCTGGCTTCGCGTACCGCATCGGACGCGCGTTTGCCCTGTGGAACCTGGGCCGGACGGAAAGGCCCCCTGCCGTCGCCATCGGGAGGGACCCGAGGATCACGGGGCAGATCCTGGAAAAGGCCTGCGCGGAGGGCATTGCCTCCGCTGGCTGCGACGCGGTCGTCTTCGGCCTGTGCACGACGCCCGCGATGTACGAGTGTCTTGGCGCGGGAGAGCCCGGCGCCGGGGCCTCGGTGATGGTCACGGCCAGCCATCATCCCTTTGACAGGAATGGATTCAAGTTTTTTACGAAGGCGGGCGGCATCTCCTCCCGGGACCTTGATGAGATCCTCGCGCTGGCAGCGGATGACAAGGCGCCGGCCGGGCCTCACGGAAGCATCCTCGGGCGCGGCTATCTTTCCGAGTACGCTGACAGGCTCAAGCGGCTCGTGCGTGAAAAACTCTCCAGCGGGGTGGCCCTGCCTTTGCTGGGGCTGCATGTCGCCGTCGACGCGGGAAACGGAGCGGGGGGCTTTTACGCCTCCGTGATGCAGGAACTGGGCGCAAGGATCGAAGGGAGCCAGTTTCTCGATCCCGACGGGTACTTTCCCAACCACGCCCCCAACCCGGAAGACCCCCTTGCCATGGCGTCCCTTGGCGAGGCGGTGTGCAGGCACGGCGCCGACATCGGGGTCATCTTCGATGCGGACTGCGACCGCGCTGCGATCGTCGACCAGACGGGGCTGGCCATCAACCGCAACAGGCTGATCGCTCTGCTTTCCGCGATGCTGCTTGACAGGGAAAGCAACCTGACGATCGTGACGGATTCCGTCACCTCGTCCGGGCTCTCCAAGTTCATCGGGGAGTGGGGCGGAGAGCATTACCGCTACAAGCGCGGCTACCGCCTGGTGATCGACGAAGCGAAGCGGCTCAATGCCGCAGGCGTCAACTGCCCGCTGGCGATCGAGACAAGCGGGCACGCGGCGTTCAGGGAAAACGGCTTCCTTGATGACGGGATGTATCTGAGCACCCTGCTCGTGTGCGAGTGCATGCGGCTCAAGCGCGACGGGAAACTGCTGTCGAGCCTGATCGATGGCTTGAGGGAACCGGAGGAGAGCGTGGAACTGCGCCTGAAGATCCTGCCTGCCGCTTTCCGCGAGGCAGGGATCAGGCTGATCGAAAAGGTCATGGATCACGCCTCCCACATGAAGAGCTGGCATCTTGCCCCTGACAACAGGGAAGGCGTGAGGATCAGTTTCGATCTTCAAAAGGGCATGGACAACGCATGGTTTCTTCTGCGCCTGTCCGTCCATGACCCCGTCCTCGCCCTGAATGTCGAAAGCGACGTCAGGGGCGGCGTACGCAGGATCCTCGCGGAATTGTTTGAACTGCTTAAAAACGCGGAGGAAGCAGACCTTTCACCGATCGAGGAATGGATATCACGCGCTGCGCCGTGAAGGCAGGGCCTGACGGCGCAAGCGTTTGAAGGGAGAAATTCAGCATGGAAATCGGACAAAAAACGATCAACTCGGTGCGCCTCCTGTCCGCTGACATGGTTCAGAGAGCGAACAGTGGCCATCCCGGCGCCCCCATGGGCATGGCGCCGATGGCCTACGCGCTGTGGATGCATGCCCTCAGGCATGATCCGGGTGATCCTGCCTGGCCGGACCGCGACCGCTTCGTCCTTTCAAACGGACATGCGAGCGCTCTTCTCTATTCCCTGCTGCATCTGTGCGGGTACCCTCTGTCCATGGATGATCTGAGGGGGTTCAGGCAGTGGGGCAGCAAGACCCCCGGGCATCCGGAGCATGGCGTGACCGAAGGCGTCGAAACGACCACCGGTCCTCTCGGGCAGGGCATTTCCAACGCGGTGGGTTTCGCGATCGCGGAAACCATGCTCGCGGCCCATTTCAATCGGGAGGGCTTTCCGGTCGCCGACCACCGCACCTACGCGTTTTGCGGCGACGGCTGCATGATGGAGGGCATCAGCAGCGAGGCCTGTTCCCTGGCGGGCACGCTGAAGCTTTCGAAACTGACGCTGCTGTATGACGACAACGGGATATCCATCGAGGGCAGCACCCGTCTGGCCTTCCAGGAAGACGTAGGGAAGCGCTTCGAGGCCTACGGGTGGCAGGTGATCCGCGTCGCCGACGGAAACGACTACGCCCAGGTCCTCGCCGCGATCGGCCGGACAAAGGAAGACGAACGTCCCAGCCTGGTCATCTGCCCGACGACGATCGGTTACGGAAGCCCTTCCAAAGCCGGAAAAGCCAGCGTCCATGGCGAACCCCTCGGGGAGGAAGACCTCGCCGCCACGCGCCTTGCCATGGGAGCGGAAGGGGGGATGTTCACGGTTCCCGCCGACGTATACGCGCATATCGCCCGGCTGATGGAAAAGAACAGGGCGGCTCGCCTCGAATGGGAACGCATGTTCTTAAAATACCGCGAAGCGTATCCGGAACTGGCCGGCGAATGGGACCGCTGGCACAGCGATCCAAGCCTGGACAGCCTCGTCTCCTCGGAGGACCTGTGGAGATTTGAAGGGAAGGCCGCGACAAGGGCGACGTCCGGCGACATGATCAACCGGCTCGCGAAGAGGGTCCCCAACCTGGTGGGAGGTTCAGCGGACCTCGCACCCTCCAACAAGACCCATATCAAAGACGGGGGGGACTACGCGGCGGACAACAGGTCGGGCAGGAACCTCCACTTCGGCGTGCGTGAACACGCCATGGCTGCCATCTGCAACGGCATGGCGCTCCACGGGGGGCTGAGAGTCTTCTGCGGCACGTTCTTCGTGTTCAGCGACTACATGAAAGGCGCGATGCGGCTTTCTGCCCTGATGCATCTCCCAATCGTCTACGTGCTCACGCACGATTCCATCGGCGTGGGGGAGGACGGAGCGACCCATCAGCCCATCGAACAGCTGACCGCGCTGCGTTCCGTTCCCGGCCTGACGGTATTCCGCCCCGCGGACGGTCATGAAACGGCCGCCGCCTGGCTCTGGGCGCTGGGCGGGAAGACGCCCAGCTGTCTGGTGCTCACCCGGCAGAACCTGCCGCTGTATGAAAACAGCGGCAAACAAGCCCTCAAAGGCGCCTATGTCCTGGCGGAGTCAGACAAGGCGGTTCCGGATCTGCTCCTGCTCGCGTCAGGGAGCGAGGTATCCCTCGCGATGTCCGCCAAAAAGGCCCTCGCGGCGGATGGCGTTGACGCGAGGGTGGTCTCAGTGCCATCGATGGAGGTCTTCCTCAGACAGGACATAGCCTACCAGGACAGCGTCATCCCCCCGCAGGTCCGCAAAAGGGTCGCTGTGGAGGCGGGTTCCGGCCTGGCCTGGCACCGTTTCACAGGCCTGGACGGGCGGATCGTCTCCATCGAGCATTTCGGCGCTTCAGCGCCGGCGGAGACCCTGTTTGAGAAGTTCGGCTTCACGGTCGAACGCGTCGTGAGCGCGGCGCGTGAGCTGATCTGAACGCAGCGAACAAAAGACCCGGCGCGGGAGAGCCCTCGCGCCGGGTCTTTTGCCTGCCTTTGGGTCTTTTACAGCACGCGGCAGACCGATATGACTTTTCCGAGTATCTCCACCGCGGTGGTCAGGATGGGCTGCATGGCCGGATTCTCCGGCTGCAGCCTGAAGCAGCCGTTTTCGCGAAAGAAGCGCTTGACGGTCGCTTCCCCGTCGATCATCGCCACGACGATGTCGCCGTTGCCGGCATCAGACTGCCTGCGGACGACCACATAATCCCTGTCGAAGATCCCCGCGCTGACCATGCTGTCCCCGCGGATCGTCAGCGCAAAATACGTCCCTTTCTCCGCAAGCATGAAAAGGGGAATGGGGATCTGCTCCCCGATGCTCTCTTCGGCCAGGATGGGCGCGCCTGCGGCCACGGCCCCCAGCAGGGGGACCATGCGCACATTTGCGCCTTCCCTGTCGTCCCCGTCCCTTGATACGAGCTCCATGGCCCGCGGTTTCATCGCGTCGCGCCTGAGCAGGCCCTTTCTTTCCATCCTGCTCAGGTGGCCATGGACAGTCGAGGTCGACTTCAGGCCGACCGCTTCTCCGATTTCCCTGACGGAAGGCGGATAACCCCTGGTATCCACCTGGTTTTTAATGAATTCGAGGATCCGTTTCTGCGTGCTGCCCCGAGAACGGAGCTTTCCGGGATCAGAGGCCTGCATGGCGCACCTCCCTGACGTGTTGGGTCCATGATAGCACGCAAACATGTGTTTGCCAAGGGGCTTCAGCCATTCTCCTCAGGGGAGGGAGCGGGCGCTTCGCGCCGGCCCGGGCCCCTGTCTGAGCCGTCCCCGGCCTTGTCGATGTCGGGCAGCCTGACGCGCTTTGCGGCCTCGCGCTTTCGCTGGTCCGTCATCGCCGCGTAGTGCCGCCTCGTGGTATTCACGTCGGAATGGCCCAGAGCGTCCGCGACAAGATAGATGTCCCCGGTCTGCTGATAGAGATTTGTTCCAAACGTGCTGCGCAGCTTGTGGGGGCCGAGCTTTTTCTTGAGCGGCGCGGCGATGAGCGCGTATTTCTTCACCAGGTTTTCGACCGCCCGCTGACTGATGCGGCGCTTCTGGAGCGAAAGGAAGAGGGCGTGCTCGTGCCCCGGCAGGGCGGCGATGCCTTCGCGCCGGGCCAGATAGGCCCTGAGGGCACCCGCGACCGCATCCGCAAAATAGAGGATGCTCTGGTCGCCTCCCTTTCTGGTGACGAGAAAGGCGTTGCGCGAGAAGTCCAGGTCGTCGATATCGATCCCCACCAGCTCGCTGACGCGGATCCCCGTTCCCAGAAACATCATCAGGATCGCGACGTCCCTGCTGCGGGTCGAGCGCAGGAAGGACTGCTGGGCAAGCGTCAGGCCTTCGCCGGACAGCACGGCGTCCATCATCCTCGCGACCTCGTCCTGTTCGAGATAGAGGATCGGCTTGAGATGTTTTTTCGGAAGCGCGACCAGCGTCGTCACGTTCGCCTTGACAGCGCCGATTTTGAACAGGTATTCGAAGAAACTGCGCACCGTGCAGAGTTTTCTCATGATCCCCAGCTCGTGGTTCTGCACGAGCACAGGGGAAAGGTCGCCGCCTTGCGCTTCATCCTCCCGCCCGGCGCTGTCTTTCGCATACTGCTGGAGATACTCCTGAAAGCCGGCGATCTCCCGGGCCGTGACCTTCTCAAAGTCGCTCCCGGTCATCAGCCGGACCGAACTATTCGCAAAAGAATACTGTTCAGCGCAGAGATAGCGAAAGAACAGCCTCAGGTCGTAGGCATAGGCCAAGCGCGTGAGCGGGCTGTTCGTCTGGGAGATCGACCGGAAGAAATCCGTGCAGAGGGACGGCAGCTCGCGCTGAAGCTCCATGAGGCGTTCGTTGATCCGGTAGGATTTCTCCGTGTGATAGGCGACCCGCCTTGCCATGCCCGCTCCCTTTGCGCGCGGGGCCGGGCCCGCGCAGCCGTGGATTGAGTGTCTGACCAGGGCACGGGAAGGTTCCGGCCTCGGCCCCCGCCCGGAACGCCGCCCGCGGTGCGCCGGGCGGCAAGGCAGCCTGAACTGGTTTCCAAGATCCAAAGCGCCCTGATTATTCGTAAAAGATGCCTTTTGCGAATAGTTCTAGGCGAAGAAGGGATCAGCCCTTGGGATCCGCAGCCGGGCTGAGATCCTCAAAGGCCTTGATCACCTTCTGCACCTCTTCTTTCGCCAGCTGGTCGCAGCGGTTGTTTTCCGGATGGTCCGCGTGCCCGGGCACCTTGTGGAACCTGACCTCGTGCTTTTTGACCGTCAGCAGCAGCAGCCGCCAGAGGTCCTGGTTCTCCACCGGCCTGTTGTCCGCGGTTTTCCAGCCGCGGCTGATCCATGCGTCGATCCAGCGCTTCTCAAAGCTGTCCACCACATAGGATGAATCGGAATACACATCCACCGCGCAGCTTTCCTTCAGCATCCCCAGGGCGCTGATGACCGCAAAGATCTCCATCCTGTTGTTGGTCGTGTGGTGCATGCCGCCGCTGATCTCCCGGCTGTGGCCGCCGAATTTGAGGATCGCCGCCCAGCCCCCCGGCCCCGGGTTCCCTGAGCAGGCGCCGTCAGTATAGATCTGAACGGATTTCTTCCCGGTTGCCTGCATTCAGTCCCTTTGCCTCACCAGCGCCAAAGTGTCCCTCGCGATGACGATCTCCTCGTTTGTCGGGATGACGAGAATCTTCACCCGGCTGTCCTGCGCAGAGACGTCCGCTTCCTGTCCCCTGACCCTGTTCTTCTCCGGATCGATCCTGGCGCCCAGGTATTCAAAGTTCTTCATAATGCGCTCACGCAGAGCCATCCCGTTTTCACCGATGCCTGCTGTAAAAACGATCACGTCGACGCCGCCCATGACGGCCGCGTAGGCGCCGATGTACTTCCTGATGCTCAGATAGAGCATCTCCTGGGCGATGAGCGCGTCCGGATTCCCCTTTTCCGCCGCGGCATCCACGTCGCGCATGTCGCTGCTGACGCCGCTGACCCCCAGCAGGCCGCTGCGCTTGTTCAATACGTCGAGCATTTGGTCGACGCCGATATGGTCGTTGTTCATGATGAACTGAAGCACGGCCGGGTCCACGTTGCCGCTCCGGGTCCCCATGAGCACACCCTCCAGCGGCGTCAGGCCCATGCTGGTATCGACGCATTTTCCGCGCATGACCGCGCACAGCGAGGAGCCGTTTCCCAGGTGGCAGGTAATGATGCGCAGGTCCTCCGGCCTTTTCCCCAGAAACTCGGCGGCCCGCGCGCTCACATAGCGGTGGCTGGTGCCGTGAAAGCCGTACCTGCGGATCCTCAGCCGCCTGTAATAGTCCATCGGGATCCCGTACAGGTACGCCTGCGGCGGCATCGTCTGGTGGAAGGCTGTGTCGAACACGGCCACGTTGGGCGTACCGGGCATCACCTTCATGCAGGCCTTGATCCCCATCAGGTTCGCGGGATTGTGCAGCGGGCCCAGGGGGATGTACTCCTCGATCGCCTCGATCACTTTGTCGTCGATGATGACGGACGCTGTGAACTTCTCCCCGCCGTGGAGGACCCTGTGGCCGACCGCCCCGACTTCGTCCATGCTCCGGACGACGCCATGTTTTTCGTCTGTGAGCGCTTTGATCATATACGTCGTAGCGGTCACATGGTTCTCCATCGGGGCCTTGATGACATACCTGTCTTCTTTGACAAGCTGCGTCAGCTTGCTGCCTTCTATCCCGATGCGTTCAGCGAGCCCCTTGGCGAGGGTCTCGCCGTTTTCCATATCGATCAGCTGGTACTTGAGGGAGGACGAGCCCGCGTTGACGACAAGAATCTTCATACGTATACCTCGCGCAATGATTTCTTCGCCATTATACATGAAACTCCGAACATTACAAAGCCTGTCCGGCCCGCTTTTCCCCCACGCTCACCCCGCTCACCGCGCGCAGCACGCCGCTGAGCCCTCTTGCGGCAAAATGGGACCTGCCGCGCCTGTCAGGTCGTCAAACCTGACCGTCCTGGCGCCCATCAGGACGGCCTCGGCGGGATCATGGGTGGAAAACAGGGTCAGCCCGCGGACGGACAGGATGTGCGGCGCGATGCGGCCCTTGAGCGCTTCATCCATCCCGGTGAAGGGCTCATCAAGGAGCAGGACGTCCGCGCCGAAGGCAAGCGCCCTTGCCAGGGACACGCGGCGCTGCATTCCCCCGCTGAGCTTCGAGGGAAGGCTGTCCGGGCAGTCGAGTTCCAGGCGCCGCAACAGCGCCTGGGCCTCGCTTTGGTCAGGACGCGGCATCCCGAGCATGACGTTGTCAAGCACGCTGCGCCAGGGAAGGAGCCGGTTATCCTGAAACTGCAGGATCACCCTTCTGCCCTCAAGGCCCTCGACGCTGCCTGACAGGGGCGCGATCAGGCCGCACAGGACGTGCAGGAGCGTTGTTTTGCCAACGCCCGACGCACCTGTCAGGGCGTAGATTCCGCTGTCTTCAAACTCCGCGCAAAGGCCGGAAAACACCGGTTCGCGGCGGGAACCATAACCCGCGGTCAGGCGGCGCAGCCTGATCATGACTTGAGCTCCGCGCCGGCTGCCCTGCTGCCGAGCGCCTTGCCGAGCAGCCTTTCCAGGGTCAGGCTCAGGAGGGCAACGGCAGCCGTCCAGGCGAACAGCTCGTCCGTCTGCAGATATACCTTCGCATCCTGAAGGTTTTTTCCGATCGACAGGGCGGGCTTGGCGATCACTTCCGCCGCGATCGCCGCCTTCCAGGCGAATCCGAGGCCCGTCGTGCAGGCTGGATACAGAAAGGGCAGTATGGAGGGCAGATAGACATGGCGGAGGGTCCTGAGCCTCGGGAAGGCGTATACCCGGGCCATTTCCAGCAGTTCCCCGCTTGTCCCGCGGATCCCCTGCAGGACATGCGACCAAATCAGCGGCAGGACGACCAGGAAGGATATGAATACCGGCACCCTGTCCGTGGTGATCCACAGGAGGACCAGGATGATGAAGGAGGATACCGGCGTCGAACGGATCACGGAACGCAGCGGGGAGAGGAAAGATTCGGCCGCGGGGAAGCAGGCGCACAGGATGGCGAGGGCGGCGCCGGCCGCGACAGCCAGCAGGTAGCCCGACATCATGCGCAGAAGGGACAGGGACACGCTCCGCCAGAAATCCCCTGTGCCAAACAGGCCGATCAGCGCCTTGAGGGTATCGGCGGGGCCCGGAAGCAGCAGAGGGAGGGCTGCAAGGGAAGAGAGCGACTGCCAGACCAGCAGCCACAGCAGGGCTACGGCCCATGGCGGGACGTGTCTCTTCTTCAAACGGATCACGCAGCCTTTCGGTGAAGACGCCGGCGCGAAAACAGGATCCTCCCGCGGGAAGGGCCGTCCATAGAAAAGAGCCGGACCGAGCGTCCGGCTCTTTTTTTTGTCAGGGTCGCTCAGTCTTCGATCATGCGCGCGACGGCGCCCGAGCCCACGGTGTGGCCGC
>CAZLYF010000096.1:0-13312 GCA_964563725.1 uncultured Oscillospiraceae bacterium
GAAGGTCCTGAAGCGATATTACACTGGAAGAAGGGGGTTTGGAAAGCGCTCGGGTGGAACGGCGCGCTGGCATCCCACCTGTCAATCAGGCGCTGCCCTGCCCAAGCGCCGAAGCCTTGCAGACGTACAGCGGACGGGGCGGCCCCGGGCTTTCGATGGGCGTCACGTCGAGCGAGCCTCCGGTCAGCCTGCAGCGGTGGATCGCGGAGGCTTCCTCAAACAGCACGTCGCCGGCCCGGTTGAGTCCCCTGAAACACAGGCTGCCGACGGTATGGCAGGGGACGCCCGAGAAAACGCCCCTGAAGAGATGATGGGTATGACCCGTCAGGATGGCGGCGAGGCCGCTGCCGGATACGATCCGGACAAGGCGCGCGGGAAAGGCCGCGGGCGGCAGGGCGAACTGCTCTTTGATCAGATGGTGGTGCATGACAAGGATGGCAGGGCGCGGCGCCTGTGCCAGGGCCGTTTCCAGTTCGTCCAGGTCGCCGTCCCGCACGAGGCCGTCGGGGCGCCCAGGATCCGTGTTGTCAAGGAACAGCAGGCTGAGGTCATGGTGTCTGACGGTATGCACGCGTCCTTTTTCGTCCCCCCAGCCACGGCGATAGGCTTCAGGCAGGTCGTGGTTGCCGGGGATGGCGTACAGGGGGACGCCGGGGAAACGCATCTGCAGCCCTTCGCGCAGCGCGGCGTAGTCCGCCGCGTTCCCCTCATGGCACAGGTCCCCGCTGATGAGGATGAACCCTGGTTTTTCGCGCAGGCCGGCGCACAAGCCGTCCAGCTGAACAAGGGGCGGGGTCATCTGTTCAAAGACGCCGCGGAACGCGCCGGGGGCGCCGGCAGGGTCGCGCAGGTAATGCAGGTCGGATATGTGCAGGAACATGCTGTCCCTTTCTTGCGAGGTATTTGGTATTACTGCCTGAGCGCTTTGCAGATCCTGCGCCCGTGCGCCGCCCGCTTCCTCAGCGTGAAGCCGATCAGCGCGAGGATGGTCGCCGCATAGGGGATCGAGGCGGTGATCTGCCCTTTGAGCTGAGTGTTCTGCAGGAAATTGCCCAGCGCCTGGGCGGAACCGAAGAAGAGGCTGGAAAGGAGCATGCCCAGGGGATGGGACTTGCCCAGATTGTTGGCCGCCATCGCGATGTAGCCGCGGCCTGAGGTGATGTTCTGGATGAAAAGGGTGACCGAGCCCATCGACAGCAGGACGCCCGCCAGCCCGCACATCACGCCGGAAACGGCCAGCGTGGCGTACTGATAGCGCGTGACCGGCATCCCCAGGCTGCGCGCGGCCTGCCCGTTGATGCCGATGGCGCGCAGGCGGTACCCCACCGTCATTTTGTACAGCACGACATAGGTCAGGATCGCCGTGATATAGGACAGATAGTCGATTGCCGTCAGGCCGGAGAGCATGTTGGCAAGCAGGGGCAGGCGGCCCGAGAAAAAGGGGATCACTTTCTGCAGGCTTTTCAGGCTGGGAGCGGTGAAGACACCCTTGGTGTTGAAAAAGATGTACATCAAGTAGGTTGTGACGCCGCCCATCATGGTGTTGATGGCCATGCCGACGATCACGGGGGAGGCCTTCAGGCGGATCACGAAAAACCCCAGGGCCAGGGACAGGAGGACCGAAGCGCCGACGCCGGAGAGGACGGACAGCAGCACGCTGCCGGAAAAGTAGTTCACCACGATGCTGAAAAAGGCGCTGGCGAGCATCATGCCTTCCATGGCGATATTGAAGACGCTGACCTTGGCGCAGATCGCGGCGGCGAGGGAGCAGTACAGGAGCGGCGAGCACTGCCGGAGGGTGGAACTGACGATGGCGGCGAAATAATCAAGGCTGAAGGCCACTGTTCTCCCTCCTTTTCCTCTGGCGCGCGGCCAGCCGCGCGGAAAGGTCCGGCAGCAGGAAGCGGGCGGTGATCAGCATGGCCATGATCCCCTGGATGATGGCGGTGATCTCTGAGGAGGTGTTCATCGATAGCTCGATCGCCGCGCCGCCCGTCGTCAGGCCGGCCAGGAAAATCGCGCTGAACAATACACCCAGCGGATAATTGGCTGACATCAGCGAAGCGGTGATGCCGCTCCAGGCATAGCCCGGCGAGGTGACCATGCGGTCGATATACCGAAAGCGGGTCCCCAAGGCTTCAACGGAGCCGCCCAGGCCGGCCATCGCGCCAGACAGCAGCATCATGATGTAAATGGTCCTGAGCCCGTTGACGCCCCCGTACTCGGCGAAGCGCAGGTTCAGCCCGCTCATGCGCGCCTTGTAGCCAAAGCTGGTGCGCCTGACGATGAACAGGATCAGCAAGGTGAACAGGACGGCCAGGATCAGGCCCCAATGGACCGTGTATCTGGGAAAGAGACGGGGCAAAACGGCCTTGGTGATCCGCTGCGTCTGTACGGCCAGCCTGTCCGCCGCCGTGGGGTCGCGAAACACATAGGTGGTCATGTAGGAAGCGAAGTTCTCGGCAAGGTAGTTCATCATCAGGGTGATGATAAGGAGAGAGGTTTCAAACCGCGCGCTGATCCAGGCGGACAAAAGCGCGTAAAGCATCCCGGCCGCCATGCCGGCCAGCAGGGAGACCGTCAGCACGACAGGCGGAGGGCCCGGCAGGGCCACGGCCACCACGGCGCTGGTAAAAGCCCCCAGGACCATCTGCCCGGCGATGCCCATGCTGGGGCAGCCGGACCCCCAGGCCAGGGCGGAAGAGAGCCCCGCGAAGATGATCGGCGTGGCGCGGTTGAGCGTCGTGGTCAGCGCGTGCAGGCTGCCGAAGCCTCCCTCGATCAGGCCTTTGACGCCCTGCCATCCGTCGTGCCCGGAAGCCGCGATGATCACTCCGCCCGCCAGCAGGCCAACGGCGATGGAGATCAGCGGAAAGCGGAGGGCGCCGGACAGGCGCCTGAGCCGCAGGAGCGTTTCCTGTCTACGCTTCACGCCGCAGCTGTCCTCCCAGCATCAGGATCCCGAGCTTGTGGCTGTCCGCTTCGCCCCGCTCGAACATATGCATGATCTTGCCGCCGTAGATGACGCAGATGCGGTCGCTCAGCTTCATGATCTCGCTGAGCTCCGAGGAGATCAGCAGGATGCCGCCGCCCTGGACACGCCTGTTGATGAACTGCCGGTGGATGAATTCCATGGCGCCGATATCGATCCCTCTCGTCGGCTCGCAGGCGACGAGCAGGGGCAGGTTGCGTTCCATCTCCCGGGCGGCGACGAGCTTCTGGGCGTTGCCGCCGGACAGTTCCCTGAAGCGCTGTTTGACGGAATCCGCCTTGACGCCGTATTGCTCAACCAGACGCCTGGCGTGATTGAACACGGCGCCGCGCTTGAGCACGCTCCTGTTTGAAAAGCGCTGATCATCCTCGCTGCCCATCAGGGCGTTTTCCTCAAGGGTCGCTTCCCCGGCGCTGCCCCATATGTAGCGGTCCTCGGGGATGAAGCTCAGCCCGGCTTCCCGCGCGCGGCTGACCCCCGCGCGGGACACGTCCCGTCCGCAGATCACGACGCTGCCCAGATAAGCGGATTCCAGCCCCGTGACACAGCGCACCAATTCCGTCTGTCCGTTTCCCGAGACGCCGGCGACGCCCACGATCTCGCCTTCGCGCACGGTGAGGGAAACGTTGTCCAGCGTCTTTTTGCCGTGTTCGCCGCCCAGGCTCAGCCGGTCTACCTTCAGCACTTCCCGTCCCGGCGGGATGGCCTCGATCGTCTGGGGGACAGTCCGCCTCCCGATCATCAGGCGGGAGAGCTCCTCCGCGCTTGTCTCCCCGCGCAGGCGTTCGGCCACCTTCCTTCCGTCGCGCATCACCATGACGCGGTCCGCCACCGCCATCACCTCGCCCAGCTTGTGGGTGATGAGGATCAGGCTTTTTCCCATCCCGGCAAGCACGCGCATGGAAGAGAGCAGTTCGTCGACTTCTCCGGGGGTCAGCACGGCGGAAGGCTCGTCGAAGATGATGATCTCCGCGTTTTGATACAGGGTCTTTAGGATCTCCACGCGCTGCTGGATGCCTACGGGGCAATCCTCGATCCTCGCCTGCGGATCGACCGCGAGGGAATACTTCCCCGACAGTTCGCGCACGCGCTGCGCGTTGGCCCTGCGGTCATAGAAGCCCAGCCGCGCGACCTCCCGGCCAAATGCGATGTTCTCTGCCACCGTCATGGGGGTGAACAGCATGAAATGCTGCTGCACCATGCCGATCCCCAGGCGGATCGCGTCGGAGGGGGAACGGAACCTTACCTGCCTGCCTTTGAGCAGGATCTCGCCCGCGTCCGCGTGCTCCAGGCCATAGAGCACCTTCATCAGGGTGGATTTCCCGGCCCCGTTTTCACCCACGATGCAGAGGATCTCGCCTTCTTCAAGCCTGAGGCTGACGTCGTCGTTTGCGACGACGCGGCCGTAGGTCTTGGTGATCCTCCGCATTTCCAGCAGGCTCATCGATACGCTCCCTATCGGAATGGGCACGGGATGCCGCTGAAGCATCCGTGCCCATTCCAGCCGTCACATGACGGGAATACTATTCCTTGTAGTCGCCCTCCAGGGGGACCGTCAGCTCGACCCGGCCGCTGCGGATGTCTTCCGCTGCTTGCTCTCCCGCGGCGAGCACGGCGTCGGTGATGATGTCTGCGTTGCGGTAGTTGGCTTCAAAGGAGATGCCCACCACCTGGAAGACATCCTCGGCGAAACCGAGGATCTGCTTGCCGCCCTTGAAGTTGCCGGAAAGGAAGTCCTCGATGACGATGTTGGTGCTGATGCCGGTGTTCTTGGTCAGCCCGGTGACCACGTAGGGATTGTCGGACGTGGTCTGGTCGACGCTCAGCCCTGAGGTGTAGATGGGCGTGCCCTTCTGGGCGAGTTCCAGCGCCGCCTGATAGATGCCCTGGTTTGCGCTGCTGGCAACGGAACCCATGATGAACTTGCAGCCGGCGGCGGCCTGCTGCATGGCCAGGTTGTAGGTGACGGAGGTGTCGGAATAGGAGTTGGCGAAATTGACCAGCAGCTGCGCGTCCGGCGTGACGGACCTGAGCCCGTTGATGAACCCGAAGCGGTACTCGAAGTTGGACTGGTTCTGGAAGTTGCCGATATAGCCGAAGAGTTTCTCCTGCGGGAAGGCGCTGGCGGCCATGGCGCCCATCACGTAGCACCCGTCGACGGTATTGAAGGCGATGCTCATGATGCGCTCGTTGGAAGCGACGGTGTCGATGACGGCGAAGGAGGTCTCCGGAAATTCGTCGGCGAGTTCGGAAAAAGGTTCGGCGGAGACCCAGCCGATGCCGATGAGCAGGTCATACCCCGCGACGCAGGCGTTGCGGGACTTTTCCGCCCAGGCGGCCGTGTCCGGGCATTCGATGGAGGTGGCGGTGAAGCCATACTTCTCGGCGGCGGCCATCAGGGCGTTGTAGGCCTGGAGGATGAACTGTTCGGTGCCAATGGTGTCGGATACCAGGGCGATCTTGAGCTGGGAGTGATCGGCGCCGGCCAGCCCGAAGAGGGGCAGGGAAGCCATCAGGGCAATGGCGGCAATCAGGGAGATCAGCTTCTTCATCCTTTTCTTCCTCCATACGTTCGCTTGCGGGATTCGCCTGTCGCATCCCAACAGATAGCACATCCGCCCGCCCGAGGGAAGTGACAAATGTCACAGGCGGAAGCAATCAGACCCTACGGGAGGCGCGGGCCTGTGTACAGGCGGCGGCGGAAAGGGATATGATGAAAGCCGATGGGGAGGCGTAGTCGATGAGGGTGATCACAGACCGGGACCTGCTGCTGGAACAGATCGGCGCTTGCGGGCTGCAGGAGCGCTTTTCCGCGCCGTTGGCGGACATCGCCTGCCTGCACGCATTCGCGCCCGGTGAAACCCTGATCGAAAAGGGCAGGGCATCCGACCATCTCTACTTTCTCACGGCAGGGAAAGTGAGGTTCTGCCTGGATGACGACTTCCATCGCCGTGTCAGCTACGGCTGGGCGCAGGCCGGCGACCCCATCGGGGAGATGGCATCCCTGTGGCAGGACAAGCCGCTGCTCAGCGCGCAGGCGGCGGAGGCCTGCCTGTGCGTGGCCATCGACCTGACCAGGCACCGGGAACGCCTGCTCAACGACAACCTCTTTCTGCGTTACCTGTGCCGCGCCCTGAGCCGGAGCGTCGGCGCGCTTGACCTGCGCATTGTCAGCCTGGCGAGGCTGCCCGCCGCCTCACGCGTGGCCGCCTGCATCCTCCAGAACGCGCGCGACGGCCGGTTCGCCCTGAGCCTGGCCGAATGCGCCGAGTCTGCTTCCGTCAGCTACCGGCACCTCATCCGCATCATGAACCGTTTCTGCGCGGGCGGGCTGCTTGGAAAGCGCCGGCAGCGCTACTTCATCGAAGACCGGGAAAAGCTGGCTGCGCTGGTGGAGGACCCTGAACACGCGGACGCCTTGCAGGCATCCGGGGGCGTGCCCCGCGGCTGCTGACCGGCGCTTTGGAAACGGAGAAGCCTGCAGTCCCCCTTCACGGGCGGGCTGCAGGCTTCTGTGGGGCCAGCCGTTCCGGCCGCGCCGCCTTTTTACGCGGGAAGCCCCTCGAAGCCGCCCCTGAAGAAGCGGATGCAGACGGGCGTGGGGAAGGCAGTCTCGCTCAGGAAGGACAGGCGGCCGTCCCCTCCGATGGAGAAGGCGACGATCGTGTCGCTTGACTGGTTGCCGACCAGCAGATGGCTGCCCGTGGGGTCGATTGCGAAATTGCGCGGCGTCCTGCCGCGGCACGGCTGGCGCTCGATGAACCGGAGGCTGCCGTCCGGCGCGATTGCGAATGCGGCGATGCTGTCGTGCCCCCGGTTGGACGCGTATAGGAATTTTCCGTCCGGCGTGACGTGCAGGTCGGAGCAGATGTTGCCGCCGTCATAGTCCGCGGGCAGCGTGCCGGCTGTTTCGCGCGCGGAGAGGACGCCGCCGTCCCAGACAAAGCGCGTGACGGAGGAAGCGATCTCGTTGATGAGGTAGAAATCCCTGCCGTTTGGGGCGAATTCCCCAAAGCGCGGGCCGCTACCCGGCGGAAGCGCCACCGTCTGCAGGGGATCGGGCCGGACGCGGCCTTCGCGGACGCTGTAGGCCATCAGCCGGTCAAGGCCCAGGTCCGGGACGAACAGGCTGCCGCCGGCGAAGACTGCGCTGTGGGCGTGGGGCCCCCGCTGCCTGACCGGGTGGACGCTTGAGCCCTCGTGCTCAAACAGGCTGCGGCCGGGCAGGATGCTCCCCTCGCCGTCCAGCGGGAAAACCGTCAGCGAGCCGCTGGCGAAGTTCGAGACCGCCAGAAGGTCCCTCCCGGGCGACGTTTCGACGTGGCAGGGGTCGGTCCCGCCGGTCCCGAAGGTGCTCCGCAGGGACATCTCTCCTGCGGCGCCGTAGCTGATCTCGCTCACGCCGCCGCCAAAGCCGCCGAGGTATTCCTTGAGCTCATTGACGGCGTAGATTTTCCGGCGCTCCTCGTGAAGGCACAGAAAGGAGGGGTTGCGCAGCGGGAGGACGGAAAGGATAGAAATCTCCCTTCCGTCAAACGCGCAGAGGTAGACGCCCTTCCCCTTGCCCTGAAAAACCTCGCCGGTGCCAAAGAGGATGGGTTCCGTGTAGGTGCCCGCGCAGAAATACTGTTTCATAGGTCCTCCGTGGTCAGGTCGCGTCGATCCTGTCCTTGATCTTGACCGCCTCGATGATGAACGCGTCGCGCTTCCTCATGTCGTCCCGGATGCTTCGCCCGGTCCAGTCGTAGAAGCCCTTCCCCGCGGAGGCGCCGGTTTGCCCGCGTGCCACAAGGTCCCGCAGATACCCGTTCGCTTCCCTGTCCGCGCAGATGCTGGGAAGGACCGCGTCCTGCACCGACAGGCCCAGCTGAAGGCCTACGGCGTCCAGGTGCTTGAGCGGACCCCATTGCGGGAAGCGCATGGCCATGCCGCAGCTGATGGCGGTATCCACGTCCTCCGCGCTGGCCAGGCCCGACGCGACGATGGAGACCGCTTCCCGGATGATGGCCTGGAACACGCGGTTGGCCAGCTGGCCGGGCAGGTCGCGGCGCACCAGGACAGGCGCTTTCTTCCAGCCCTTGAGTTCTTCCGAGACGGAAACGGCGGTCGCCTCGTCGGTCCTGTCGCCCATCACGACCTCCACCAGGGGGACCAGGTGCGCGGGCAGCCAGAAATGGGTCGTCAGCGTGCGCTCCGGATGCTGCAGGCAATGCGCGGAGATCTCCGTGATCCTCAGGCCGCTCGTGTTGCTGCACAGCGGCACCTGTTTGGGAAGCATCCCGTCGAGCTGCGCAAAGAGCTGCTGCTTGACCTTGAGGTCCTCGACGACGGCCTCGATCACCAGCCGCGCCTTTCCCGCCGTGCCGGAAAGGTCCGCGGAGGCGGAAAGCAGCGTCATGGCGCGCGCGGCCTCCCGCGGGCTGTGGAGGCCGTTTTCCTCGCGCAGGCGGACGCAGGCCTTCGCCCTTTCCAGCCCGCTTTCCGCACGGGCTTCGTCGACGTCCACCAGGATCGTTTTGTTTCCCGCGAGCGCGGCCATCGCCCCGATGCCGCTGCCCATCATCCCGCTGCCGACGACCAGCACGCAGTCTCTCATCGGACCTTCCTCCCTGTCCCTACGGATGGATGACCACCTTGATCACGTTGTCGCGCTTGTGCTCGAAGAGGTCGACGGCTTTCGTGTACTCCTCCAGCGGGAAGCGATGGGTGACCAGCGCTTCGCCGTTGATGACGCCCTTTGAAAAGTAGTTTAGGACCGTCCGGGACACGTTGGGGTTGGCCTTGGAGCCCAGGATCTTCAGCTCGTTGAAGACGACGGTGTTGAGGGGGAGCTGGGGCATGGACAGGTCTTCGCGGTAATTGGCGACCAGCACGATGCTGCCGGTCTTTCGCGCCATCAGGCAGGCCTTCGCCGCGAGGTCGTCGGAGCCGGAGCATTCGATCACCTCGTCCGCGCCGATCCCGCCGCTTTCTTCCCGCACGCGCCGCACGACGTCTTCGGTTTCCGTGTCGGCCAGCGCGTCCGCGCCCAGCTTCCCAGCCATCGCGAGCTTGCTCCCGCGCCCGACCGCGACGACGCGGCCCGCGCCCATTCCCCTGGCGATCTGCACGGCGCACAGGCCGATGGGCCCGGGCCCGATCACGGCGACCGTTCCGCCCGGCGTGATGCCGGAGAGCTCGATGCCATGCATGGCGACGCCGGCCGTGTCGCACATCGCCGCCACATCGAAACTGACGTTGTCAGGGATCCGGCTGAGCGCCCCGGTTTTGTAGACGTTGTATTCCGCGTTGGCGCCCTGCCAGGCGAAGCCGTAGTGCCGGTGGCCGGTGTCCTCGCCGCCGTCGCTGCCGTCCCGCCCGTAATTGAGGCAGACGGTATAGTGGCCCTTCTTGCAGTTGTCGCATTGGCCGCAGCCCTTGTGCGCCTCGCCCGCGACGCGGTCCCCGGGCTTGAACTGCGTGACGCCCGGGCCCAGCGCCGTTACTTCTCCGGCCCACTCGTGCCCCATGACGAAAGGGAAGCGGGGCGGCCAGTTGGCAAACCTGTAATGCCCGTGGATCAGCTTGGGGTCCGAACCGCAGATGGCGACGGCCCTGATCCTGCAGAGCACTTCGCCCGCGCCCGGCCTGGGGACGGGGAGCTCCATCAGCTCCAGCCGGTCATATGCCGTGAGGGCCATTGCCTTCATCGTTTCAGGTGGTTTCGTCATCGCTCGTTTCCTCGCTTTTGTCGAATATGTGGGTGACGGTTTTCGGCGTGTGCGCTTCGCAGGAATCGTCCCGGGCATGCGATCGGGTGTGTCGGATATAGTCCTCCACCCTGTCGATGAGCAGCGTCATGTGGCGGTCCATCATGAAGGCGGCCTCGTCGGGCTTCCGGTGCCTGATGCAGCGGAAGATCATGTAATGGTAGTAGCTCGAATCCGCTACGTCGGGCTTGTAGACCAGGAAATCCGCCATCTTTTCCGTGATGACCCACTTGATCATCTCCAGCGTGCGCGCCAGCAGGTCGTTCTTGGAGGCGACGGCGATCTTCAGGTGAAAATCGCTGGTGGACTGCGCGAACTCCCGGGTGCTGACGTCCCCGCGCTGCAGGTACCCGAAGTACTCCTCGAGGCTGCGCAGATCCTGGGCGGTCGCGTTGACCGCCGCAAGGCGGGCGGAAGACACCTCGACGCCCCTGCGGAACACCATCAGGCCCATCAGGTCCTCCGCGTTCGCCAGGACCGACGGCACGAAGGTATTGAGGTACATGTCCGTCCCGAAACCCTTCAGATAGGTGCCGCCGCCCTTTCGCGTCTCCACGACGCCCAGGACGTTCATCCGGTTCAGGGCGGCGCGGATGGTGTTGCGGCTCACATTGAACTGCTGCCTGAGCTCGTTCTCGGACGGCAGCTTGTCACCGGAGGCGTAGCCGCCCTTCAGGACCATGCGGAAGAGCTCTTCGTACACCTGATCCGTGACAAGCCTTTTCGCTGCTGGCAAGACCGCTCCTCCGGCGCCCCGGGCGGGGCATTCACTCAAACTGGATGACGCTGCGGCCCAGGCCCCGGCCTCCGCGGAGGAAAGCCAGCGCCTCGTTGATCTCCTCTAGGCGGAAATGGTCGGAGACGTAGGGGACGAGGTTTCCCTTTTCCACGAGCGCGATGGAATCCGCCAGGTTCTGCCTCGTCGATCCCCGCAGGCCAAGGACTTCCTTTTCCTTGATGACCAGCTCCTGGCAGTTGACGGTGAAGTGATCCGCCGCGTAGGCCAGCGCGACAACCTTTCCTCCGGGGCGGACGCATCTGAGCAGGAGGTCGATGGTGTCCGCGTTGCCGACCATGTCGAAGACCGCGTCGCACATCTTGCCGCCGGTGAACGCTTCGAGCGCCGCCTGAAGGCCCTCCCGGCCGGTGTTGATGACGCCGTCCGCGCCGAACTCGAGCGCCTTGTCCAGCTTTGCCTGCGTGCGCGCCGCGGCGTAGACCACAGCGCCGAGGCCTTTGGCGATCTGCACCCCCTGCAGGCCCAGCCCGCCCGCGCCATAGATCAGCAACCGGTCGCCCGGGCGGACCTGTCCCTGATCCTTGATGGCGTGGTAGGTGCAGGCCACCGCGTCGGGGATGATGGCCGCCTGGTCGAAAGGCACCCATTCGGCGATGGGGTGGAGGTTTTCGTAGGGGACGGCCGCGTACTGCGCGTGGGAGCCGTTCCGTTCAAAGCCCACCCGTACGCGCCTGAGGCAGAGGTTCTCCCTGCCCGAAAGGCAAAGCGGGCAGGCCCCGCAGGTGACGTCGATGCCGCACACGACGTGCTGGCCGGCTTTCAGCCCCCGGTCCCTGACCTGTTCGCCCAGTTCCCATACCACGCCGGCCATCTCGTGCCCGGGGGTGTAGGGCAGCCGGACGGAGCGGATGACGCCGTCCTGGATATGCGTGTCCGTCAGGCAAAGCCCGCTGGCCATCACCTTGACCAGCACCTCCCCGGGGCCCGGCGCGGGCAGGGGGAGTTCCTCCACCGCCAGCGGCCGGTGGAATTCGTGAAGAACGGCGGCTTTCATGGTGCTTCTGTCCGTCATCCTGCCCTCCCGTCAGCGCTTCCTGATATACTTCTGCGTGTCGACCGCGATGGCCGCCACGATGATGAGCCCCTTGATGATGTACTGCACGTAGGAATTCACGTTCATGTAGACCAGGCCGTAGTTGATCACCTGGAAGATCATCACGCCGATGACGACGCCGCCGATCTTCCCGATGCCGCCCCGCATGGACACGCCTCCGACCACGCACGCGGCGATGGCGTCCAGCTCGTACCCCTCGCCGAGGCCGTTGGAGGCGCTGCCGGTGCGGCTGGCGTCCAGGAAGCCCGCGAAGGCGTAGGTCAGACCGGCGATGATGTACACCAGCAGCGTCACACGCCGCAGGTTCAGGCCGGACACGACCGCGGCCTCCGGGTTGCCGCCGACCGCGTACATGTTGCGGCCCAGCTCCGTTTTGTTCCACAGCACCCAGAAGATCACCGCGATCGCCAGGGCGTAGAGCACGATGTAGGGCAGCCTGAACGCGCCGATATAGAAGGATCCCTGGGCGAACTTCGCGAAGCGGGGGTCATGCCCCCCGATGGGCGAGGAGCGGTTCGCGCCTTCGAAATACAGCGACATGGCGCCGAACACGATCATCTGCATGCCCAGGGACGCGATGAACGGCGCGATCTTCAGCGTGGAGACAAGCAGGGAATGGACGATCGAAAACAGCACGCAGACCGCCATTGAAAGCAGCAGCGGCCAGATCAGCGCCAGCTGCGGCAAGTCGGGATAGATCCTCAGCGCGTATCCGGGCGCCTGCAGCAGGGACGCGCAGATGATGCCGGCCATGCCGACCATCTTGCCCGCGGAAAGGTCCGTCCCGCCCAGGATCAGAATGCCCGCGACGCCCAGCGCGATGACGAGTTTCGGGGACGCCTGCTGCAGGATGAAGGTCGCGTTCCGGACGCTGAGGAAGGAGGGGTCCAGCGCCACGATCACCGCGATGACGAGAAGCAGCACGACGTAGATCCCATACTGCATCAAAAATGACTTGAGCTTTCCGCCCCCGCTGACGGAAAGGCCGGTGTTTCCGCCTGGCTGCATCCTCTCACCCTTCCGTGTTTCTGACGTTATGCTGTGGCCTCAGCCGCGGGAGAGCCCGGTCTCCACGCACAGGTAGACCAGCGGCGCGGCCCCAGTGTTCCGGATGCCATGGGAACCGCCGCTGCGGATGAGGGCGATCGACCAGGGCTTCACGGGGAACAGCTTTCCGCACAGCGTCACTTCCCCCTCGCCTTCGAGGATCAGGTAGAACTGCTCGTTCCCCTCGTGCGGGTGTTCGCCGACGGAGCCGCCCGGCGGCAGCGTCGTCCTGTGGACATAATGGAAGTTGTCGTTCGCTTCTGGATTCCGGGGACCGACGACGGGCATTTTGGGCTCGTCGCCGAAAAGCGTCACGTTCGCGATCACCCCGGCGCCATTCTCGCAGTGGGCCACGTCGTAGGCGGGGGCGTCCTCGATGTTGCGGAACACGTATTTGTCCATGGTCATTCCTTTCGCGCTACAGATATCTTGTCGCCAGCTTCAGGATCTCCTCCTGGCTGGCGCCCGAGGCTTCGATGACGCCCGCGTTCCTGCCGTTGCTCATCACCAGGATCCTGTCGGCGACGCCGATGAGCTCGGGCATTTCGGAAGAGACGAAGATGATGGTCTTGCCCCTTTTCGCAAGGTCGATGATCAGCTGGTAGATCTCGTACTTCGCGCCAACGTCGATGCCGCGCGTCGGCTCGTCCAGCAGAAGGATCTTCGGCTCG
>CAZLYF010000097.1:0-13205 GCA_964563725.1 uncultured Oscillospiraceae bacterium
TCCTCAAACGCGCCCCAGGGGATATCGACCTCAGCGCCGCGGCTGACGATGTCGTCGCAGTGCAGCAGCAACGGGAAGTCTTCCGCCTTTAGCCCGCCCGACGCAATCCGGTCGCGGATGGCCGCCGCGGCGCGCGTGGCGATCACGACAGATTCCAGGGTGATGCCCTTCAGCTGCGCCATGGCTTCCTCAAAGCGCAGGCCCCGGCCCAGCAGGGTGCCGATCAGGCGCGTGCGACCGCCGAACACGGTGACGTACAGGTCGCCCGCGCCAAAGATGAGGTTGTCTTCCTTCACGCCGAGGGCATTGAGGATTTTGCGCATCTCCTTCACGCTCTGCCCGAACAGCGCGGCCTGGGAATTGTAGTGCAGTTTTCCGTTCACGCCCTCCCGCCGCTCCGAAAGCCCGACGGCCAGCGACACGCCCAGGGCGTACACGTTCTTGAGCGCCACCGCGCACTCCAGCCCCAGGACGTCCGTGGTGAGGCTGATGTGGTAGTACTCTGTGCGCAGCATCCCGCGCAGCCTGCGCAGCACACCGATGTCCTCCCCGCAGAAGCATACGGTCGTGGGGTCCAGGTCTGCCAGCTCATAGCTGGTGCAGGGCCCGCCGATGGCGTTCATGGACAGTTTCCTTTCCCCGAGGAGCTGCTGGTACAGCTGGGGATAGGAGATCAGCCCGCCGCCCGGCAGGTTGGCCAGCCCTTTCGTAACGGACAGGACGGGCAGCGATCCCGGGACCAGCGGCAGCACCATCTCGGAGAACCAGTCCACCCCGAAGCTGCTCACCCCGCCGATCAGCAGGTCCGCGCCGTCCAGCGCTGCCTGGAGCTCCTCCACCTGGTAATATTTGATGCCCTCGGGCAGGATTCGCTTCAGCGTGGTATGGAAACGGTCCTCCCGCACACGGGAGATGATCTCCCTGTCCAGCGGCGTGCCCACAAGCCGCACCTCGTGCCCGTTGTGCCTCGCAGGGAAACTCATCGCGGATCCCATCTGCCCCGCGCCGACGATCGTGATGACGCCCACTTCGCCCTCCATTTCCGCGCTTCCCCTGCAAAGAATAAACGCCAACGCCCCGGTTTCGCGGACATGATAGCATGAAGCCACGAGGGCGAACAGGGCTGGATGGCTGACAGGCTTATCGCGCTTTTGGTTTGCGTTTGATATCCGCTGCCGCGTTCTTCAGATCGCGTAAGACGCTGCTCGCTCCCAGGAAAAGCAGGTCTGTATCCGTCGCAAGCGATATCATACTCATTCCCTGTTCGATCCAGAAATGAAGCACTTCAGGCGAGCAGACACCGATGGATACCCCGATTGGGATGCCTGCGTCCTTTGCGGTTACGATGGTTTTCCTGATCGCGCTTGTCACGTCCGGATGCTCAGTGTCCCCCAAATGACCCATGGACGCCGCGAGGTCGCAGGGACCGATCACGAGCGCGCCGATACCCTCGATGGTCACGATATTTTCCAGATCGTTCACCGCGTCGATATGCTCTATCTGCAGGATTTTCAGGAGCGCATCATCAATTGTCGATACATAATCCTGCAGTGAGATCCTGCCAAACTGCACAGCCCGCCTGGGCCCGAAACCCCTGATGCCTTTGGGTGGATACATGCAGGAGGCAATTGCCAGCTTTGCCTGTTCGTACGTGTTGACCTGCGGAAACACAATGCCATCCGGGCCCATTTCAAGGATCGGTTTAACGCGAATGGGATCGATGCACGGAACGCGTACAATGGCCGAAGCACCCGACGCGCGCGCGGCAATCAGGTGTTTTTGCAGACAGTCAAGCCCGATGCTCGAGTGCTCCGTGTCGATCCATAAGTAATCAAAACCGACATTGCCAATCAGTTCCGTAATGAGGCTGTCGTTGAGCGAAATGTGCGTCCCCAGAGCAATCTCGTTATTACGCAGCTTATCATGCAGTTTTCCCATACATTCCCAGCTTTCCATGTTTTAGAGTGTCATTGGCATAGCGTCGCTGACAGCCTTCGCGTCGTTACTCAAACCAATACAAATTTGCTCCCGCTAAAGATTTCCAGACCGGCGTCACCGTATGGTACACTGAAGCGGTCAACCAAGCTTTCTGTACTTCTCCCGGCTGCAGCATTTTCGCCTTGTTTTTGTCCGCGGAGCCGCGTAGTGTAGGTATCTCCGAAACCTGCGGTTCGATTGAAATCGCATATGTGTCTCCAAAGAAGGGATAATCTTCCAAGGCGCAGAACTCCTCCCAAAGCCACGCGGAGCCGAACATGTCCGTATCCCAGCTAGCCGCGAATCCAAGCTGCTTCTGCTCATCGGTCACTGTGAACCAACCGTCGCGGCAAGTATTTGCGAAAAGCATCTCGCCCGTCGCCGACGCACGATCAGGAAGGCAAGTGAGGTCAACAAATCCGCCCTCTATCTTGGGCATGTGGTGCAACTCACCGGTTGCGCCCGACGCCACACGGGATCTGGGATGGGCATATTCGGGTTTGTTCTCGAATATGCATCCTGGCATGTTGAATCTGCAGTGTTCGTTCAGAAAAGCGTCTCCAAGCGTAATGTGGTGGCCCCATAGGAAGAAAAGGGACTGCGCCGAGTCGTTCCTGATTTCCTCCGATATGAAGATAGCGCTCATATCGTCTTGAAGCGTCATAACCCTTGACAGATGGAAGGGTAAGCGGTTCGAGTCTACTGAAAAACGGACCGACACACGCCCCGGTTCATCACACAACACAGCAAAGTTCCAGGGCTGGTAAAACACCTCTCCGTGCTGTCCAAGCTTCGTCCCGGCGAAATCGCACGCGCGGCCACTGTTCGGGAACATTTCAAACCATCCGCCCGGCCATACGTCCCAGAAACCCCCCTGGGGATTTTGAACGGTCAGTAGTCGCGTGGTCGGATTCGCCAACCCTCGCCTGGTCCTGTGCATAAAATCCGTATCTGAACGCTTATCGTTCAATTCATAAATGGTTGCGCCAAGGCTTGTGAGAACGCTGATGCGCAGAAAACGGTTCTCCATCACCACGATATCCAAGCCATCCATTGCGAAGGAGCACACGCGGCAAGCATGATTGCGCCTCGGTAGCATACTTCCTCCTCTTGTGTCAAAATTCCCCAAGCGGCAAAATACTGCTAATTCATGACGCCTGGGAGCCATGTCACCAGGCCGGGCACATAGGTGATCACAAATAAAACGATAATCATCACGAAAACGATGGGCGTCGTCTCCCGGATCACGCGCTTGATTGGCGTACCCGAAAGCCCGGAGGTAATAAAAAGCAGCATGCCGAACGGAGGCGTGCACATCCCGATCATCGTATTAAATGTGATGAGTACCCCAAAGTGGATAAGGTCGATGCCCATGATTCTCACGATTGGCAGCACGATTGGGATAAATACGACAAGAATCGTCTGCGTATCGATGAACATCCCCAGTATGAGAAACGCTATATTGACCAAGAGCAGGAAAACATATTTATTGCTTGTCAGTCCAAGGATCATCTCAGCGACAGCGTCCGGAATATGTTCAGCAGTCACAATAAAGCTGAAGCCGTAAGCAGCCCCGATGATCAAAGCGACTGAGCCGGTCGACTTGACAGTGTCCCGAAAGACGATCAGGAGTTTTTTCATAGACAAAGTACGGTACACGAAAAACGATATGAGCATTACATAGAGCGCGGCAATCGCTCCCGCCTCTGTAGGCGTATATACGCCAAGGTAGATTCCTCCGAGCAAAAGTACCGGAGTCAGCAAAGCAGGGATAGCCTTCAGTGTGTATAGAAGGAACGCCCTCTTGCCAATAGCGGGAGAAACAGGGTAGTTCCTTTTCCTGGCGACATAGGCAACATACAGGCACAGCATCAACGCAAGCGACAGCGCGGGAATAACGCCCCCGATGAACAACTTCCCGACTGACGCGCTGGCCAGGGTGGAATATATGATCAGAGGGATGCTTGGTGGAAATGTCGGTCCGAGGATTGCGGATGTGGCAGTAAGGGCGCAGGAAAAGCCGTCGTCATATCCTTCCTTGCGCATGGCATTGATTTCGATCATCCCAAGGCCGGTCGCGTCAGCCACAGCGGACCCTGTCATGCCCGCAAAAAAGAGGGAACCGACGACATTGACGTAACCAAGGCCACCTTTTTTCCTGCCCACGATCGCGTTTGTAAAACCATAAATCTTGTCAGTGATCTCGCTTGAGTTCATTACTTGTGCGGCGAAAATGAAAAGGGGCACAGCCAGTATGATGTAGCTTACGTACAGGTTGTTCATGATGTTGTTGCAAAGAAGTGTCAAACTCATTCCTTTGAAAAATACATAGAAAACCGATCCCGCGATCATACCGTAAGCAATGGGTATCTTCACAATAAAGGAAATGAACAATATGACAAAGGGAATCGCCGCGTACCAGCTCATGCAGGATTGCCTCCTTCCCGCCCTTGGCACCCACGCGCAAGCTTAGCAATCGACCGATAGATATCCATCGCAAAACGAGCGATGCTGACAACTATCATCAGGAAGAACGGCAGGAAGATGAGGGAGAAGGGAACCTTGATCGTAGCGGGATAACGGTTTGAAATCTGCATCAGGTATTTATAGGTTGGCAGCATCAACAGGCCCAGTGCCGCAACGCATATGAGGCCGGCGATGATGTCGCATACGCATTTCCCCTTTTGCCCGAGACCATCATATACCAAGCCAAACACGACGTGTTCATTTTTTCGCAGCGTAAAGCACGCGCCTAGGATTCCCGCCCATAAAAAACTCATCTGACACAGTTCATACGACCAGGTAAGCGGTGAGCGCACAACGTACCGAAAAAAAACCTGGATGATGAAGGAAATAAACATAATGATGAAAGCGGCGGTCGGGATGTATATCTCCACCGCGTCAAGCAGAAATGCGCCTGCCTTCTTGATTCTCTGCATAGGTACACCTCTAAGCGAACCGGTAAGTGTCAGCGCGCGTCCGTAGTGGAAAAACAGAGAGCCGGGAGTGAATCACCCCCGGCTCTCTGTGCCTTGATTCAGTCGATTGCCCTCATGCGTTCGTAAAGATCCATATCCCATGCGGACGTCATTTCCTTATCGGCCAAATAGAAGGCCTGCACATGGTTGATCCATGCGTCAATGTCTGGCTCAATGATGGTGATACCCATGTTCTTGAACGTGTCCACAAGTTCCGCTTCCTTGTTCAGTACATAGGTGTCACAGGCTTCCTTTCCAGCTGCGACCGCTTCCAGCACCTTCGCCTGCAAATCTTTATCCATGTCCTGCCAGATATCTTCCCGGATCGACGGCCAGATCGAACTGATCGTATGATGCGTGAGCGTAATGGATTCAGTGACTTCGTAGAAGCTATTGGAGTACAGTGTCGGTAGCGGGTTGTCCTGGCCGTCAATAGCGCCCGTAGAAAGCCCCATGTACACTTCAGTCAAAGCCATCGGGGTGGGATTGGTTCCGAGCGCCCGTCCAAGGAACAAGTAGGCGGCAGTGTTCGGCATACGGAAGTTCAAGGTAGCCATATCCTCCGGCAGCTGGACCGTTTTGCCCAGTCCTTTGCGGAGGCTCAGCTGTCTGGAACCGAAGTAATAGGCGCTCAACGGCCGAATCCCCAGTTCTTCGGCCACATCGTCGAATATCTCCTGGCCGATCTCTCCGCAAAGCACTTTGTTCATATGCTCATAGCTCTTGAACGCATAGCCCGCCGTAAGCATGGAAAGGTAGGGAATCCTGTTGGCAAGCCAGAACTGGTCGGTCCAGATCATTTCCAGGTCGCCGTTGGCCAGAGCGTCATACTGGCCATCCTCAGTGTAAAGCGAGCCTGAATGGTAAAGCTCCACTTTGACCTGCCCGTTCGAATTTTTTTCAAGCGCTTCTTTGAATGCCTGCATGGACTGGAACGTCGCTGATTCAGGGACATTGGTCGTGTTGAAACGCAGCGTGTAGGTCTTGCTTTCTGCGCTGCCCGCGACTGCTGCAAGGGTCAGCACAAGCGCAAGGCAAAGGATTGCGGAAACGGTTCTTCTCATGTCAGCTTCCTCCCCAGTTTATCAATTTCCGTACGTATACGGATAGGGTACGACATCTTGATCCAAGAACAGGCAGCACTCTGCCTTCAATTTTGAGCTTTTTTCGGTACTATCATTGCAACTTCATCCCTAAATCTAATTCTAAAAATATCATTTTCTTTAAACTCCTGCATGGTTACCGCCGTCTAAACCACCAAATCTTCGCCCTGCCAGCGATCATAACTGATGATGATGAATAACGCAACCATTAAACCTCAGTACCTCACCAGATTCTCTAGCGCTTTTCCTTTCATCCAGTTTAGGATATTCCGCTCGATCAGGGCGCGCATGCGCTTTTTCATCTGGTCACCGTAAGCCGCCCGGTGTGGCGTGATCAGGATGTTCCGCGCCTTCCACAGGGCGCTGCAGGCAGGCAGGGGTTCTTCCTTGGCGACGTCGATCGCGGCTCCCCGGATTTTCCCCCCGTTCAGCGCGCCGGCCAGTGCGGCTTCGTCGACGACCTCTCCCCGCGATACGTTGATAAAAAACGCCTCAGTCCGCATCAAAGAAAAGCTTCGGTCGTTCATGATCCCCTTTGTTTCGTCGGTCACAGGCAGGCAGGCGACCACAAAATGGCTATCCCCCAGCACTTCATCCAGCGCCCCTTTACCCCCCAGGACACGGTCGAAGCCGTTCCGGCTTTTCACATACGGATCGTATCCGATCACCTGCATACCGAAGGCCTTTGCCCTTGCCGCGACTTCTCTGCCAATGTTCCCTGCGCCGAGGATGCCCAGCGTCTTTCCGTCAAGGTCAACGTTCGCGTTAGCAAGCTGCAGGTCGTCCGGCCACAGGCCTTGCTCCTGGTGAAGGAAGTGCGTGCGGTAATTTCTCGCCAGCGCCAGCATCTTGCACAGTACGTCTTCCGCGATCGTACCGCAGTAGGCGCTGCTGGCATTCGTAAAGGTGATACCCCGGCGGCGGAGGGTTTCCAGGTCGACGCGCTCGTAGCCCGCGTTCAGCAGCTGCAGCCACCGGATGTTTGTGAAGACCTCCAGCATGCCGTTGACGGCGCCCTGCCGCGCGACAAGAAAATCGATCTGATCAGGATTGGAGAAATGTTCATATGCCTGCCGGTCCTCCGCGATTGGGTACAGACGGACCTCCGGATGCTCCGCCATGAACCCTTCCGGTAAATCGTATGCGTAAACGCCCTTCAGCATGGAACCCGCTCCTGCACAATACGTACCGCTATCCTCATGTCGCGCCACCGGCCTCAGCCGCGAACACGCTGCACAGATGCCCGTATGCTTCGCTGATCAGCGACAGTTCCGTCCCTGTCCAGAAGATGTTGGCGCCCAGCCCGCGGTACCGGGCAATCATCGACGCGTCGTCGACAAAGCTCCCGCAGGACATCTTCTCCGACCGGCAGATCCGGAACACGTCCCCGATGAACCCGGTCATGACGTCGCTGGTGATTTTCAGGGGAGTGCCCACCATGATCGAGGCGTCGTAAGGCCCGATGACCACGCCGGCGATCTCGCCCCTGAACCGCGCGATCAGCTCTGGCAGGACTGCCAGCCCCTCCAGGGATTCCATCTGGACCAGCAGGAGCCGGTTGCCGTTGTAAGCGCTTACGTCCATCCCGTCGTCAGGCCGGAGGTTTGAGAAGCCTCCGCAGCCTTTCCGGCCCCTGGGGAAGTAACGCGCGGCGCGGATGGCCGTCTCCACCTGCGCAACGGATTCGATGCGGGGCAGGATCAGGCCGTCCGCGCCCATGTCCAGTGTCTTGCTGATCAGGTTCGGAACGCAGTCGCCCACGCGCACCAGGGACGGAAGGCCGCACAGGCGGCACACGCGCAGCGACTCTTCCACGCTCTCGATGCCGAGCGTCCCATGCTCCAGATCGAAGACCATGAAGTCAAACGGAAAGGACGCCACCTTCTGGACGAGCCCCGACCAGCGCACGTTGGCGATGGTCGTCCCCAGCACCGCCCGTTGTTCCCGCAGTTTTTCTTTCAGCGATTCGTACCTGTTCATGCCAAACCTCCACCGTATGCAGCGATTTTATCCGTCGGCGCTCCGACCATCCCTGACGTTGTCAGGACCGTGTCAAACGTGGAGGGCGCCAGCTCCACGATGCCGTCCAGTTCTTTGCTCCGCCTGTGCTCCTGCTCGCCCGGCAGGAAGACCTCGCCGGCGCCGGGCGCGGTCCGCCCGCTCTTGAGGCGGCGGGCCAGTTCTTCCACCTGGGAAACAAATCCGTCAAGCCGCATGATCTTCCCGATATCCATGGCGACGAACATATGGCCGGTATTGCCGCTCTTCCCCCGCGTTTCGTTCCAGGAGTTGATGTCCCAGGTGAGTGCAGCCTGCGACAGGATCCCCGCAAGGCACTCCACCATGACCGCGAGTCCGTAACCCTTGTGCTTTCCAAAGGGAAGCAAAGCGCCGCCGTCCAGGTAATCGTCCGGATTGGTGGAAGGGACGCCGTCCCTGTCCAGGAAGCACCCCTCCGGCATCGCCTCGCCCCGGGCCTTTGCCAGCTGGATCTTTCCGTCCGCGGCCGCGCTCATTGCGACGTCCAGCATCACCGTGCCATGCTTTCCGCCTGGCACGGCCCACGCGAAAGGGTTGTTGCCGATGAGCCTGTCGATGGAGCCGGTGGGCGCCATGATCGGGTTGCCGGTACTCATGGCGATGCCAACCATGCCTTCCCGCGCGATCCGGTCCGCGTAAATGCCTTCAGCGCCGTTATGGTGGCTCATACGCACATTGACCACGCCGACAGTGTGCTGCCTCGCCAGGCTGACCGCTATGGCCGCGGCCTTGCAGGAGGCGGGGATCCCCAATCCGCCGTCCGCGCTGCAGAGGGCCCAGGCGCCCTGCTGCCTTTCTGTTCGGAGGCCCGCGTCCGGCCTGATGCCACCCGCCAGGATACATTCCGCGTACCGCTTGACCCTGAACACGCCGTGGGACGCGATACCCCACTGCTCCGCCTTGATCAGGACATCCGCGATCTGCGCGGCGTCCTCCTCCGGCACACCCAGCCGGGTGAAGATGCCGACGATATGTTCGTGAAGAACTGCAAATGGGATCCGGACAATACCCATCAATGCGCCTCCTATCCCTTGATGCCGCCGGAGGTCAGGCCCTTCTGGATCTGGCTTTGGAACACGATGTAAACCAGGACCGAAGGGAGCATCACAATGACGAGACCGGCGAAAAGGGCCCCCCAGTCGGTACGGTAGGTCGCCATGCTGGTCAGCTTGACCAGCCCGACCGACAGCGTACGCTTGGCCGCCGTGGTCACGTAGGTCATGGCGTAGATGTAATCGTTCCAGGTCCACAGAAAATGAAAGATCGACACGGTGACGACCCCGGATTTCGCCAAAGGCGCCATGATCAGCCGGAAGGTCGCGAAATGCCCGCAGCCGTCCAGCATGGCGGCCTCGGCGAAGGTGGAGGGGACCGTTTCAAAGATGCCCATCATGATGAACACGGACAGGGGCATGGAATAGGCGGTATAGACGAGGACCAGTCCGACGCGGGTGTCGTATAGCCCCAGACCCCTGAGCACAAAGAATGTGGGGATAGTGCCGAGCACCAGTGGGACAAACAGCCCGGACACAAAGAGCTTGCCGATGAGCTTGTGGCCGAAAAATCTGTACCGGACCACGACGTAGGAAACCATCGTGCTCAGGACGACCAGCAGCGCCAGCGACGCGAACACCACCAGCAGGCTGTTGAGGATGTTGGCCCCGATCTCCGCGTAAAGCCACGCGTTGACGTAGTTCTGAAATCCGTCGGCCAGGGAACCCGGCAATGCCCAGACGTTTCGGTAAAACTCGCCCGTCGTTTTGAAGGAAGACATGATCGTCCAGAACATCGGAAACAGCACCAGCACGGCGTAAAGCGCCATCACGATGCGCACAAGCGCCATGGTGACGCGGGCAAGAGGCCGCCGCTGCTTCGTCATGCGTTCTCTCAATACTCCACAGTTTCGCGTTCCGTTGCCTTCATGATGGTCAGGCTCAGGATGCTGACGACCAGAAACAGGAACACCCCGATGGCCGACCCGTACCCGTAGTTTGAGTAGGTGAAGGCCTGGTCGTACAGATAGGTCGTCAGCAATTCCGAGGCGTGGTTCGGCCCGCCCCTCGTGACCACAAAAACCAGCGCGAAGGTGCGGGCGAAGGCGTTGACCACAAAGAACACAAAGGCAGTGCGCAGGGTGGGCCAGATCAGAGGCAGGGTGATGAAGGCGAACTGCCTTGGCTGGCCTGCCCCATCCAGCACCGCGGACTCATAGTACTCTTCCGGCACGTTGTGGATGGCTGCGATAAAAAGCACCATGTAGAACCCGATGTACATCCATGCCTGCGGAACCACCAGCGCGCTCATCACGATATTCCTGTCGCCGAGCCAGTCCCTGGCGCCGCCGCCAAGGCCGATGGATTTGAGGATCCCGTTGAGCAGGCCGAAGTTTGGGTTGTAGATGAACATCCACAGCACGCCAACGACAATGATGGACAGCACGTTCGGGAAAAAATACGTGATACGAAAAAAGGACGGGTGCCGGACCTGTTTGAGCCTGGTGAGGCAGATGGCAAAAAACAGGGAAAAAGAAAAGATGACCACCGTGCTCCACACCAGAAAAAACAGGTTGTTCCTCAGTCCCGTCCAGACCACCCCGTCGGATAACAGTTTCTGGTAGTTGTACAAGCCGGAATAGATCATATTGTCGAGGCTGTAGCCCTTCCAGCGGAAAAGGCTCAGGTAGAAGGCATAAATGAAAGGCCAGACGTACAGCACAGAAAAAAGGATCAGGGAAGGCAGAACAAACAGGGCGATGAATCCCTTGAGCCTCGCGTCCCTTTTTGCGCCCACCCTGTCAGACATACGGCTTTGCGGCACTTCCTTCGATGCAATTTGACCGGGAACGGCCCGGACGAAGGCAGGCTTCGTCCGGGCTCATTCGCGTCAGGTCAGGATACCTTGTATTTTGTGATGAAGTCGTCCTCGCGGACTCCCTCGGCAAGGTTTTCCATGTTTTCGCACCACTGCTGCGCATCGATCTCACCGGAGATCAGTGCGGTCAGCTGGTTCTGGTATTCCTTGTGGAACTGGGCATACCACATGTTGTACAGCATGAAGACTTTCGTGTTGTCGTTGGCAGCTGTGTAGCACTGCACGACGGAATCCTTCAGGACCGAACGGACTTCCTCGCTCTCGGCCACCATCGCCGGAGAGATAACCACCGCGCAGTCCTTGGCGACCCTCAGCGCGGAAGCCGGGGAATAATACGTCTCCAGGAATTCCCCGATCCACTCCTTGTTCTTCGCGGCGGAGGGGAAGCCGAACAGGTTGCCGGTCACGATGATGAAGGTTTCGTCTTCAGCACTCTTCTGGATGGGCATGGGCATGAAGGACAGCTCGAAGTCCGCCGGCCAGTTGTCCCCCATCTCGTTTTCAAGCCAGGAACCACCGGCGATCATGGCGGCTTTGCCATTGATGAACTCCATCTGCGAGGCGGTATGGTTAAGGGAGATCAGGTTTTCCGCGAAATAGCCGTGGTCACGCATGTACTGGATGCGTTCGGCTGTTTCCTTCACCTCGTCGGAAAGCCAGATCCCTTCCACCATATTGTTGATGTCCTTGATCGACTCGGTGCCGCGTCCGCAGGAAGCGATGGATGGCATCACGAGAGACTGCAGATAGTACGGGTACATGCCCGGATAGATGAAGGGGGCGATGTTCGTGGTGGTCTTGATCGTCTCGCACAGCGCGGTGAACTCATCCCACGTCGCCGGGACCGCCCACCCGTGGTCCCTGAACATCTTCGCGCTGTAGAAGATGCCGTTGACGTTCATGTTGCTCATGATGATGTAGCTTTCCCCGTTAACCCGCATCGAATCGATGACGTCCGGGTTTGCCACCTCAAACACGGTTTTGTCGCTGCCTTCCACGGGTCTGGACAGGTATTCCGTGATCGGGGTGTACTTGCCGGCCTCGATTGCCGCAAAGTAGTCGAAGAATCCATGCTGCACCATCGCGACATCCGGCGGATTGCCCGCGATGATCTGCGGTTGCAGGATCTCATGCGCCTTTGAGTTGTACTCCAGCGTGATGTTCAGGCCGTACTTCTCGGTGAGCCGTTCCACGGTGTAGTCCACGAAGTCTCCGTTCCCCCCGGAAGACCACAGCACGCTCAGGTCCTTGTTCGTCTTCTCTTCCCCGGCGGCGGACAGGACGCCCGCCGCGAGAAAAGCAGCCAGCAGCAGCGCAAACGCTCTTTTCACTGATACTTCCTCCTTCTGGTTATTCCCACGGCGGCATACCCGTCCGTGTTTCTGATGCCAATATAGACGGAAGGCCTGAGGCTGTCAAGCACTACTGTTCAACAATCCTAAAATTTTTCATTTCTATGGCAACAGAGCGGTTTCTGCAGTATAGTAGGTGCGGCTTGTTTGGAGGTGGACGTTATGGGCGCGGAGAAGCGCTTGCGTCTGGTGTCAGCCGTCGATGCGGTGATTACAGCCATCGAGGAGGATGTGTTTTCCCTCCGTTTCCCATCGGGTTCAAAAATCACAGAATCGGACCTGGTGACCCGGTACGGGGTCAGCAGGAATACGATCCGGGAGGCGATCGCGCACCTCCTGGCAAATGGTATTCTCGAGAAAATTGCCAACCGGGGCGTCCATGTCAAAAAGATCCGGTATGAGGACATTGAGGAGATCTTCCGCCTGCGCAAGCCGTTCGAGCTCGAGGCCATTCGGGTAATTGGAAAAATGGAATTCATTCCCATCGCGCTGATGCGAGCCCTGGAGCGGGTGGAGAAGCTGAACTTTGAAGCCGATTGGCAAAGCTATGTTGACGCGGACATGAATTTCCACTCAACGCTGATCGAATCCGCGGACAGCCCGCGCCTGTCCAGGCTGTACGCCTCGCTTTCCGCGGAAGTCAAGCTGTGCATCACGCAGTCGAGCTGCTATCCTTTCAACCACATGACCAATCCGATCAAACACCGGGCCATCGTCGAGCAGCTGGAAAAGGGCTGTCCGGACAAAGCTGCTGAGCTGTTGTCCGTGCATTTGGACGCGGCGGTGGATAATTTTAAAAATTGCTTCATCAACGGAGAAGCACAGGGGACGGTTCTATGTGTTTCACAAAACACATAGAACCGTCCCCTGTGCTTCCGGCGTCG
>CAZLYF010000098.1:0-13041 GCA_964563725.1 uncultured Oscillospiraceae bacterium
TTAGCACACTACTCCCTTAGCAGGGGAGCCCCTTCGGCCACTTGGGTACTTCTCCTCGCAAGGCCGCTGAGATGGCGGAGAGAGAGGGATTCGAACCCCCGGTGCCTTGTGGGCATCACCGGTTTTCAAGACCGGCGCCTTAAACCGCTCGGCCATCTCTCCGTACGGCGCGCGGACGGCAGTCAGCCGCGCCGCCATCAATATAGCAACTGCAAGGCCTCCTGTCAAATGGTAATTCCCCTTCTTTTCGGTGGGGAGCGCAGGGGGCGCCGGGGGCGCGCCGCCTTCAGGCGGGGCCAGGCGCGGAGCCCTGCGTGCGCGGTTGACAAGCAGGCCTGCGATGCGTATCCTCTTTCGCAGAAAACAAGAGACGGAGGCGCTGTCATGCAAGATCAGGCCCTTCCCCGGTTCACCATCGAGCTGAAGGACGGCCGGAAGATCAGCGGCGAATTGTACCCGGAACAGGCACCGCAGACCGTCGCGAACTTCGTTCAGCTTGCCAAAGCGGGCTTCTTCGACGGCCTGACCTTCCACCGCGTGATCCCCGGATTCATGATCCAGGGAGGCTGTCCGCTGGGCACCGGCCGAGGCGGGCCCGGGTACAGCATCAGGGGCGAGTTTGCCCGAAACGGGATCGACAACCCCCTGCGGCACGTTCCCGGTGTACTGAGCATGGCGCGCAGCGAGCGGATGGATTCCGCCGGCTCCCAGTTTTTCATCATGACCGGTACCCACCCGCGCCTGGATAGCCTGTACGCCGCCTTCGGCCGGGTGCTCGAGGGCATGGAGGCCGTGCAATCGATCGCCTCCGTTCCAAGGGACGCTTCGGACAAGCCCCTGGAGCCCCAGGCCATCGGCAGGCTGTCCGTAGCCTTCGAAGGACAGCTTCCTCCTTTTGAAAAGCTCAGGGAGGAATGAAGTGGACACCCATACCGTCACCGTTCGGGTCGCGGGGAAAAACTACAGCTTGACGTCCACGGACACCGCGGAGCACGTGCAGCGCTTCGCCGCGCTCGCCGACCGCCGTCTGGCCGAGCTGACGGCACTCCATCCCTCCCTTGACAGGGATTCCCTTCCGATCGCGGTCATCCTGTCCCTCGCCGATGAACTCGTCAAAGCCCAGGACGACAATGCGCGCCTGAGAAAACAGCTTTGCCTGCCCCATGCCGGCCCCTGAGCTCCTGTCGCCCGCTGGAAACCTGGCTGCGCTGAAGGCTGCCCTCAGCAACGGAGCGGACGCCGTTTACCTCGGCCCCAGCAGCTTCGGGGCGCGTTCGGCGGCCGCCTTTTCCGACCAGGACCTGGCCGAAGCGCTGAAGACCGCCCACCTGTACGGCAAGCGCGTCTATGTGACGGTCAATACCCTCGTCAAGGAACAGGAAGTCAGCCGGCTGCGCGCGCTGCTCAGGCTCGTGGACAGCCTTCGCGCCGACGCCGTGATCGTCCAGGATATCGGCGTGCTCAGCCTCGCGCGGGAGGAGTTCCCTGAACTTCCCGTTCACGCAAGCACGCAGATGGGCGTACACAATGCGTCAGGCGCGGACTTCCTCAGGGGCCTGGGCGTCAGCCGCGTGGTCGCGGCAAGGGAGTGTTCTCTCAAGACCCTCTCATCCATCGCCGCCACCGGTATGGAAACGGAGGTCTTCGTCCACGGCGCGATGTGCGCTTCCGTCAGCGGCCAATGTCAGATGTCCGCGCTGATCGGCGGAAGGAGCGGGAACCGGGGTTCCTGCGCGCAGCCCTGCAGGCTTCAGTACCTCTACAGGGGCGTACCGGGGGCATGGCTCTCCCCGAGGGACCTGTGCGCGATCGAACTGCTGCCCGCGCTGATCGCGGCCGGCGTCGCCAGCTTCAAAATCGAGGGCCGGCTGAAGCGCCCGGAATACGTCGCCGTCGTCACAGCCGCCTACCGGAGGGCCATCGACCGTGCCGCCGCCGGGGAGTCCTGCGCAAGGCCCGAGGATCTGCAGGCGCTTCTGCAGGTGTTCAACAGGGGCGGCTTCACAAAAGGATATGCGGGTGGGCAGGGGGACGCGGACATCATCAACGAGAAGCGGGTCTCCCACGACGGCCTGCCCATCGGCCGGATCATCTCCTGCCGCACGATCGGGGCGTCCTTTCTCAGCGCCCTGTCGCTTCTGTCTGCCCTGAAAAACGGGGACGGCCTGCAAATCAGGGGGGCAGCCGAACAGGACATGGTCTATTCGGGGCCGGACAGGATGCCGGGCGAACAGGCGCTGATCCGGCACCGCTGGGCTGCTGATCCCGGAGACCAGGTGTTCAGGCTCGACGACGAAGACCAGCTTTCCCGGGCGAGACGCTCCTTTGAGGCTTGCCCGTCCCCGGTCATGCTGGACGCAGTGCTCATGGCGGCGCCAGGCAGGGACAGCACGCTGACATTCTCCGACGGGACCGTATCGGCAGGGGCGCAAGGAGATCCGGCAGCGCCCGCCCGCTCCGCTCCGCTGACCATGGAGAACGCCTTGAGCTGCATCCGGAAAACGGGCGGCACGCCATATGCGCTGCGTTCGCTCCGCTTTGTTTCCGACGTGCCCGTTTTTCTGCCCCTCTCCTCCCTCAACAGCCTCAGGAGAGAGGCGCTTGAGGCCTTTGGCGCGGCAAAGGCTGCTGCGTACCGTCGCAGGCAGGCCCCGCCCTGGACCGCTCCGGCGAAGTCCGTGCCCGTCAGCGCGGACGCGCCGCCGCAGCTGTACGTGCGGAGCGCGGAGATCGGCAAGCTTGATGGGTTCGTCCAGGCCGGGGCGGACGTCTTCCTCTACGCCCCGATGGACTATACCGGGCTCGAGAGAAGCTGCGCGGCCCTGCGGCGCCAGGATGCGCTGTGCCTTCCGCGCCAGTGCACGGATGCGACGCTCCGGATGCTTTGGAAGACCGCCGTCGCTTTCGGCCTGCGGGTCGTCGCGGAAAACATCGGTCAGTTGAACTTCTCCTGGCCGAGGGATATCATCGGTGGGGAAGGGCTCCCGGTCTGGAACGCGCGAGCCGCCCTGTTCCTGTCCCAGTCAGGTTGCTCGTCCGCCGTGCTTTCCCGCGAAAGCAGCCGGCAGGAAGTGGAAGCGCTCGTCAATGGCGGCCTCCCCGTCCGCCTGATCCTGCCCGCCTACGGCCGCGCCGAGGTGATGTTTCTCAACCATTGCCCGGAAAGGGTCCTGCGCGGTCTTCATGGTCTCAGGGACGTCTGCAGCCTGTGCCGGGAGGGAAAGGGAACGCGCGGAGGGTCGGTGGCAGACAGGCTTGGGTGCGTTTATCCCCTCAGCCCCATCCGCCTGCCGGAAGGCTGCCTGAATGTCCTTCTGCACCACAGCCCCCGGCACCTTTCCGGCAGCGCGCCCGGCATGTCCCTGCTTCTCCATTTCACGACGGAAGATTCCGAAAGTTCACTGCGCCTCACGCGGCATTACGCTGCCCTGATGAAGAAGGAAGCCGTGCCTGCTGACGTTTGCGTGCCCATGTACAAGGGCAGATTCGGCAAAGGAGTCTCCTGATGACAAACCCCGAAGCCGGACGCAGCCTGACTGAGCGGTCGCTGCGCGTCCTGGAATTCAACAAGATCCTCGAGCGCCTCTCTTCCTTCGCGCTGACCGAAATGGGCGCAGCCCGCTGCAGGGAACTGCTCCCCCTTTCCACGCTTTCTGAAGCGGAGTACTCCCAGAAGGAAACGGAGGAGGCGCTTGTGGAGCTGACCTACTCCGGCGCCAGCCCGCTGACGGCTTTCAGGGACGTGCGTCCTTCCCTGGACTTGGCAAAAAAGGGCGCGACGCTTTCCATCCGGGCGCTTCTTGACGTCGCCGTGTGCCTGCGCGCCATGTCCGCCGCAAGGTCAGCGCTGGTCACGGACAAGGAAAACATGCCCGTCCTCAAAGCGATCGCTTCCTCGCTGTCGACCTTTCGCCCGCTGGAGAAGCAGATAGGCGAAGCGATCCTCAGCGAAGAGGAGATCGCGGACAGCGCCAGCCCTGAACTGACGGATATCAGGCGGCATATCCGGCTGTGCAATGACCGCATCAGGGACAGGCTGCAGAGCATGATCCACAGCCCGTCGTACGCCAAGTACCTGCAGGAAGCGATCGTGACCATCCGCAACGGGCGTTACGTGCTTCCCGTCCGTCAGGAGTACAGGCAAAACGTCCCGGGTTTGATCCATGACCAGTCATCCACCGGCGCGACACTGTTCATCGAGCCCACAGCCGTCGTCGAGGCGGGCAACGACCTGAAGCAGTGGCAGGCGAAGGAACAGCAGGAGATAGACCGGATCCTGCTGCTGCTCTCAAGCAGCGTAGGGGCCTGCGCCGGAGACGCCGCCGTCAGCGTGGAGATCCTGATCCTGCTCGATTTCATCTTCGCCAAGGCCAGGCTCGCGCAGGACATGGGCGCCATCGAGCCCCGGCTCAACGACAGGGGGAGGCTGAAGCTCGTCAAAGCCAGACACCCTCTGATCAGCCGCGACACGGTCGTCCCCTGCGACCTGTGGCTGGGTGAAAGCTTCACGACGCTGATCATCACGGGCCCCAACACGGGCGGCAAGACGGTCACCCTGAAAACCGCCGGCCTGATGTCGGTCATGGCACAGGCCGGGCTGCATGTTCCCTGCGACCTGGGGACCGATCTGAACGTGTTCAGGCACATCTACGCGGACATCGGAGACGAGCAGAGCATCGAGCAGTCCCTTTCCACATTTTCCTCGCACATGGGCAACATCGTCGCCATCCTCGGCCAGGCGGAACCGGGCGATTTCGTGCTCCTTGACGAACTTGGTGCCGGCACGGACCCAGCGGAAGGCGCCGCGCTCGCGCAGGCCGTGCTGGATCACCTGCTGAAAGCGAAAGCCCGCGTCATCGCGACGACCCACTACAGCGAGCTGAAGGCTTATGCCCTTTCAACGGAGGGCGTCGAAAACGCGAGCGTGGAATTCGACGTCGCCACGCTGCGCCCGACGTACCGGCTTTCCATCGGGATCCCCGGCAAGTCGAACGCGTTTGAAATTTCCGCCAGGCTCGGGCTCCCGTCCTCCCTCATTGCGCAGGCCAGGGACCTGATGAGCCGCGAAAGCCTCCGCTTTGAGGATGTGATCGCCAACGCGGAATACCACCGCCAGGTGGCCGAGAAGGAGCGAAAACTCGCCGAGGAGGCCCATCAGGAAACCGTACGCCTTCGCAGCGAAGCTGAAGCCCTCTGGCGGGACATTGAAGGGAAGCGCGCCTCTGCGGCGAAAAAAGCAAAAGACGAGGCGCGAAAGATCCTCGAAAAGACCAAGCGTGAATGCGCCCAGATCGTCAGCGAGCTCAATCTCCTCAAAAAGGACAACCAGGGGCGCGGCCAGGGCGCCCAGGCGGCAGCCAGGAACCTTCAGGCCCTTGAAGACAGCCTGTCGGAAGGGCTGCGGCCTTCTTCCCTCCCCGGTTCAAAGCCGACAGACCGCCTTGAGGTGGGAGATCCTGTGGAGATCCTTGCCCTCAACGCCAGGGGCACGGTGCTTTCAAAACCGGACGCGAAAGGCGACCTGCTCGTCCTGGCGGGAGCGATCAAAATGAAGATGAACCTCAACCAGCTCAGGCGCACGCAGGAGGAGGCAAAGGCGGCGAAAACGACGATACGGGCGCCGGCGGCCGCGGCCGACCGCAGCGTCCGCCTGGAATGCGACGTGCGCGGCATGGCGCTTGACGAAGCGATCGCGGAAGTGGAGCGTTACCTGGACTCTGTCGTGCTGGCAGGCATGCATGAAGTCTCGATCATCCATGGCAAAGGCACGGGGACCCTGCGCGCCGGGATCCAGCGGCATCTGAAGTCCTATCCGCATGTCAAGGCCTTCAGGACCGGCCGCTATGGGGAAGGCGAAGGCGGCGTCACAGTCGTGTCCCTGAAATAAGGAGGCCGGACAGGGATGGAAGGCAGGCAAAGTGTCATGGTCGTCGACGACGACCGGAACATCGCGCAGCTGGTGAGGCTGTATCTTGAAAAGGAGGGCTATGACGTCAGGGTCTTTCTCCGGGGAGACGAGGCGCTGGCCGCATTCAGGACAAATCCGCCGTCCCTGCTGCTGCTTGACGTCATGCTTCCCGGGATGGACGGGTGGCAGGTCTGCCGTGCGGTCAGGCAGATCAGCTCGATCCCCGTGATCATGCTGTCTGCCAAAGACGAGGTGTTCGACAAGGTCCTCGGCCTGGAGCTGGGCGCCGACGACTACATCACGAAACCTTTCGATACCAAGGAGCTTGTCGCCCGCGTGAAGGCGGTGCTTCGCCGGGGGAGCCCCAAGGACGCGCAGAACGATACGCTTTCCTTTCCCGGTCTGACGGTCAGCCTTTCAAAGTACGAGGTCACCTACCGCGGCAGCAGGCTCGACATGCCGCCCAAGGAGCTGGAACTGCTGTATTTCCTGGCAGCCAGCCACAACCGCGTCTTCACCCGCGAACAGCTGCTTGAAAAGGTATGGGGCTTCGACTATTTCGGAGACAGCCGGACAGTCGACGTTCACGTCAAGCGCCTCAGGGAGAAGCTGCCCGGCTGCGAGGAGCTTGGCTGGCAGATCAGGACCGTCTGGAGCGTCGGCTACAAGTTTGAGGTCAAATAGGTGCGCCAGAGCACGTTCGCCAGGCTGATGCTCGTCTTCATCGCGGTGATCGTGCTTTGCGTGTCGCTGCTGTTCGGCGTGTTCTATTTCACGATGCGCGACGCTCAGGTCCGGTCGAGGATGGATGCCCTGAAACTGCAGGCTTACGATATCGCCTATCTGGCCGGAACGATGCAGGCCAGGGCGATCGATCTGCTGCTTGGCGCAAGTTTCCGTCCGCTGCAGGAGGTCCTGGAAAACAAGCTTCGCTACGTGTATGACGAATATTCCGCCTACTGCATGGTCGTGGACAGAAGCGGGCAGGGCACGGCCTATTTCCTGTCGATCCTCGACGAACACCGGGACCTGTCGGCTTCGTTTGATGCAAGGAACATCGCCGGAACACTGCAGGCGGTCCTCTCGGGAAACGAGGTGGTCGTTCAGAACGACACGGCTTCCGGCCCCATGTTTACCGTTGCCGTGCCCTGGGCGCAAAGCGGGGTCGTGCTGGGCGCCGTCTACATCCAGACCGCCGCGCAGGCCGTCCTGGCCTCCTATGAGGGCCTGGGGCTGAAGGTCGCGGCGGTCTCGCTGGTGGTGACGCTGGTTGCGGCCGTGATCGTGTTCCTGTACACGAGGCGCTTCATCAGGCCGCTGAGGGAGATGGCGGCGGCGGCTGTCGCCATGTCGGCAGGCAGCTTTTCCCCCCAGGTCTCCGAGGCGGGGGCCCGCGAGCTCCATGACCTTGCGGCGGCCTTCAACGCCATGTCGTCGAAGCTTCAGGATATCGAGCGGACAAGGCGGGATTTCATTGCGAATCTCTCGCACGAACTCCGTTCCCCCATGACCAACATCCAGGGCTTCATCCAGGGGCTGATGGACGGAACGGTCCCGGACGCCGAAAAGAACCAATATCTCCAGATCGTCCTCGCAGAGACCCAGCGGATGACGAAACTGGTGTCAGGGCTCCTGAGCCTTTCCAGGATCGAAAACGAGGAAACGCCGCTGTCCCTGGGCATCTTCGATCTCAATGAGCTCATCCGCATCGTTCTCATCACGAAAATGCCCCGGATCGAGGAGAAGGGGATCGACATCCAGCTGGAGTTCAGCAAGGAACAGAGCTGCGCGTATGCGGACCGCGACCAGATCGAACAGGTGCTGATCAACCTGATCGACAATGCCGTCAAGTTCACGCCGGACCATGGAACGATCACGATCGGAACCCGGGCCGCCAGCCGCGATACGGTCGCCGTGACCGTCAGGGACAACGGCGTCGGGATCCTGCCGCAGGATGCGCCTCATGTGTTCGAGAGGTTCTACAAGGCGGACAAGGCGCATTCGGGAAGCCAGGGGACAGGGCTGGGGCTCGCCATCTGCAAAATGATCATGGACAGGCACCGCCAGTCCATTCGTCTCCTTCCCTCCGACAGGGGCGCCGTTTTCCAGTTCACGCTGCGCAGGGCCGAATGCCCCGCAGGCCGCGATGAAGCTTAAGGCATACGCAAAAATCAACTGGTCGCTTGAAGTGACCGGGACACGAAGCGACGGTTACCACGAGCTGGAGATGGTCATGCAGCGCATCGCGCTGTGCGACGTCGTCACCCTCCGGCCCATGGATGAGCTGAGGCTGAGCGTCCGAGGCTGCCCGGAGATCCCGGGGGGGCCGGAAAACCTCGCTTTCAGGGCCGCAAGGCTTCTGAGGGAGACCGCCGGCATAAGGGCGGGAGCGGATATCGCGCTTGACAAAGCCATCCCGGCCGGCGCCGGCCTCGGGGGCGGGAGCGCGGATGCCGCGGCCGTCATCAAAGGCCTCAACCGGCTCTGGAACCTCGGATACACTGCGGCGCGGCTCGCTGAGATCGGACTCAAAATCGGGGCAGACGTGCCGTATTGCCTGGAGAGGGAAGCCGCCCGCGTGACGGGCATCGGGGAAAGGATCGAGACCTTTCCCGTCAGCGGCACGCTGTGGCTGGTGATCATCCAGCCCAGGGGGAGGTCCCTGAGCACGCGCGAAGTGTTTGACCGCTTCAGTCAAGACCCGCCGCGGCAGACGGCGGCCAGGACTCCGGACGTGATCCGCGCTCTGCAGCGCAAGGATCTCGGCCTGCTGCGCCGCTCCGCCGGGAACCGTCTGCAGGAAACGGCGGCTTCCCTTTTCCCGGAAATCACCCTTGCCGCCGAAGCCTTGCTGAAGGCCGGCGCCCCCTTTGCGCAGATGAGCGGCTCAGGATCTGCGGTGTTCGGAGCCTTCGAAAGCAGAAAAAGGGCGGAAGCCGCCTTTTCCGCCCTTTGCGGATGGGGTCCCGCGCTGTATCTGACGCGCACGCTGCCCACCTTCCGGCAACCTACAGCATATCGTCAAGCGCCGTCAAGTGGGTGAGCAGCGTTGTGCGGATCTCGAGCGTGGACGACGTGGCGGTCTGTATCAATCTTTCGTAGGTGTCCAGGTCGTCAAAAAGGGCTGAAAGCGCCTCCGCGGGCACCAGACGCCCTTTTTCACCGCTGACCGACAGGCTGATCTCGTTGATTTGATGGATGGCATGGATATAGCCCCTCACGAGCGCGAGCCTCGAGGAGGAATTGGACTGCACCCCGCCGGAGAGCCTGTTCACCTGTTCGATCGCGTCGATCAGGGCGCTGTTGATGCGCCTTGAGAACTGCTGCTCCGCCGCGCTTTGAAACGCAGCCGTCCGCGAATACAGGACGGAAAGGGCGACCACCGCCGCAATCAGCAGGACCAGTGACGAAAACAGCATCCTTTTCTGGGTCTTGGTGCCCAGACTGACCTGGCTCGTCCGACGGTTGTACTTGTAACTGTTCATGCCCAGCCTTCCGCGTTCCCGGTTTTCCTGATCCCTTTGCAGCGCACTTCGGCGGCTGCCCGGCAGAGCATAGCATATCCTCTTTCGTTCGTAAACGTGGCGGCCCTGCCGGCGCTGCAAGGCCGCGGGCGTTCCGGCAAAATGGACAGACTCCGGTATGTTTTGAACCGAAGCATACCGGATTGCGTCCCTGGGGACATTTTCCGGCAGCGCCGGACGGCCTGAGGCGCTGGCTGCCAGCCTTTACAGTTTGTTCACGAAAACGCGCCGCGTCCATGCTATAATCCGGCTGGAAGGAGGGATCCCCGCGCCATGATCTCCGCCTGCGGCGTTACATTGCGCTTCGGCCGTACCCTTGCGGTGGACGGCGTCAGCTTTTCCGTGCCTCGAGGACAGATCATGGGGCTTCTTGGCGCAAACGGAGCGGGGAAGTCCACCCTTCTCAATGTGCTCTCCGGCTACTATCCCCCCTTGCCCGGGACGGTCGTGGTCGGCGGATACGACCTGGCGATCAGCCCGCGGGATGCGAAGTCGCTCATCGGCTATCTGCCTGAACAGCCTCCCCTGTATCCGGAGATGACCGTTCGGGAATACCTTCTGTTCTGCTGCGGCCTCAAGCGCTTGCGCAAGGAAGGACGGGCTGAGCACCTTCGCGACATCACCCTGCTGACGGGCATCGAGGCTGTACAGCACCGCAGGATATCCAACCTGAGCAGAGGCTACAGGCAGAGACTGGGTCTCGCCCAGGCGCTGGTGGGCTCCCCCGACGTGCTGCTCCTTGACGAGCCGACTGCCGGGTTTGACCCGGCCCAGGCGGTCGGCTTCAGAAACCTGGTCCGCTCCCTCGCCTCGAAACACACGATCGTGTTCTCCTCGCACCTGCTCAGGGAAGTCGAGGAGGTCTGCGAGCGGGTGATCATCCTGCAGGCCGGGCGCGTCGTCTGCGACCGGGGATCCTCCCGGAATGGCAGCGGCAGGCCCGGACGCTTTCGCGTCAGGGTGCAGATGAGGGAGCAGGATCTCCTGCCCGCCCTCCGTTCCCTCCCGTCTGTCGTCAGGGCCGACGCACAGGCGACGGCTCTGCCGGAGTGCGCCGAAGCGCTGGTCGAAGTGGAAAGGGGCGAGCCGTTTGAGCGCCAGCTGTTCACGCTGCTCTCCGGGCTGCAGGCGCCGATCCTGCTGCTCGCTCCGGTGCAGGACGATCTGGAGAGCATTTTCATGAGCGCCACGCATGCCTGCGGGCGCCCGCAAGAAGAGGCCCGCGGATGACGGTCTTGTGGAAAAGGGAACTCCAGGGTTATTTCCTGACGCCGGCCGGCTATGTGTATATCGGCGTCTTCTTGTCCGTTTCCGGCCTGTTGTTCCATCTGTCCCAATTGAGGTCGCTGTCTTCCGACATGACCGGCTTCTATTCGATGCTCAGCTACGTGCAGATGCTGTTGGCCCCGGTCCTTGTCACGCGGCTGATCGCCGGCGAGAGGAAGCATTTCACAGACCAGCTGCTCTACACCTCTCCCCAGCCCGTTTCGTCCATCGTGCTCGCCAAGTACCTCGCGGCTTTTTCGGTCCTCGCTGCCGCCCTGGCGTTCAGCGTCGCCTATCCCGCGCTGGTGGGCGTCTACGGAGAGGTCTGGCTCCCCGAACTGGCCGTCACCTATCTGGGGCTGATCCTCCAGGGCGGCGCTTTCATCGCCTTTGATCTGATGGTGACTTGCTTTTCAAAAAGGGAATCCACGGCGTCCATCCTCGCTTTCGGAGCGAATCTCCTTCTTTGGCTCTCGAGCCTGGCCCCGGGCACGGCCCTGCCCGTCTTCCTGCGGTCCACCATGGGCTTTTTAAGCCTGTACGACCGCTTCGTGCCCTTCGTCTACGGGCAGCTGAGCCCGGCAAACGTGGTTTTCTATCTGGGCTTCATCTACCTGATGCTCTTGGCGACGGCCTGCATCCTGTCGCGGCAGAGGAGAGGAGCGGCCTCATGAAACGGCTATCCTTTGGTTTTCCCGCGAGGAAACGGCGGCCGGGCGGCATGTCAGCGCTTTTTCTCCTCCTGAACATCCTGATGGTCCTTCTGTCGGTGGCTGCGGTGGACCGGGCGGAAAAGAAATACGCGCTCAAACAGGACCATTCGTTCAACCGGATCACCACCCTTGGCGCGCTGACAAAAAGGACGATGTCGGAGCTGAGGGAAGACGTCCACATTTACGCGCTGTTCACCCCGGGCGAAGAGGACCATTCGCTCATCGGCCTGCTGGAGCGCTATGACGCCCTTTCCGATCGCCTGAGCTATTCCGTGGAAGACCTTTCAAGGAACCCCCTTCTGGCTACGAAGCTGTCCGACAGCCTGGACGACAGCGCAGTGTCCACGGACTGCCTGATCGTGCACTGCGCGGACACAGACAGGACGCGCGTCCTTGATGGATCGAATTACATCGCCCAGAGCTATGACATCCAGGACGGGCAGTTTTACCTATCCGGGCTCAACTACGAAAAAAGCATCACCGAGGCCATCCTGTACGTGACCGCGGAGCGGCTGCCTACAGTCCAGGTCCTGACGGGGCACGACGAGCTGGACAGCGCGGCGACAGCTTCCCTTGAGGCGCTGCTGCGGGATGCCAACTACGCCTTTGTCCGCGTCGACCTCCTCAGAGGGGACAGCCTTGACCCGGACAGCGTCCTGATGCTCCTCTCCCCGCGCAAGGACCTCAATGCGGCGGAGCTCAGCGCAATCGAGGCGTTTTCCGCGTCGGGAGGGAGCCTGTTCATCACCTCCGATTTTGACGACCCTTTTTCGCTGGAGAACTTTGACGCGCTGCTGAGGGCTTACGGCATTGTGAAGAGGGAAGGCCTTGTCGTGGCGCGTGCGGACGCAACCGGTTCATACTTCGAGTCTCCCGCCTATCTTCTGCCCTACATGGACCACACGGAACCGACTGAACCGCTCATTGCCGCGGGGAAAAAGACCCTCCTGCTCGCTGGGGCAAGGGCCTTTGCCCCCCCGGACAAAAACATGGGCGGCGATCTGATCGTCCAGACGGTTTTGAGCAGCGGAACCGCCTATCTGCGGCAGTATGCCGATCAGGCCGGGACGCTTGACTGGCAGGAGGGCGAAGAAACCGGGACCTTCCCGTTGGCCCTTTTGTCGCAGCGCGCGCACGGCAGCGGGACGCGTTCGATGGCCTTCATCATCGGCAACTCCTCCGTTTTTACGGACAACTGGCTTTACGGCAACACCTACAGCGCCGAATTCCTGATGAGCATGCTCAGCCACCTGGGTCACCATGACGCCATCAGCCTGGAGATTTCGTCCCGGGAAGCTGTCAGACAGCCTCTGCTCTACGGCTCGCCGGCCGTTCCCATCGCCGTTGTCGTCCTTCTGCCCCTTCTGGTGCTTGCTGTGGCCGCGAGGGTCCTGATGCCCAGAAAATGGTCCTGATCCGTCATGCGGGAGATTGAAAGGAAGCGTCCGCGCCCCGTCCGCCGCAGCCGGGCGCCCGTTCTTGTGGCGCTGGTGGCAGTCTGTGCGGCGCTGGCTCTATGGCTGCGCTTTTCAGACGGCGGGACGCCGCCGGATCCGCCCTCTAAAGAACCGGCGCACGAGCTCCTCTTTTCAAGAAAGACGGAGGACCTGTTGTCATTTTCCGTTACGCC
>CAZLYF010000099.1:0-12925 GCA_964563725.1 uncultured Oscillospiraceae bacterium
CGTTGCGGCCCTTGGGGCCCAGGGTGATCTTCACGGTGTCGGCCAGCGCGTTGAGGCCCTTCTCCAGGTAGCGGCGGGCTTCCTCGCCGTATTTGATCTGCTTTGCCATTTCTTTTCTCCTTCTCTGTGAGCTGTTCGCTTATTCCACGACGGCCAGGATGTCGCTCTGGCGGACGATGATCAGTTCCTCGCCGTCGATCTTGACTTCCGTGCCGGCGTACTTGGAATAAATGACTTTCTGGCCTTCGCTGACGTGCATGGTGATTTCCTTGCCGTCCACATTCCCGCCCGGGCCAACCGACACGACCACCGCCATCTGGGGCTTTTCTTTGGCGGCGCCTGTGAGAATGATGCCGCTCCTGGTGGTTTCCTCGGTTTCCACATTCCTGATGACCACGCGGTCACCCAAAGGTTTGACAGACATCCTGCTTCCTCCTTGCGAACCCTTTTTGGGCTGTTAGCACTCGATAATGGTGAGTGCTAACACCAGGGCACACTATACGTCATTCGCCGGAAAGCTGCAAGCGGCCGATATGGCGAGAATGACCGGAAATAACCAGAAATCATTAATTACACGGCAAATCTCAACGAAACGGCCTTAATCTTCAAATTATGCGGGATTTTATCAAACATGCAGGTCCGGCCGGGGATGTGCTATACTCCGCGCATGACGGAGAGGTACGGGCAGATCACGGACACGCTTCTTGGATGGTACGCCGGCAGCGGGCGGAGGCTGCCGTTCCGCGGCGCGCGGGACCCCTACCTGATCTGGGTGTCCGAGATCATGCTGCAGCAGACCCGCACAGAGACGGTGGGCGCGTACTACCGGCGCTTCATCCGCCGCTTTCCCACGGTGGAGGCCCTGGCCGGAGCGACTGAGGAAGAGGTCCTCAAACACTGGGAAGGCCTGGGGTATTACGGGCGGGCGCGCAACCTGCGCCTTGCGGCCGGGATCGTGCAAAGCCGTTTCGGCGGCGTCCTCCCCGCCGATCCGGCGGCGCTCCGCTCCCTGCCCGGCATCGGGCCCTATACCGCCGCCGCCATCGCCAGCATCGCCTTCAACCTCCCGGAGCCCGCCATCGACGGCAACCTGACGAGGGTGCTCAGCCGGCTGTTTTGCGTCAGGGAAGACGTGGACAGCCCCGCGGGCAGGGCGGCGCTGCGCGCGCACGGGCAGCGGCTGATGCCCGCCCGGGGGGCGGGGGACATGAACCAGGCGCTGATGGACCTTGGGGCGACGGTCTGCCTGCCGGGCACGCCCGACTGCGGTAACTGTCCGCTGAACAGGCTCTGCGGGGCCTGCCTGTCGGGCGAGCAGGAAAAACTGCCGGTCTCGGCGCGGAAAAAAAAGCCGCAGGAAGTGCCGGTGGGGCTTATCCTGCTGACCTGCAAAAAACGCGTCCTGCTTGTCAGGCGTACGGAGGCCCTGCTCAGGGGCCTGTACGTGTTCCTCCTCAGGGAAGGGGACGCCTCGCTTCCCGCAGCGCTCGAGCAGCTGCGGACATTGGGCATCGACGCGCGCGGCCGGGGGGACCTCGGCGAGGCGAGGCACGTATTCACCCACCGCGTATGGGAGATGCGGATGCGCCATTTCGAGACGGAGCGCGAGCGCCCGGTCCGGGACGGGCTCTGGGCGGACCGGGAGGCGATGCGCGCCCTGCCCCTGCCCGTCGCCATGAGAAAGGCGGGCGCGTTCGCGCGGGAGATCCTTGAGGCGCCGTGACCGCAAGGGGCCTGCCGGGCCCTCAGGCGATCCTTTCGAAATAGCGGATGAAGGCTTCCCCGGCGACGTCCCGAAGGGCCCGGTCCCGGTAGCCCCTCCGTCTGAGCGCGTCCAGCAGACGCGGAAAACAAGACGGATCGTCAAGGCCTTCGGGCTTTGATTCGATGCCGTCGAAGTCGGAGCCGAAGCCGACTTTGCCCTCGCCGCCCAGCTGGTGCATATGGTCGATGTGGTCGACGACGCTGTCGAGGGTGCAGCGCGCGCCCTTTCCCACGAGGAAGACCGGATAGAAGTTGACGCCGACGAAGCCGCCCGCCTCAAAGAGATCCTTGAGCTGCCTGTCGCTCAGATTGCGGGGATGGTCGCACAGCGCGCGGCAGCAGCTGTGCGAGGCGAGGGGAGGCCTGTCCGTTTTGCCGAGGATGTCGCAGAAGCCCTCGGGGTTCAGGTGGGACACGTCCACCGCGATCCCCAGCCGCTGCATTTCCCGGACGGCCTGAAAGCCATAGGGTTTCAGGCCCAGGCTGCTGCCGCCGACCGCGGGGTATCCAAGGGCGTTTTCATGGTTCCAGGTCACGGCGGCCATGCGGACGCCCTTTGAGCGGTAGTCCGCGATCGTCTGAAGGCCCCCGGCGAAGATCTCGCAGCCTTCCACGGACAGCATCGCCGCGCATTCCCCTTCCCGCGCGGCCCCGGGGTCGTCAAGCTGCCGCCAGCCCTCCTCCCTGAGCCGCGCGAAGTGGGCGAGCATCCCTGCAAATAGCGCTTCGACCGCCTCGGGCGGCGCCTGCTGGCCGACGTACATGGCCAGCGTCTGCAGGCTGACGCCGCCGGCCGAGAGCCTCTCAAGCGTGACGTCGGTCGCCTGCCCGGGCCGGGTCTGAAGGTTGTAAAGCGTATCGCAGTGCGCGTCGCAGATCCTCATGCGTGCCTGACCGTCCCTTCCGGAAAACGCTCGCGGGCCGGGCAAAGCCCTGCGCGCCGCCGCTTTGGGCAAAGCGCAGCCCTCCGGCCCGCTTCAGGACGCGGCCCGGAGGGCTGCCCCCGGCCCGGACCGCGCGGCGGCGCCTATTTCAGCGCGAACTGCTTCAGGTCCAGAAGAAGGTCTTCGCAGCTGTCGCTGTAGACCTCCAGCGTGATGGGCTTGCTCAGGTCCAGCGAGAAGATCCCCAGGATCGACTTCGCGTCCACCACGTGCCTTCCGGCGCGCAGGTCCATGTCGTAGGGGTAGCGGCTGACGACGTTGACGAAGGTCTTGACCTCTTCGGCAAAGCTGAGCTTGATGGGAATGGACTTCATCTGGTTTCACCTCCGATTGATATGGGCATGCCTTGTTTTTTCATGACGGGGCCTTCGTGGCCCCGGGCGCGTCGGCCCCCGTCGCGGCGAGCCGGGCAATGGCGGTCTCCACGCGCCTGAGCGTTTCGTCCCTGCCCAGGAGCGCCGCCAGTTCGACGGCCCCGCCGGGCGTGCTCGCAAGGCCGCTGAGCGCCACGCGCAGCGGCCACAGGACCGCGGAATTCTTCTGCCCCGCCTGGGCGATGGCGGAAATCAGCGCGTCATGCAGCGCCTGCTCCGTCCAGTCGGGAAGGCCGCGCAGGACCGCCAGCGCGAAGCGCAGCGCTCCCGGCGCGCTTTCGGGGCTGCTCTTCTGTTTCCTGTTGTCATAGAGCCTGAGGTCCGTGTCGGGCGGCTGTCTCAAAAAGGACACCATGTCCGGCAGGCGGCCGAACAGTTCCGTGCGGCTCTGGGTGAGTTCCGCAAGGCGTCTGTAATCGATGCCCGCGCCCTGGAGGGCCCGGTCAAACCAGGGTTCCGCCATCCGGAGATACTCGCCGAAGGGCAGACGGCGGATGTACTCCGCGTTGAACCACGTGAGCTTTTCCATGTTGAAGATCGCGGGGGACTTGTTGAGGCCCGACGTGTCAAAGGCGTCCACGAGCTCCTCAAGTGTGAAGAACTCCTGCTGGGTGCCGGGGCTCCAGCCAAGCAGCGCGATGAAGTTGATGACGGCGTCCCGCAGGTAGCCCATCGCCAGCAGGTCTTCAAAGGAGGGGTCGCCGTAGCGCTTGGACAGCTTGCGCGTCGCGTCCTTCATGACCACAGGCAGGTGCAGGTACATCGGGGGCGTCCAGCCGAACGCCTCGTACAGAAGGTTGTACTTGGGCGCGCTGGAGAGGTATTCGGTGCCCCGCGTCACATGGGTGATGTCCATCAGATGGTCGTCGACCACATTGGCGAAGTTGTAGGTGGGCAGGCCGTCCGCCTTGATGAGCACGCTGTCGTCCAGGGTGTCGCAGGGGACCTCGATGTGCCCGAAGAGCAGGTCGTCAAAACCGGCCGTGCCGCTTTGGGGGATGTTCTGGCGGATCACGTGGGGTTCGCCGGAGGCCATGCGCCGCTTCGCTTCCGCGGCGGGGATGCCCAGGCAGCGCTTGTCGTATTTGAAGGTCTCCCCCTTCTCGGCGGCGGCCTTTCGTTTCTCTTCCAGGGTCTCCCTCGAGCAGAAGCAGGGGTAGGCGGCGCCTTCCTCCACCAGCCGCAGGGCGTGGGGCAGATAGATATGCCTGCGCTGCGACTGGATATAGGGGCCGTAATGGCCGCCCACGTCGGGGCCTTCGTCATACTGAAGGCCCGCCGTCCTCAGCGACTGGTAGATGAGCTCCACGGCGCCGGGGACCTCGCGCTCCTGGTCCGTGTCCTCGATGCGTAGGATGAACGCGCCCCTGTTTTTGCGGGCGAGGAGGTAGGTATACAGCGCCGTCCTCAGGCCGCCGAGGTGCAGATAGCCCGTGGGGCTCGGCGCGAAGCGCGTGCGTACGCGAGACATGAGGCAGTCCTCTCTTCAATGGGCGGCTGGCGCCGCCGGTCATTCAGGGCGGTAACTGTCCTTGAGGCCGACCACCAGGTTGTACACCGGCCGCCCGGGCCTGGAATCGGGGTCCTTGCAGAAGTAGCCGACGCGCAGGAACTGGAAGGTGCTCCCCGCCTGCTGCGCGTCCAGGAGCGGTTCGCCAACGCCTTCCGCCACCCTCAGGCTGTCCGGGTTGAGCCGGGCGATGAAATCCCTGCGGTCCGCGTCTTCGGAAAGCTCTTCCTCGCCCCTGAGCAGGGGTTCGTACAGCCGCGCCTCCAGGGGGGTGCAGTGTGAAGCCGAGACCCACTGCAGCGTTCCCTTCACCTTGCGCCCGGCGCCCTCGCCGCCCGAGCGGGTGGAGAGGTCCACGGAACAGACCAGGTGGCTGACCGTGCCGTCCTCCCTTCTGACGACCTCGTCGCAGCGGATGATGTAGGCGCCCTTGAGCCGCACTTCCCCGCCGGGCTTCAGGCGGTGGAACCTGGCCGGCGGATCCAGACAGAAATCCTCCGCGTCGATGAACAGCTCCCCGGTGAACAGCGCTTCCCTCGTCCCCCTGTCCGGGAAATCGGGGTGGTTTTCCATCGTGACGCGCTCTTCCCGGCCCTGCGGCCAGTTGCTCAGCACGACCTTCAGCGGACGAAGGACGGCCATCACGCGGGGGGCCTTCGGACCCAGGTCGCTGCGCACGCAGTGCTCGAGCAGGGCGTAGTCGACCACGCTGTCCGCCTTCGAAAGGCCGACGCGGCCGATGAAATCGCGGATGGCCGGGGGCGTGTAGCCGCGGCGGCGCATCGCGCACAGGGTGGGCATCCGGGGGTCGTCCCAGCCGGACACGAAGCCCTCCTCCACGAGTTTTCGCAGGTAGCGCTTGCTCATGACGGTGCGCGTGAGGTTGAGGCGGGCGAACTCAATCTGTCTGGGACCGCAGGTCTGGTTGCCCGCGGAGTCCCTGTGCCCCTTCCTGAAGCCCGCGTGTTCCACCACCCAGTCGTACAGCGGGCGGTGATCCTCGTATTCCAGCGAACAGAGGGAATGGGTGATCCCCTCGATCGCGTCCCCCAGGGGGTGGGCGAAATCGTACATCGGGTAGATGCACCATTCCCTGCCGGTCCGGTGGTGTTCCTTGTAGAGGATGCGGTACATGACGGGATCGCGCAGGTTGATGTTCGGGGAGGCCATGTCGATCTTCGCGCGCAGCACGCAGCGGCCCTCCGGGAACTCCCCCGCGCGCATCCTGCGGAAAAGGTCCAGGCTCTCCGCGGCGGGCCGGTCCCGCCAGGGGCTGTTCCTGCCGGGTTCGGTCAGGGTGCCCCGGTACTCGCGCATCTCCTCCTGCGTGAGCTCGTCCACGTAGGCCAGCCCGCGCAGGATAAAACTTTCCGCGATCTGGTAACACTGCTGGTAATACCCGCTGGCGAAATACAGCCCGCCGTCCCAGAAGAAGCCCAGCCAGCGGATGTCCTCCATGATGCCTTCCACGTACTCGGCCTCTTCCTTGGCGGGGTTGGTGTCGTCAAAGCGCAGGTTGCACAGCCCGCCGAAACGCTCCGCGGTGCCGAAATCCGTCACCAGCGCCTTGCAGTGACCGATGTGCAGATACCCGTTGGGCTCCGGGGGGAAACGGGTGTGCACGCGGCTGCACAGGCCCCTGTCCAGGTCCTCCCGGACGGCGTCCCAGATAAAATTGGCTCCTCCGGCTTCTTCCATCGCGATTTCCTTCCAGCGGCGCTGATTTCCGCCCATTATAGCGGGCGGCGCGCCGGATGACAAACGCGCCGCGGCCTCCCCGGGCGCCTTCAGTCCCCGTATTCCATCAGTTCGACGACCGCGCCGTCCGGCGTCTCGAAAAACCCCACGGTATGGCCCGCCACGGAGGAAAAGGGGGGAATCAATACCCGGAGCCCCTCCGACTCGGCTGCGATGCTGTCGACGCGGTACGCGACGTGGGGGCAGTCCCTGACCGCCTCGGGGACGGGGCTGTCCGCCTCGTAGCGCAGCCATTCGACGCGGAAAGGGTGGAGCAGGGGGTCCGTGACCCACACCTTCGTTTTGGACACGTAGCGTTCGTCCGCCCGCGCGCCGCCGCTCCGCAGGCCGATATGGTCAAAGCGCCTCATGCCTCTCCCCTCTTCCCGCGCATCGCGGCCTTGGCGGCGCCCGTGAGCTTTCGGAACCATTTGAATTGCGGCAGCATCAGGGCGAGGATGAACACGATGAAGAAGAGGCTGATGGGGCGCGTGACGAAAGGAAGGAGGTTCCCGTCGTGAAGGATCAGCGCCCTGCGGAGGTTGTCGTCGGCCATGTTGCCCAGGATCACGCCCAGCAGGAAGGGGGCGGAAGGGTATTTCATGTAGTTCATCGCGATGCCGATGAGCCCGAAGATAAACATGAGCTTCACGTCGAAGAGGCGGTTGTTGACGACGAAGGCGCCGATCACGCAGCAGATGAAGATCACGGGCATCAGCGTCCGCTGGTCGACCCGCAGCACCCGTACCGTGAGCCTTGACATGTTGGAGGCGATGAGCCACATCAGCAGGGCCGACACCAGCATGAAGATGACCACGTAGTATAAAAATTCCGGCGTGTCCCGCATCAGCAGCGGGCCCGGCCGGTAGCCGTGCATCCAGAAGGCGGCGAGCAGCACGGCCGCGGGCGCGCTCCCCGGGATCGCCAGGGAGAGCACCGGGATGATCGCGCCGCCGATGGCCGCGTTGTTGCCCGTTTCGGCGGAGACGACGCCGTCGATGCAGCCCTTTCCGTATTCCTCCGGATGCTTGGAGGCCTTTTTCTGCGCCCAGTAGCTCAGCCAGCCGCCCGTGTCCTCCCCGACGCCCGGGATCGCGCCCATGACGGCCCCCAGGACGCTGGAGCGCAGGATGTTCAGCCAGTTGCGCTTCAATACCTGAAACCCTTCCCTCGCGCGGAATTTCTGCGCCTTCGCCAGCTCCCGCTTCAGGGCCGCGAAGGACTGGGCGATCTCCGGGAAGCCGAACAGGCCGATCATGACCGGCAGCAGCGAGATGCCCCCCGTGAGCTGCATGTTGCCGAAGGTGAAGCGGGCGAAGGAGTTGACCGTGTCCCGGCCGATCTGGGAGACCAGCAGGCCCGCGAAGCCGGAGATCCAGCCCTTGATGGGGCGGCCGCCCGAGGTCAGGTTCCCGCAGATGACGATGCCGAACACCGTCAGCAGGAACATCTCGTGCGAATTGAACCTCAGCGCGGCGTCGGTCAGCAGCGGGGTGAAGAGGATCAGGTACAGGACGCTGAGCATGGTGCCGGAAAAGGAGGACGCGTTGGAGACGAAGATCGCCAGGCCGCCCTTGCCCTTTCTGGCCAGGGGGAATCCGTCGACCGCGGTGGCCGCGGAGGCCGGTGTCCCCGGGATGTTCAAAAGGATCGCCGACTGGCAGCCCCCGGAGATCGCGCCGATGTACACCCCGATCAATACCATCACGGCGAGCGGCCCGTCAAAGGAATAGGTCAGCCCCGTCAGGAGCGCGACGGCCATCGTGGCGGTCAGGCCCGGGAGCATCCCGAAGATCAGGCCGAGGAACACGGAAAGGACCAGGGCGATGAACCCATAGGGCGAAAACACGACCGAAAACGCGTTGGTGATGAACTCCCAGGCCATGCGCACCTCCTCAGGGCATCGGCACGGAAAACGCGTACTGGAACAGCCCCACGATGCCCGCGACGCTCAGCGCCGCGATGACGATCATTGTCAGCGCGGTCCGCCATTTCCCGTCAAGATGCACGTAGACCAGGACCGCGGCCAGCGCCAGGAACGAGGCCAGGGCGAAGGACAGGCGCCCGAGCAGGAAGAACACGTAAAAGCCGAAGATGGAGAGGCCGACCATGGCCTTGCGGACCGCCACGCTCCGTCCCGTCGCGGACAGCGACCGCTTCAGGCGCGCGGCAAATCCCCTGACGGTATCGTGCTTCAGGGATTCCGCGAGCAGCTTCACGGCCATCAGCAGCAGCCCGCCGGCGACGAGGACCGGCATGAAGCCCGCGGACTCGTAGAAGAGCACCTTCTGTTTGAGCCAGTACCCGATGCTGGCGAGGATGGCCGACACGGAGATCGCGATGAGAACGAGGGAGGTCAGGAAGTCCAGGTGCGCGCGTTTTGATTCGTCCTCGACCACCGCGCCCATCGCGTCGCGCGACGCGTCCTCCTCACCCGGGGAAGAAAGCTTTTCTTCCGGCACTGCGACCGCATCCTTTCACGCGCGGACCGGGATATGTCCAGCTTCCGCCGCGCACACCCCGGTCCGGCTTGCTTGCTTGTTCAGGCGACGGGTCCGCGCCGGGGCTCAGAGCCTCGGGATCCCGAATTCCTCCGGGGATTTCTGGGCGGCGCCCCCGTCATAGAGGATCCAGCAGACCTTCGACGCCGTGGCGTCTCGCAGCTTGATGCTTTCCTCCAGGTTCAGGGCCTGCAGGATCACGCCCTTCTGGTTCGCGAAAGCCTTGGCGGCCTCCGTCTGGCAGGCCTTCAGATAGGCCGCCTCCAGCGCCTGGGTCGCCTCGTCGGGCACGCCGGCCGGGAACATCAGGCCGAACGCGTCGCCGCAGGGCAGCACCTTTTCCGTCTCAGGCAGGAAATTCTTGATCGAGGGGATCGTGTAGTCCAGCCCCTCGAACACGACGTCGTCGGCGGTCAGCGCGGCCAGCGCCACCAGGTCGCCGGAGCGCAGCAGGTCGATCATCTCATTGGAAAGCTGCGGGGTGAAGTCGACCTCGCCCGCCAGCGTCGCGGTCACGGCTGCCGCGCCGCCCGTGTAGGAGATGTGCTTGTAGTTGCCCAACACGGGATCGACCGACTTGAGGATCTCCATGTTGACGTAGCCGGTGGAGCCCACGCCCGCGGTGCCTCCCGTAACGGCGCCGGGATGGTCGCGAAGCGCCGCATACAGGTCGTCAAAGCTCTTGTAGGCGCTGCTTTTGTTGACCGCGATGATGCCCGGCACGTAATAGGCCGCGAAGTATTTCCAGTCCGACGGTTTCCAGTCGGCGATGCCCAGAACGCCGTGGTTGTAGGGCGTCGCGTTGGCGATGAGCGTGTAGCCGTCATGGGGCGCCATCATCGCGTCGTTCATGCCGATCGTTCCGGTCGCGCCCGGCGTGTTGACCACCGAGATCTTGACCTTGAGCGTCTGTTCCATGTCGGCCGCGAGCAGGCGGCCGATCAGGTCCGAGGACCCGCCGGCGTTCCAGGGGACGATCAGCGTGATGCCCTTGGAAGGAAAGGTCTCGCTGAGGGCCGGGAGGCTCAGGAGCAGGGCGGCAAGGAGCAGGATGAGCAGTTTTTTCATGTGGATGGACCTCCCCGTTATTTGTTTTTCCACGGGACGCCCCGAAGGCGTCCGCAGTAAGGCCATTATACCCCCTGCGGCCGGCGATGGCAACAGAAATCCGCGCCCGCGCATCGGCGTCCCCGACATCCCCGAAGCGCGGTCCTCCGCCCGGCCTTCTTCCTTGTCCGCCCTCCGGGTTTCTGGTATCTTTTCCAGCGATGGAGGTGCCGCCATGCGATACGGGTTTTGCACGGGATTCGCTTCCGCCCTGAAGGACAGGCCGGACGACCCTCTCCTGGAAGCCATCCGCGGCGCGGGGTACGACTATGTGGAGTTCCCGCTGACCCTGATCGCCGCGCTCCCGCAGGACGGGTTTGAGCGGCTGCGGGCCTCCCTTGACAGGCTCTCCCTCGCCGCGGACTGCTGCTGCAACATGTTCCCGGCGTCGATCCGCCTCACCGGGCCCGCGCGGGACCCGGACGCCGCGCGGGCCTACCTGGAAAAAGCCTTTCCGCGCATGAAGGCGCTGGGCGTGGGGACCCTGGTGTTCGGGAGCTCGGGGGCCCGCAACCTGCCGGAGGGGACGGGCGCGCGGGAGGGCTGCGGACAGCTCTCCTCCCTGGTTCGGGAAATCGTCGTGCCGCTGCTCGATCAGTTCGGCGTGACCCTCGCGATGGAGCCCATCGGGAGCTACGAAGCCAATTTCATCAACACGCTCCCCGAGGCGATGGAGGTGGTGCGCAGGGCGGGGCACCCCCGGGTCCGCCTGCTTGCCGACAGCGTGCACATGCTCTACGAGCGCGAGGAGCCGCAACACCTGCGGACGTATTTCCCCTGGCTTGCGCATGTCCATGTCTGCGAGAGCGGCCGCGCGCTCCCTTCCGCGGGCCTGTCCGCGGGGCTTGAAAGGATCCTCGGGGTCCTCAGGGAACTCCGCTACGACGGGACGCTCAGCTTCGAACCCCTTCCAAGCTCCGCGGAGGACATGGCTTCCGCCCTGCGGCTGCTCAGGGAATGGTTCGGCGGGCGATGAGGGTCCCGGGCGGCGCGCCCGCGCAGCGGGGGCCGGGGGAGGGGCGATGAGCCAGTTTGAATCCACCGAAAGGCTGATCGGCAGGCCGGCGCTTGACAGGCTCCTGGGCAGCCGCGCGGCGGTGTTCGGGCTGGGCGGCGTGGGGGGCATCGCGGCCGAAGCCCTCGCGCGCAGCGGCGTGGGCTCCCTGGACCTCTTTGACGGGGACCGGTTCAGCCCATCCAACCTGAACCGCCAGGTCTTCGCCCTGCACTCGACGCTGGGCATGGGCAAGGCGGAAGCCGCGCGCAGGCGGATCCTGGACATCCACCCCGGCGCGGCGGTCGTGGCGCACAGCGGGTTCTATCTCCCGGAAAACGCTGGGGAGGTGGACCTGTCCGCGTTTGGCTGCATCCTGGACGCCATGGACCACGTGGCGGCCAAGGCGGAGCTGGCGGCGCGCGCCTCCGCCCTGGGCGTCCCGCTGGTCAGCGCGCTGGGGGCCGGCAACCGGCTGGACCCTTCGCGGATCGTTTCGGGGGACATCCGCGGGACCTCCCACTGCCCGCTGGCCCGGGCGCTGCGGCGCGAGCTTGCCAGGCGCGGCGTGGAAAGCCTCCGGGTGGTCTATTCCACGGAACCTCCCCTCAAGCCCTTCCAGGGTCCCGTTGACCGCGGGGGGGAGGGGACGCCGGGGGGCCCCCGCCGTCCCCCCATCGGGAGCCTGATGTTCGTCCCCTGCGCGATGGGCCTCGCGCTTGCCGCGGAGGGGGTGAAGGCGCTCCTGGGAGAACGATGGGGGCGCGGCTGAGGTTTGCCGCTTTCCTTGCGGCATGGTATACTGCGTGGCAGCGCTTGCAAAAAGGAGAGCCGCATGGACCTGTCCCGCATCCGGTCGCCCGAGGACCTCAAAAACTGCGCGCCGGAAGACGTTGCCGCGCTGATCCCCCAGATGAGGGAAAAGATCATCGGCGCGGTGTCGGAAAACGGCGGGCACCTGGCAAGCAACCTGGGCGTGGTCGAGCTCACGCTCGCCCTGCACCGGGTGTTTGACTGCCCCCGGGACAAGATCGTCTTCGACGTCGGCCACCAGTGCTATCCGCACAAGATCCTGACCGGGCGCGGCGAGCAGATGGAGACGCTGCGCCGCTTTGGCGGCATCAGCGGTTTCCCGCGCTGCGACGAGAGCGAATACGACGCCTTCAACACCGGGCACGCCTCCACAGCGATCTCCGCGGCCTTGGGCATGGCGCGCGCGAGGGACCTGAGGGGCGGCGGCGAGCACGTCGTCGCGGTGGTCGGGGACGGCGCCTTCACCGGCGGGCTGTGCTACGAGGCGCTCAACGACGCGGGGAGCAGCGGGACGCGGCTCATCGTGATCCTCAACGACAACGGCATGAGCATTTCGCGCAACGTGGGCGCGCTTTCGAACTATCTCACCTTCCTGCGCGCGAGCAAAGGCTGGCTGAGCGCCAAGAAGGCCGTGTCGGATTTCCTCCTTAGGCTGCCGGTGGGGGCAAAACCCCTGCACGCGCTCGCGCAGAGGGTAAAAAACCACATCCGCAACGTGTTTGTCCGGGAAACGCTGTTCCAGGCCCTGGGCTTCACCTACCTGGGTCCCGTCGACGGGCAGGACGAGCCGGGCCTGGAGAGGATCCTGCGCCGGGCCAGGGACTTCAGCGAGCCGCTGCTGCTGCACGTGGTGACGCGCAAGGGCAACGGCTACGCGATCTCCGAAAGCCGGCCCGACCAGACCCACGGCATGGCGCCCTTCGATCCCCGCGACGGGTCTCCCAGGGTGAGCAGCGTGGCGCAGCCCTTCGGGCCCGCCGCGGGGGCGGCGCTGGCGGAGATCGCCTCCCGCGACAGCCGCGTCGTCGCCGTCACCGCGGCGATGAAGGAGGGCACCGGCATGGAAGCCTTCGGGCAGCGGCACCCAGGGAGGCTGTTTGACGTGGGCATCGCCGAGGAGCACGCTGTCACCATGGCCGCCGGCATGGCCCGCGCAGGCCTGAGGCCTTTTGTCGCCATCT